>DWWO01000144.1 GCA_019119675.1 Candidatus Mediterraneibacter faecipullorum | reverse complement strand
TGGGGGCTTTTGCCCCCAACATCAAGTAATACAATGCACTATCTTCATGATAATGCGGAAAGGCTGCTGATATGGATATTATCACTACAGATCATCTCACTAAATCATATGGAAAAAAAAGAGGAATTATCGATCTGAATCTGGCTGTCAAAGAGGGGGAATTCTACGGCTTCATCGGTCCCAACGGTGCAGGGAAAAGCACGACAATCCGCACGCTGCTCGGACTGATGCGTCCTACTTCCGGAAGCGCGTCTATTATGAATATGGACGTGCTGAAGAACAGGCAGGAAACACTTAGAAATATTGGATATATTCCATCGGAAGCTATGTTTTATTCCGGTGTGACCGTGTCGGAAATTCTTAACCTTTCTGCGAAATTACGCAGGCAGGACTGCCGGGAGGAAAGCCGCAGACTCTGTGAAAGGCTCCAGCTTGACCCCGGACAGAAGACCGACGAGCTCTCCCTGGGCAACCGAAAAAAAGTTTCCATTGTATGTGCACTTCAGCACTGCCCGAAGCTCTATATATTTGATGAACCTACAAGCGGGCTCGATCCTCTGATCCAGAAAGAATTTTTCGAGATTCTCAAAGAACGCCAGGCCAAAGGGGCAACTATTTTCTTCTCTTCCCATATTTTATCGGAAGTGCAAAAGTACTGCAGCCGTGCCGCGGTCATCCGCGAGGGAAAAATGATCGCCTGCGGTGATATCGCAGAACTGGCCAGGACGAACGCCAGACGCATCACATTGAGTCTTCCGGAAGACTGCGCATCTCTGCTCCACCTGTTCAGAGAGCAGGAGACACAGGCAGCCGGGCTTAGCACTGCATCAGAAATACGCGATCTGAAAGGTGAGGGGAACACTGTTTCTTTTCTCTACCAGGGTGATATGAAAGAATTGATACAGTTTCTCACACAGATAAGTCTTACGGACATCACAATCACAGAACCGGATCTGAATGAAATCTTTATGCACTTTTATGAATAGAGGGGGGAAGGATCATGACACTACTCAATTTTGAAATGAAAAGAAACCGGATCGCCCTGGCAGTCTGGACGGCGGCGATCGCTCTGCTCCTTACGATCTGCCTGCTCATATTTCCTGACATGAAAGATCAGGTAAATGAATTGAACACCGCTTTTTCTTCTATGGGCGGATTTACCGAAGCCTTTGGCATGGACCGGCTGAACTTCGGGGAACTGATGGGCTTCTATGGTCTGGAATGCGGCAACATCCTCGGTATCGGAGGAGCCTTCTTCGCCGCATACCTTGGTATAACCTCGCTTGCCGACGAGGAGAAAAACCATACCGCGGAATATCTTTTCACACATCCCGTCAGCCGCAGACGCATTGTATTCGAAAAACTGGTGCGCATCCTGCTGCAGATCATCATCCTGAATGCAGTGTGTATCCTGACCGCACTTATTGTCACTGCCGCTATAGGTGAGGAATTCCAGATGAAAGAATTTCTCCTGCTGCATCTTGCTTACTTTCTGCTCCAGATAGAGATAGGAGCCGTCTGCTTCTGCATCTCTGCATTTCTGAGAAGAAGCGGCATCGGCATCGGGCTCGGTATGGCTGCGATCCTTTATTTTCTGAACATCATCGCCAATATCACGGAAGACGCGGAATGGCTCAAATACATTACACCATTCGGGTATGCCGAAGCTGCTGATATCATAACCGACGTCAGGATCGATCCGGTACTGGCCGCCATCGGATGTACCGTAACACTTGCCGGGATTGCCGTGGCATTTTTTCATTACTGCCGGAAGGATATTTACTGATAAGAATCTCTCACATTTTCCGTCAGTTCTCCTCCTCCGCCAGCATACCACTCCTGTACAAAGGTATCAAAATAGTCCACCGGCTCCTCTCCTGCTATGATTTTCAGGAAAGCCGTCGATTCCAGATCCTGCAGATTCTGCGGAATATCTGCATCTGCGGCTCCTAGAGAAATTGCGGGCTTCTTCCTCGTGCCGATACTGTCAAGCACTTCCACAGCCTGGATTCTCGATGCGTATGCTGCCCAGCCGTTGGCTGTCGTCAGGTTACCATTCAGGAAAGAACGGCAGGTATTATAATAAGACTTCTCAAGCCCGGATAGCTCGGTCACGCTTATCTCTCCCTCCAGCGCTTTCTGCAGATTGTCCCCGCAGCGGTACAGGGCGTCTATGTAATCCACATTGATATTCATAGGTCTTGCGGTCGGGTCTACGTTAATCGAAAAATAATCGTTTACCTCTGATGCATAATGATCATCCTCATATCTCGAATAATCAAAAATAGCGCTCACATATTTCCCGACGATCTCCGGATGCTCATATCCTTTACGAACAACTACATACATCCATTCGTCATATGACTCAAAAGTCTGCGGTTCATCCTGAACGTCCTCCGCAAAAAGATACGGCTTCCATTCCGCACTTTTATCCTCACTGTAGGACAAGCTCAGCGGATTATTAGGCGCCCACCACCGCCCGAAAGCAGCGCCACAGTATCCGTTTATGAGCAATTCATCAATATTATCTGTTTTGCGCAGCAAGAAGCGGGAATCCAGTATTCCGTCTTGATACAGCCGATTCAAGTACCGCAGCGCTTCTTTTGTCTCGGAAGTAACAGAACCGTACACCACATTTCCTTCGTCATCAAGAATCCATTTCTCCGGCGCAGATCCGAATTTGGTAAATATTCCGTCCACTCCGTAAGTTTCACTGGAACCTGCAATAAGGCCGGTGCTGCAGGCAAGGCCCACCGTCCTTCCGTCTCCTGCAATATCGTTTTCCACAAAAGCTTTGATGATCTGCATAGCCTCATCCATCGTCCGGGGCTCCTCAAGTCCCAGTTCCCTGATCCAGTCAGCCCGCAGCCAGAGGAGCATATGTCCGTCATCGATGGCTGTATTAGGGAAAGCGTAAAGTTTTCCGTCAAATGTGGCAGAGCCAAGCAGGTCTTCGCCGTAGCTGGCATACATCTCTTTTATAACATCCGTCGTACATTCTTCATAGACCGAGGTCAGATCTTCCACAAGCCCGGCTTTCACAAGTTTCTCCAGATTGTCCCTGCCGTTTACCACAAGCACATCGGGAATCGAACGGTCTGCAATGCTCATCTCGAGAGCCTCCTCGTAAGAGCCGCCCGCCTCCAGTTCAAATATATCTACATTCTGGATATTCAGGATCTCTTTGAGATATCTCGTATAAGCGTTGTCTTCGTAAGTATCCCCCGCGGGCAGATTGGAATTGTTTGCTCCCGAGATCTTGCCAAGAGTGTACTCGACTGTCTCCGGATATTTTCCGAGAGGCGTGTGCGCCGCCTCTTCCCATGCCGCCTGATCCGATTCAGGATCTGCAGTTCCTGAATCATCTGAGCTTTCAACGTTTTCCGTGTCAACACCGCTCTGACCGGGTATGCTGCCAGAACAGCCGACAAAAAGGAGTATCAACGCAGCCATCAGTGCTGCCAGTTGTAATACGCGTCTTTTCATTATGCTTTCTTTCCTGCTTTCTTCGGAATTTTTATCTTTACCTCAGTACCCTTGCCGGGACCACTCGTCACTTTCATCGAACCGGCTTCTCCATACAGGACCTGTATCCTCTCACACACATTTCTCACCCCATAACCCGACGACTGATATGTAAGAATCTCATCCGACTTTTGCTGCTCCATACCGATGCCGTTGTCTCTCACAGTGAACACAAGGGAATCACCATCCTGCGTTGCTCCGACATATAAGCATTTCTCCTCACTCTCCGACATATCAAGCCCGTGATCGATGGCATTTTCCACAAGAGGCTGAAGGATCAGCTTTGGAATCTCATATCCGGATATTTCCGGATCGATCTCTTCTTTCACGGCAAAGCTGTCGTCATGCATGACCAGCTGTATTTTCAGATAAGCTCTTATATTGCTGATCTCGTTCTCAACTGTCGTCATCGTCTCACTGCGATTCAGGCTTGTACGGTAGTAAGTCGACAGCGCCAGTGTCACTTTACTGATCTCATCCTCCCCTGCCTCAAGAGCTTTCCAGTTGATGATGGACAGGGAATTATAGAGGAAATGCGGGTTAATCTGTGCCTGCAGAGCTTTCATCTCGCTATTCTGAAGCTTGATCTTCCCCTCATATACCTCCGAGATCAGATGGTTGATCTGATCCATCATCCGGCGGAACGAGCGTATGAGCACACCCACTTCGTCATTCGAATTACTGGTAACCGTCACCTTTCGAAATCCCAGATGGATCTGGTTCATATTCTCCGTCAGACGCTCCAGACAGGAAACCATCCGCCTGGAGAACACATAGCCGACAAGCACCAGCAGGATAATACAGATGACAACGATGGGAATATTTCTTGCTATAAGAAGCCACACAAATTCTGTTATAACTTCTGTAGGCCGGTAAATATAGAACGTCCAGCCCGTTCCTTCCATACTCTGGACCGAATATGTGTAGTTCTCCATAATATAGTCCACAGACTCCGGCTGTGCAGGTGTGTATTTATCATCCATGGAATAACTTGAATATACTACATTGCCGCCGGCATCAAAAATGACCCCGCCTGTGTTGTCCCGCAGTTGGCTGGAAAAAGGCTCCAAAACCGCCTGGTAATCCAACGTCATGACGAGAACCGCCGTGACATCGTCATCATAGAACTTCCGGCAGGCTGTGATCTCCTGCCTGGAGCCGCGGCGGACCGACCACTGCAGAAGCGTGCTGTCATCCATGTCGGCATACCATGGCTGCTCTTCCGCCTCGGTCAGAGGTAGAAGTGTATCTCCGTGAGCCACCTGGATACTCTCCGAATACAGCGTGATCTCTTTAATCTCCTTATGATAGATCTGGGGCATCTGGAGCAGGGGATCTGCCACATTGACATACTCAAGATAAGCTTCATAATCAGATTCCGGTTCTGTCGTCAGTATCGACCGGAGATCCTGAGAATAAGAGAGATAATCTACAAGATTCTCATAGATCATCTCCTGGTTTTCAATCGCCTCCACCGACTGTTCCAGTGTATTCTCCATACTATCCACTTCATTTTCACGGAGAATGCTCACCATACCGCTCTGCATATAGATTACAATGATCACGACAGGGATCAGCCCGGCTGCAAGTATGAGCAGGGTAAGTTTATACCGGTATTTAAGATTCTTGAACTTCCTGTATAGATTCTTCATCTGTTATTCCCTTTCTGCAGGATTCCGGAGAAGCCCCGAAAAACTCCCGGAAACTGCGGCAGAAATACGAGCTGTTTGAAAATCCCACTTCTTTTGCAATCTGTGAGATTTTCTTATTCGTATTCTCGAGAAGTTCTTTCGCCTTATTCATCCGCACCTCGCGGACAAAACGATTCAGAGTAACCCCTGTCTCCTCTTTAAAGATCGCACTGAGGTATCCCGGTGATAGATATACAAGCGCGGCCAGCTTCTCCGGTCCCAGCTCCTTCTCACCATAATGGTGATATATGTAATTCTTTACCGTGGTTATCTCTCCACGGAATCCGTCCTGCTGATCCTGTATATATTTTTCAAGCTCCTCCACGGCTCCTGAGACAATATCGACCACATCACTGATCTTCCTGCAGCGATAGAGCCGGTCCACCTTTTTCGAAAGGACTTTTTCGTCTGTCGGATCCATCTGCTCGTAAATTTCCTTCAGGATGCTTGAAAATACGAATTTCACATACATCTGTGAAAACTTCTCTCCCGCCTTGTATTTCTGCTCCAGCCTGCTGAAATCCTGCCTGAGGTGTGCTATGTCTTTGTATTTGATATCATGGCTGATCTGTTCCATGATCTCAGAATCTTCTCCGGCTGCATCCTGTGTATTCTCGCCAGTTTCGCCACTTAAGAACACATGATGACCAGGCTGATAGAACTGTTCTTCCAGAAGCTTTTCCAGCCTGCGGAATTCCTCCGGCATACTTCTCCAGTTTTCAACCGGTTTGCTGACCGCAAAATAGCAGTCAGTCTCAAACTGCTGCAGAAAGAACTGGCGGAGCGAATCTGCCAGCGCCCTGTAATTCGTATATTTCTCTGTAAATAATAGAAGGGACTCGTTTGAATTCAAATTAACATAATAGATTTCCCTCTGGATCTGGTCTTGCAAAGCACCGGTAAAGTGCTCCTCTTCTGTCTCAAAGAACCCGTTAGACGCGCTTACCAGGATCATACGTACACAGCGGCTGAGGATATGGTCTCCGCCAGCCGTCAGTTTTTCCAGTTTGACCGCATTCTCCTTATTCGATGTATAAAGGTAATCGATAAAGAAATATTTCGTCAGGTAGTCTGTCTGCCGTTCCCACTGTTCTCTCTCAGACACCCGGGTCTTGATATTCTGGATTACCCGCAAGAGCGTTTTTGAAAACTCTTCCGGATCCACCGGTTTTAAGACATAGTCAACCACACCATAGCGAAGCGCTTCCCTTGCATAAGAAAAATCATTATATCCGCTAAAAATCACGATCTCCATGTCCTCATTCGTTTCCCTGACCTGCCGGACAAGCTCCAGACCGTTCATGTAGGGCATCTTTACATCAGAGAAAAGAATGTCCACATGATTGGATGCGAGGACGCCCATTGCATCTTTCCCATTAGTGGCTTCTAATATCCTGAATTCCTCTTTTTCCCGTTTCAGGAGAAATTTAATCCCGTTTCTTTCCAGTTTCTCATCATCTACTATCAGAATTGTAAGCATTGTACCCTCCCTTTTTCATAATGAATTATAGTATAATCGAGCGTGAAAATAAAGTATCTCTGCACCGCCTGACGGACAATCCCGCCATGCAGCGCAGAGAGCACACTTCATTATATGTCCTGTTATCCTTTCACAGCTCCTGCAACTACGCCTTCGATGATATATTTCTGGCAGAAGAGATAGAAAATAATGATCGGCACGATCGCCAGCACGAGGGTTCCCATCATGGCTCCCATATCGACAGAGCCGTAACCGCCTTTTAGATATTGTACCGCCATGGGGACCGTCTTGTATTTTCGCTGATCCAGTACAAGGGACGGCAGGAGATAATCATTCCAGATCCACATCGCCTGAAGAATGGCAACTGTCACACAGGTCGGTTTAGAGATCGGCATGACTACGCGGAAATATGTCTGGATGGGCGTACAGCCGTCGATCATGGCCGCCTCCTCTATCTCCAGCGGAATGGATTTCATAAATCCAGTGAACATGAATACCGAGAGTCCGGCGCCAAAGCCCAGATATATCACGATAATGCCCCACGGATTCCCCATATGCAGCATGTTCGAAATCTTGGATAGTGTATACATTTCCATCTGGAACGGCACAACCATAGCGAACAGGCACATGATATAAATTGCTTTTGTCACTTTTGTATTTACCCGACTGATATACCATGCGCACATGGAACAGAACAGGATGATCGCCGCCACGGAGAATACCGTGATAAATATACTCCACCCGAATGCCTGTATCAGATCAGTCTGCTCAATGCCCCGGATATAGTTATCGAGTCCGACGAACATATTGTCGGTCGGAAGGGAGAACGGATCTTTACTGATGTACGCTTTCTTCTTAAACGAGTTAATGAAAACCAGTACGATCGGATATACGTACAGCAGACTGATGACCGTAAAAATAATCGACAGTATCCATCCGTGTTTTGCTTTTCTTACACTCATTACTGCTGCACCTCCTTTGATCTCGTCAGCTTATTCTGGATCAGGGCGATAATAGCTACCAGTACAAAGAATTCCACTGCTTTTGCCTGACCAACACCTTCCCATCCAGCCCTTCCATAAAACGTATGGTAAATATTGAGCGCCAGAAGTTCCGACATTTTAGACGGCGCTCCGTTCGTAAGAGCCAGGTTCTGGTCAAAGAGCTTAAATCCGTTCGTCAGTGTCAGGAATGTACAGATCGTGATGGACGGCATAACCATCGGTATGATCACGTTCTTCAAGATCTGCCATGAATTCGCACCGTCAATCTTCGCCGCTTCGATCAGCTCTCCCGGTATATTCTGGATGCCTGAAATATAAATGATCATCATATAGCCGACCTGCTGCCAGAGGACAAGGATTACTAGTCCCCAGAATCCATACACCTCCGAGTATGTCAGAGTGCGGTCAAAATTCGCCAGAATACCGTTTAAAAGGAGCTGCCATACATAACCGAGCACGATACCGCCGATCAGGTTCGGCATAAAAAATACGGTACGGAAGATATTGGTTCCTTTGATGCCTTTTGTCAGGAGCATTGCCACGGCGAACGCCAGAACATTAATAAGAAGTACTGTCACAACCGTGTAAAGAGCCGTATACCAGAGTGAGTGGATAAACTCTGCATCCCCCAGTGTCTTTATATAATTGTCAAGACCGATAAATTTCGCGTCTGTTACTGTTGTAAATTTACAAAAGGAAAGATAGATCCCCAGAAGGAACGGAGCTATAAATCCGATCGTAAATGCTATCATTGTAGGGAGCACAAAGACAGGGAAATATTTCTTTATCGCTTTTTGCATTTCCTTTTTCTCCTTTTCTGAGAAGAGCTCCGCCATGTATGCCGGAGCTCTCTGTTTCTAATACTTTTTTAACTTTTAGGAATTATAGCTTTTCCATCAGGAATGAAACCTGTTATTCATTTGCTGCCGCGTACTCTGTAGCCCATCCGTCTACGAATGCTGTCTCTACTGCGCTCCAGTCGCCTGTGCCCTGTGCATACTCAAGAAGTGCGCTTCCTACGTTATTCTTCCAGTTCTCAGACGGCATTGTGGTGAAGTTCCAGCTCACAGGTGTCTTGCCTGCTTCGTTGTATTCCTCGTTAGCCTGTACGAGCGGGTTGCTCGGCAGATAGTCGGAGAATGTAGTAAACGGTGTCACAAATCCCATCTGATTTGCCAGCATGTCGCGTCCTTCGTCACTCTCTACTACCCATTTCATGAAGTCGAGTGTCGCCTGAATATCTGCCTCGGAAGCGTTCTTGTTTACACACCAGTAGTTCTCAGAACCTGTACAGAGTCCCTGATCTTCTTCGCCCTCAGCTCCGATGTAGATCGGGAGCATGCCAAGGTCTTCGTCAGCCACTTCATTGTCCTTGATATCGTTGTATGCCCATGTACCGTTCTGATAGAACACAGCCTCACCAAGTGCAAATTCGCTTGTCGCGTCATCGCCTGTCTTTGATGAGATCATGGACGGTTCACATGTAGAGTTGTTGATATACAGATCCCATACCTGTTTGTAGTTGTCAAGATATGTTCCCTCGATCGCGTCTGTGGATGTGATGCCTTTGTCCTTGTACTCATAGTAGATCGGAAGGTTTGCAAGGTGTGTCTTGAATCTCCAGTCTGAGGATGAATCCATACCTGCGGATGTGAATGCACCTTCCACTCCGAGATCGTCCTTGTGAGCCTGAATCTCTTCCGCCACTGTCTTGAGCGCTTCGAAGTTGTTCAGCTCGTCGATGGATTTCACTGTCGACCAGTCTGCATCAAAGTAATCATTTAACAGAGCCTTGTTGTAAATGAGGCCGTATGTTTCGATCACGTATGCGATACCGAGTACCTGATCTCCGTCTTTGAGCACATAGTCATCGCTTGATACGTCCTTGTAAACATCACTGTCGGAGAGATCATAGCAGTAGTCTTTCCATGTAGCCAGTCCGACCGGTCCGTTTACCTGGAACAGTGTCGGGGCTTCGTCTTTCGCCATCTCTGACTTGAGCTGTGACTCATATGTACCGGATGCCGCTGTCTGCACATCCACCTGTACGCCTGTCTCGTCCGTGTAAGTCTGTGCCAGCTCTACCCACTGATCAGCCTGTTCCGGCTTGAAGTTCAGGTAATATACTTTTCCCGTGCTGCCTGAAGAAGAACTGTCCGACCCATCTGAACTGTCCGATCCGGAACTACCACAGCCGGTCGCAAGACTTCCTACCATCGCTGCTGCAAGTACAAGTGCAAGTAATCTTTTTCTTTTCATAAAACTCTTTCCTCCTTTGACCCATGAATAAAATGGTCTTTGTTTTTGTTGGCTTTATTATAAGAAAAAAACACGTTTCCCGGATATGATAAAATCCACAGAAACGTGTCACTATTTCAAGATGTTAATTTCCAAACCTATCTTCTATTTTAGCAAGGTCTCCCCTGCTTTCCACCCACTCTTCCACATATCCGCATTCACAGCATATATACTTGATCAGCGGAATCCTGTCCGCAAGCACCACAGCTGATCTCAGATATATGTTATTTCCGTTGGCATATCTCCCGTTGTCCGGAATCCTCGCAATTCGTCCGGAACCACACTTAGGACATCTGCCTGAATTTTTCATATGCATCACCTCAGAATTCTTTCTTCTCCATAATGTGACGGCTGCAGATATACGAGATCAGAAGTGCCGCAGCCGCTGCGACTGCGCAAAGCGCGAGAATCCCATTGTTTCCCAGAGTATTGAAAAAGGCAGATACATTCCTGAGTATATTGTCCGGCACATACTGCGAAATCCTTGATACCCCGTATGCAACAGCCGCAATCAGAGCAAACATGATGATATTGGCATATCTCGCCTTCTCAGAATCAAATCTAAGCCGCAGCGGCATCATAATGCTCATAAACATCCACGCAATACAAATGTACATCAGGTTACCCCCGATCCATTCTCCGGCACCTGTTTTCGCGCCCTGTGCGATCATCAGGACAGTACCTGCAGCCATGCCCACGCACCATGCAAATATGGAGATAAGGATACCAAAAATATACTTCTCGTTAACATATTTCTTCCTTGTGACCGGAAGAGTCATAAGAAACAGATAACCGTTGTCGTACTCATCATAGCTGATGGTAGACGCCACGAAGATTGAGAGAAAAATTGTTATATATGCCACTACAAAAAAAGATGATACATCCGAGACCACACCCATAAATACCGCTACCAGAACAAGCAGTGCAAGCAGGATCGTGCTCTGACCTTTCAACAGTCTTATATCTTTGATCAACAAACCTTTCATAATCTTTTTCCTCCCGTCATCATAGTGATCGTTTCATCCAGCGATCCATTCTCAACGACAAGATCGGGATAATTTTCTTTATAGAATCTTCCCTGGTCCGTCAGGCAGTCATAACCATAAGGTGTTCTGCGGACCGACAGAATATATTCCTTATCCAGTTTTGTATACTGGCTGTCATCTGCCTTTATAAGGCCATACTCATTTAGCAGGTTATCCATATCTTCATGCAAGACAATCTTTCCTTCGTGAATAATGTAAATATCATCGCACAGCCCTTCAAGATCCGTCGAGATATGTGAACTTATGAGAATGCTCCTGTTCTCATCCTCTTCCATGTATTCCCTGAGCAGATTCAGGATACCTTCCCTTGCCATCACATCGAGTCCCGTTGTCGGCTCATCGAGCAGGAGAAAATCAGCATTATGGGTAATTGCTGCAAGAACTTTCAGTTTTGCCTTCATTCCGGTTGAAAATTCTTTGATATATTTGTCCTGAGGTATACTGAATTTATGACACAGGCTCATAAATCTTTCCCTGTTAAAGTCCGGATACATGGCTGCCATCACAGGTATGATATCTTTCACTTTCAGATAACCGCTGAATCCGGATTCTGCCAGCGTCACTCCTATCTTCTGTTTTTCAGATTCTGTGAGCTCCGACGGTGCCTTTCCCATCAGTCTGATATTTCCATCGTCATAACTGATAAGCCCCAGCGCAGCTTTAAATGTCGTGCTCTTTCCAGCCCCGTTTTCTCCTACCAGTCCTGTGATACATCCTTGTTCCACCTTCATGGAACAGTTCAGGGTGAAATCTTTATATTTCTTTACCAACCCGTTAATTTCCAGCATCATCTAGTCCTCCATTATCAACTCAAATAACTCCCGGATTTCTTCATCCGTAAGCCCGCATCTGCGGCCTTTCTGAACAGCATTATCAAGGTCTTCCTCAACTTCTCTGCGCTGTTCCTCTTTCATCCTCTCTTTGTTCGCCGCGGCAACATAGCTTCCCTTGCCGTGAACCGTGACCGTATAGCCTTCCTGCTCAAGATTATCGTACGCTTTCTTGACCGTCAGGGCACTGATCTTTAATTCTTTTGCAAGAGTACGGACAGAGGGGAGTGCGTCATTTTCTTTCAGATCTCCTGCTGTGATCTTTGCTTTGATCTGATCCATGATCTGTTCATATATAGGTACCATTGATGAACTGTTGATTATAATCTTCATATGTGTCCTCCTCTTGATAAACAGTATATAACAGTATAGAACTGTTGTCAACTGTTATATACTGTTTATTAACAAAATAAAAAAGACAGCGTATTATATCCGAACTCTTTGTTCTTCAATACGCTGCCCCCTGTCAGTATTTTATTCTTCTGTCTTTGCTCCGAGAAATTTCTGCATCACTTCAGAAAATTCTTTCATCTCTTTATTCATCATCACAGGCAGGCCTGTCCTGCTGTTAAGGAAACAGTGTCTCGTCGTCCCGTATGCGCTTAAAGCTCCGCCCTCCGACATATTGTAGATGTCATATCTCAGTGTGAACTTCAGCTTTCCAAACTCCTGAAGGCTCACAACAATCTTCACTTCATCGTCGAATTTCACGCTCTTCTTGTACTCACACTCTGCATGGAGTACCGGGCTGATATATCCCATTTCCTCAAAGCGCCGATATGGATATCCCATCTGATTCAGCATATCGATACGCGCCTCTTCCATCCAGCGGATATAATTTGCATGATGGATAATTCCCATCTGATCCGTCTCATAATACCTTGCCTTTAACATATATGGTTTCATTTTTGTCTCCTTTCCAAAGACGCCTGGCACTCCTTAGATTTCACGCACAGCGTCACCGATATTTCTCACTCCTACCAGTTTGATCCCTTTTATCCCTTTTACCATCTTAAGTGATACTTCCGGAAGGATGCATGTCTCGAATCCCAGCTTTTTTGCCTCTGCCACGCGCTGTTCCGGCATATTTACCGCACGCACCTCGCCGCTCAATCCGACTTCGCCAAACACGATCGTCTTTTCATCAATGGGCCGGTTACGGAAACTTGATACGATCGCCATTACGATCCCGAGATCGATGGCCGGCTCATTCATACGGATACCTCCTGCAATATTAACATAGGCATCGGAATTACCCAGAGCCATTCCCAGTCTCTTCTCCAGAACTGCCATGAGCAGATTAACACGGTTATAATCTGTTCCCGCCGCCGTCCTCCTCGGCATCCCGAAATTGCTCTGGCAGACAAGGGCCTGGATCTCGATCAGGATGGGCCGTGTTCCCTCTATGGAACACGCCACGACAGAACCGGATGCATTTTCCGGACGCCCGCTCAGCATGTATTCCGAAGGGTTCTCCACTTCTGCAAGCCCGGTCTGCTGCATCTCGAATACACCGATCTCATTCGTGGAACCGAAACGGTTCTTCACCGCCCGCAGGATCCGGTAGGAAGCATGGCGGTCGCCCTCGAAATACAGGACAGTATCCACCATATGTTCCAGCACCCTCGGGCCGGCAACCGTTCCCTCTTTCGTCACATGTCCCACGATAAAGACAGGAATACACAGTCCCTTTGCAAGCTGCAGGAAGATATTGGTGGACTCTCTGACCTGAGAGACACTGCCCGGAGCGGACGAAA
The DNA here is from genome assembly GCA_019119675.1 of Candidatus Mediterraneibacter faecipullorum. Taxonomy (GTDB): domain Bacteria; phylum Bacillota; class Clostridia; order Lachnospirales; family Lachnospiraceae; genus Mediterraneibacter; species Mediterraneibacter faecipullorum. The sequence goes on along the minus strand of DWWO01000144.1, from coordinate 16,750 downwards.
CCTCTTCACTGTACATAGTCTGTATGGAATCAATGACAACAAGCTGCGGGCGTTCTTTCTCGATCACGCCGCGGATGATTTCAAGATTTGTCTCACACAAAAGATACAGATTCGAAGAAAAATCTCCCATCCGGTTTGCCCGGAGTTTGATCTGGGCCTGAGACTCCTCTCCGGAAATATATAAAACTTTCTTATCTTTGGAAAGCATTCGGCAGACCTGAAGGAGCAGCGTAGATTTTCCGATCCCGGGATCGCCTCCCACCAGCACGAGCGATCCGGGCACGATCCCGCCGCCCAGCACACGGTCCAGCTCGTGGATGCCCGTTTTACATCTTGCATCGTCGTCCGCAGTCACTTCTGTCAGCGGTACGACTTTCGCGTCTCTTACAGATTCCCTGACCGAACGGGCCGATGCGGTTGTCCCCTTCGTGATCCCGCTGCCTGTCGTTTCTTCTACAAATGTATTCCACTCCCCGCACGCCGGACACTGACCGAGCCATTTCGACTCTTCGTGTCCGCAGTTCTGGCAGAAGAATATCGTCTTTTTCCCTTTTGCCATCTTACGTTTCCTTTTCTGTCACCTTGGAAATAATTCTTACGAAAGTCTGACCGGCATATACCCAAAACAGGGTGGATAATCATCCACCCTGCTGCCAGATCAAACAGATCAGCACTTTACTACTTTTACCGGAACATTCTGACCAGCAGAAAGTTCCACACTTACACTGAGCTTTCCGCTCAGATTCGTACTCATCTTTCCTGCCGATGCACCGTCGATAAACACCTCATATTCACTCTCCGGCTCCAGCTCCAGTGTAAACTGTACATCGCCTCCGGCAGAAACCATAAAAGCGACCTCGCTCTCTGTTGTCTCAAAGTTTTCCACGGCACTTCCCGGCACCGACTCGTATACGAACATTCCGTTTTTCTCAAGCTTCGTGATCTCCGCGAACGTCTTCACCTTATAAATATCACCCTCGAATTCAAAGTTATCTTTCTTTGTCTTTGCAGTAAGAGTATAATCTCCAAAACTGAGTGTTCCGTCATTTTCTGCGCGCAACAATTCTTTTATCGCTGCCATCTTATGTTTCCTCCTAAGTATCTCATTATAAGTGTTTATTGTACGATGCCTCCGGCATCACCGATATCGATATTATAATATAAAGTAATATTTTTTTCTACTGGCAAATAAACCGGATTTCTTTTTTTGATGCTCCGGCCTCTACATGGTCTCCCGCTTTCACTTCACCGTTCAATATCGCATCTGCAAGCTTATCTTCCAGTTCAGTCTGGAGCGCACGCCTAAGCGGTCTTGCGCCGTACTTTGCGTCGGTTCCCTTCTCCACGATCAGATTTTTCGCCGACTCACGGAGTGTAAGGTGTATATTGAGCTGATCTTCCAGACGTTTTGTGAAGTCGCGGCACAACAGGGTCACTATCTTCTTCATATGTGTCTTATCCAGGGCATGGAACACGATCGTCTCATCGATACGGTTTAAGAATTCCGGACGGAAGATCATCTTTACTTCGTCCATTACGTTCTGTTTCATCCGTTTATAATCGCCGGCAGAATCTTCCTTTGTGGCGAATCCCAGTTTCTTCGGCTCCACGATCGCTTTCGCCCCGGCATTTGAAGTCATGATGATGACTGTATTGGAGAAATCAACTTTTCTTCCCTGCGAATCAGTGATATGACCGTCGTCCAGCACCTGAAGCAGGATGTTGAACACGTCGGGATGTGCTTTCTCGATCTCGTCAAACAGAACAACCGAATACGGGTGTGTCCTCACCTGATCACTGAGCTGTCCGCCCTCCTCGTGTCCTACATATCCCGGAGGAGAACCGATCATCTTGGCAACAGAATGTTTCTCCATATATTCCGACATGTCTACACGGATCATTGACTCTTCATTCCCAAACAGTGCTTCCGCCAGCGCTTTTGATAATTCTGTCTTTCCGACCCCCGTAGGTCCGAGAAAGAGGAACGATCCGATCGGGCGGCGGGGATCCTTTAAGCCCACACGTCCTCTCTTGACCGCACGTGCCACAGCGCTGACTGCCTCGTCCTGACCGATGACCCGCTTATGGAGAACGCTTTCCAGTTTCTTCAGCCGGTCGGCGTCGCTCTCTGCAAGTTTCTGCACAGGTACTTTTGTCCACGCGGAAACTACCTCCGCAATGTCTTCCTCTGTCACAGAAGGCTGTCTGGATGAAGTCTTTTTCTGGAAACGTTTCTTTACCTCTTCCAGTTTTTTCTCCACCTGTTCCTGCTCCTTCTGCACGAGAGAAGCCTCCGCGAAATCTCCTCGCCGGATACTCTCCTCTTTCTGCTGCATAAGTTCTTTCAGAGAATCTTCCATAGCAGTCAGATTATCCGGTACTTTATAACCTTTAAGGCTCACTTTTGAGCACGCCTCATCCAGAACGTCGATCGCTTTGTCCGGAAGATTCCTGTCCGTGATATACCGCTCCGACATCTGAACTGCCGCTTCCAGCGCTTTCTCTTCAATCATGACTTTATGATGAGATTCATATTTTTCTTTTAATCCTCCAAGGATCGCCAGACACTGCTCCTTTGTCGGCTCCTCCACGGATACGGGCTGGAAACGTCGTTCCAGAGCCGCGTCTTTCTCAATATATTTGCGATACTCGGCAATCGTCGTCGCACCGATGAGCTGCAGTCCGCCTCTTGCAAGAGACGGCTTGAGGATGCTGGACGCATCGATCGCCCCTTCTGCTCCTCCTGCGCCGATCATCGTATGAATCTCATCGAGAAACAGGATCACGTTTCCGCTGGATTCCACCTCGGCGATCAGTCCTTTCATACGCTCTTCAAACTCTCCACGGTACTTGGAACCTGCGATCAGACCCGGCAGATCAAGTGTATAAATCCTCTTGTCTTTCATTTTCTCGGGAACCACTCCGGATGCGATCCTCTGCGCAAGGCCTTCGATGATCGCCGTCTTTCCGACACCCGGTTCTCCAACCAGGCACGGATTGTTCTTTGTTCTGCGGCTTAACACCTGCATAAGACGGTGCATTTCTTCCTCTCTTCCCACCACCGGGTCGAGTTTCCCTTCCTCTGCTCTCGCCGTCATATCTGTACAGAACTGATCCATCATAGAATGGGAACTTTTCCCGTCCTCCTGCAGTTCATCCTGATACTCTTTCGGGTCCACACCCACTGCTGTCATAATATCCTGAAAAATTTTCTGGAGATTGATATTAAGTGTGATCAAGATCCGGGTAGCCACACAGTCCACATCCCGGATCATCGACAGAAGCAGATGCTCCGTGCCTGTGTCCGTCGTGTGCAGCCTGTGCGCTTCCTTTGCACTGTTCTCAAGAATATCTTTATAGCGCGGACTCTCCGCCGGCTTGCTTTTCACCGGAGTCTCTGTCTGCGGCACGATCAGCTCGTCCATGAGCTGATAGATCTTCTCCTCCTCAACGCCGTTTCGCGCAAGGATCTGGCCTGCCACTCCGGAATACTCCTGCCTGAGCCCCAGCAGAAGATGCTCCGTCCCGATGTAGGGATGCTGCATCTCCTTTGCCTTTTTGGCCGCATATTTGATGGCGTTCTCCGCCTGATTCGTATATGATATATGCATAAATTCCTCCTGTAGTATTATTCTGCTATCTTTTGCAGATCACCATCTTTTCTTGCACAGTATAAACCGGCATAAATATCTGGTAAAATTGACTCAATCGGTACTTTTTTCCTTTTATCAGAGCCATTCTCAAATATCCACACTTTTACATGTGTCTGAGGATTTTTCCTGTCAGAGCACCAATGCAGGAAACTCTGAAAAAACGGATCTACCTCTTCAATCTTTTGGCCTATTAACCGTAGTTTAAGGAATACGCTTAAAATACTAATACATGGAATCTGTGCAACATTGGCAAATCCCCGTCGAGCTCCAAAATCATCGGAACAAAATATGCACACATCTATACCATACACAAATTTAATAGCCTGAGAAAGGACAAAAGATTTTATCTCACCATAACTTTTCTGATGACCAATTTGATTTTCACAAGATTGCAAAACAGCTAAAAATGTTTCTCTGTCAAACACACCGGCATTCATCAAATCGTCTAAAGGCAAAAAATATCTATCATAAAATTCTGAATCAAAAAGTCCACACCCTTGTTTCAAAAAAGTACGGTAATATGAAAAACAGGCATCTGAAACATTCCTATTCATTTCGGATAAAATTTGATCATCTGAATAACACCTGATTTTTCCGGCTTCAATTTTATTCTCAAGCCAGATCTGTGCAGTCCTAGTTCCATGATCACCCAGTTCTTCTTTCATTTTCTGATGACACCAAAAAGAATATCCCGGGAATGCAAACACTTCATCAGCCAGTACACGCCCCTCTGTTTTTATGATATTTGCCTTTGAGACAAAATCTGTATCCAAAATTGCATATTTCCGTTGATCCGCCATACTTTCTCACTTAATCCCATAGGTTTTTTTTATCCTGTCCAGTTTCTTCCAATCCTCTTTTAATCGGCTCTTTGGCAAGGCTTCCTGTTCTGTATTCGTTGAAAGATTTTTCAGAAGACTGCCAAATTTCTCACACCCTGACGGAATCATATCCCATCGCTTCGCCTTGTCTGTAATTTCCATTTCCCTTCGTATTTTATCAAAAGGAATATCAATCATCTCTCTTGCATAAATATCGGATATCAACTGTTCTTCTAACAGACGAAGAACCATTGCCTTATATGGTACAGCAAAAATATCCATAAGCGTAAGAATATCATCTATTTCTATAGCTGTTTTGTCAATTTGATAAATTCTAATCTGCTGCTCCAGCGCATCTATTGGCACAAGCAGAAGTCCGGCAAACGCATTTGCCTCCAATTCCTCTTCTTCTGTTGATCCTTTTTCAATTATGGAGGCATTTAAAATCGAACCGCTTCTGACCAATTCCGTATCGTCCTCTTCCAGAAAACAACGTATATGATACAATTCATGTGCCGCCGCAAATATCTGCTTTGACATAGGAATCCCCGAATTGAGCATAACAAAAATACGCCCGCCACGAATAAATGTACAGGCGCATAATTCCTGATCATTAATCGGAAAACGCAGCCATTCCAGAGGCATCTCTTTCGTTCGTGCGTAATTCTCAATCATAGTAAAGACATCGTCCTGAATGATATTCTGCCCAATATAAAAACTGGAAAATCCTGCCGCAATTTCTCCAATCTGTTCAAATCTTTTTGGATTCTTCTTATATAAGATCCTGTCAAAAAGTGAAGTCATTTTTACATCTCCCATGTTTCAGACATAACTTTCGCATTTTCGCAGACATTCGCATGAAAAATAATTAAGTCTGCCAGTTCGTCTGCCGTATGCAGAGCCTCCCTGGCTGCTTCTGATCCAACCTTTCCCATAAAAGCCCTGATAACGTCCACTTCACCAGATTCCGCAGAAGATTGCAGCAAATCATCCATTTTAACATGAAAATAATCTGCAATTTTATGCAGTTCTGCAATGCCGATCAAACGGGAACCATTTAGCATCTTGCTCATAATTTGTTTGGATACACCAATTGCATTGGCCAAATCTATTTGTTTCATATTGTGCTTTTTCATCTGATCTATGATGTTGTTGGCAACTACGATATTAATGTCTGCCATTATATATATCACCTCCACAACTTTAATTTATTATATGACAAAGCATTTTATTTGTCAATATTTTCGAGATTTCCGTATCTTTTTAATATGTTTGTTCCTATATTTTGTCCCCTTTTTAGAGATTTATCACTCGTAATCGTCAAATATTTCATCCACCAGATCGTGTACCTCCTGACGGGAAATATTTTTGCAGCATCCGCGTGCAAGCACAATCCTGAGTTCGCGCCTCATCTCCTCTAACTGCTCCATCTTGTCAACATCAAGGGCGATCACTGCCCCGCGCCTCTTGTCAAGACTGATATAGCCCTCCCGCTTCAGTACACTGTATGCCTTATTTACCGTGTGCATGTTTACACCGATCGTATCTGCGAGCTGACGTACCGACGGAAGCGAATCTCCTTCGTGAATCACAGATGTCGCAATTCCCATAATAATCTGGTTGCAGAGCTGGATATAGATCGCCTCGTCACTGTCAAAATCAACTTCTATGATCATAGTAAGCTCCTTTCTCTGGTGTGTTATAGACATAATAGCACAGCATCTCCGCGCTGACAAGAGGAAACAATTCGGGTTTGTTGACGGGATAACGTCGTGGCAGAAAATATAAGAATGTACTGATTGAATAAAGGACGCAAAAAAAGAGAATACTGCAACGCTATGCCGACCCGCATCTCCTTATCCCCTCGAATCCATGTAACACAAAATCGAAATGCTTGTTCATAGGAACTTGCATTTCGATTTTATTAACATGGAGAACGAGGTGTATTCGGAACGCTCCAAGTCGATGCATGTCTTATGCAGTATTCTCTTTTCTGCTGACTCATCCAATTGGTACATTTTATTCTGTCTCAGCGTTTTCCTGTCAACAAACACTCATAGAGCTTCTGATCGTGAATATGCAGAGAATGAACGGCGGTGAGAAAAAGTCAACCGGGAGAAACAGCAGGGGCAAACGGTGACTTTGGAGTAATCCGCAGGAATAACTTAAGAGACAGGAAGCCGGCGTTAAGCAGCATGATGAGATTGTCTGAACGAAGTGAGTTGCTCATCATGCTGCTTTGTCTTTAGCCGGATTTCTGTCTCTTTATGTTATTCCCGGATTATGGAACGGAACCGTTTGCCCCTGCTGTTTCTCTCTGGAATACTTTTTCTTATCCTTTCCCTTTCGGGAACTGCATCTCTATCCTGGTTCCCCTGCCCGGCGTACTCTCGACACTGACTTTCGCCCCGTGGAGGAGTGCGCCGTGTTTTACGATGGACAGCCCCAGTCCGGTACCTCCGCGCTCTTTGGAATGGCTCTTATCCACTCTGTAAAAGCGCTCAAATATACGCTCATGATGCTCCTCTGGTATCCCGATTCCGGTATCAGATACGGTGATCTTAGGTCCGTCGAGAGTATTGCCGACCCACACAGATACACGGCCGTACTCGTTATTGTACTTTATGGCATTCTCGCACACATTATAGATCATCTCATCCAGGATCTGACGGATGCCGAAATATTTCACCGGTTCACCGGTCACTTCCATGCGGATACTCTTCTGGGAAGCCTGCGGGGAAAGGCGGCTGATGATCTCTCTCGTCAATTCATAAAGATCCACGTCCTGCTTCTCGAGCTCTACCGATTCCTCGTCAAGCTTAGACAGTTTGATAATGTCTTCCACAAGAGTGATCAGTCTCCGTGCCTCTTTATAGATCCGCTCGGAAAAAAGCGGGATATCCTGCGGGCGCACCATCCCGTTTTTCATGATCTCCGCATAGCCGGATATAGATGTAAGAGGCGTCTTCAGCTCATGGGAAACATTGGCAGAGAATTCTTTTCGCATATTGGATACCGCTTCTTTCTCCTTGTTCTGCCTGTCCATCGCCTCCAGGAACGGAGTCAGTTCGTCGTATGTCTCATTATCCAGCGGATGTTCCAGATCCAGGTCATAGATCGGCTTTACCAGACGTCTGGTCTGCCATTTTGCCATAAAATATGCCAGGATCAGCATAATAGCGGCAAGCCCTGCCATGACCGGCAGATTACCAAGCGCGGTCCTGACCAGACCATCCATTGACTTGGAGGCGCGCAGCACCGTCCCGTCATCCAGGAGAAGGGCATAATAATACATTTCCTGACCGACAGTGTCTGACATCCTGACGTCTTCTCCTTCTCCTTCTGCCAGGGCTTCCCTGACCTCTTTTCTGCCGCTGTGATTCTCGAGTGTACTGCTGTCCCTGCGCGTGTCATAGAGAACATCCCCGTTCTCATCGATCTGGGTGACACGGGTCGTCCAGTCGACACCGTCCATCTCCTCGAGATACTCTGCTCCGGATATGTTGATAGCAGCCTGGATATATTTCGCCTCCTGCCTGACTTCAGCCTCAAGCGTGTCCAGATTTCTGTTATATGTGATCAAGGTTAATATAATATAAGAAAGAAGCAGGGTGACAGCAAGCACCATCACCATACTTCTCTGGATTTTCTTTCTCATGCAGCTCCTCCGACACGGTATCCGACTCCGCGGACAGTCTGTATGATCTCTCCTTTTTCGCCGAGCTTCTGACGCAGTGTCCTGATATGAACATCTACCGTTCTCGTCTCGCCGTCAAAATCATAGCCCCATATCTCTGTCAGAAGCTGGTCTCTCGTCAGCACAATCCCCTGATTGCGCATCAGTTTTTCAAGCAGTTCAAACTCTTTGAGAGTCAGCGAGATTTCTTTGCCGTCTACCGTCACTTCATGTTTTTTTACATCCATATGAACTCCTGCCGTCTCCATATCCATCCGGTCCTCGACTTTTCCGCTTCGTCTGAGCACTGCCTTGATACGCGAGACAAGCTCCATCATTCCGAAAGGTTTTGTCACATAGTCATCCGCTCCGGAATCCAGGCCGACCACCTTGTCGTACTCTGAACCTTTTGCAGTCACCATGATCACCGGGATCCCTTTGGTCTTCGGAGAGGATTTCAGTTTCTTCAACAGTTCCAGCCCGTCGTCGCCGGGGAGCATGATATCAAGCAAAATAAGCTCCGGCGTATCAAACGCCAGAGCCTCCATAAAAGCAGAACCGTCTGCGAAACCTCTGGCCTTAAGACCTGTTGTCTCTAATGTATATATTACAAGTTCGCGGATATTGTCGTCATCTTCCACGCAATATATCATCTTTTCAGTTCTCCTTCTTAGTATATCGTATATTTAATAAATCTTTGTCCGCCTTATCTGGTCTGCTGCTCTGCAGCAGGCCGCCGCAGACTAACTCTCGTGTATGATCGCGCTGTCTTTGTGTACGCCTGTGATAGAGAATTCCACCCACTCAGCGATGTTTGTCGCATGATCTCCGATACGCTCAAGATATTTTGTCACCATGATCAGGTCAAAGATCCTCTTGCCGTTCTCACCTTTCTCTTCTTTAATGAAGTCGATCATCTCATCACGGACTTCCTCGAAATACTGGTCGATCTCATCGTCAGCCTTCATAACACTCTGTGCCAGTTCAAGATCCCGGTTCACATAAGCGGTGACGCTGTTGCGGACCATTTTGCTGACTTCTGATGCCATCGTACCGATCACATGGATTTCGTCCGTCGCCGCAACTCCCTTGGAGGAAATGATGATCTCTGCAATATCGGATGTCTGGTCTCCGATACGCTCCATATCCGTGATCATCTTAAGTGCTGCCGAAATCCTTCTGAGATCCTTGGCAACCGGCTGCTGCTGGAGCAGAAGCTTTAAGCACAGTCTCTCGATATCTTTTTCGATCTGATCGATCTCTTCATCCTCTGAGATAATGATCTTTGCCTGCTCGATGCTGCCGTCTTTGAGCGCCTGTGTAGCTTTTGCGATCGCAGTCTCGCAGAGTTCTCCCATATGTGTAAGCTGCTCGTCGAGTGAGTGCAGCTGCTCATCAAACTTATTACGCATGATTTAACCGAACCTCCCTGTGATATAGTCTTCTGTTCTTTTATCAGACGGTATAGAGAATAATTTTTCTGTATCGTTGTACTCTACAACTTCTCCGAGCAGGAAGAAGGCTGTATTATCAGATACACGGACCGCCTGCTGCATGTTATGTGTGACCATGACTATAGTATAGTCTTTTTTCAACTCCATCGCAAGGTCTTCGATCTTGGATGTAGAAATCGGGTCAAGAGCTGATGTAGGCTCATCCATCAGGAGCACTTCCGGCTCTACCGCAAGGGCCCTGGCGATACAGAGTCTCTGCTGCTGTCCGCCTGACATGCCAAGCGCGCTCGTTTTCAGCCGGTCTTTACACTCGTCCCAGATTGCAGCATTACGCAGTGACTTTTCAACGATATCGTCCAGCTTTGCCTTGGAGCGGATACCGTGTGTCCTCGGTCCGAATGCAATATTATCATAAATGCTCATCGGGAAGGGATTCGGCTTCTGGAATACCATTCCGACGCGCTTTCTTAACATATTTACGTCCATACCCTTGAAAATATTCTCGCCGTCCAGAAGGATCTCGCCATCGATGCGGCATCCTTCCACGAGGTCATTCATACGGTTGATGGATTTCAGAAGAGTAGATTTACCGCAGCCGGAAGGTCCGATGAAAGCGGTGATCTTATTTGCTTCGATCTCAAGATTTACATTCTTCAGGGCTTTGAAATCACCGTAATATAAATCCAGATTCTTTATACTTAACTTAGACATTTCCTTTCCCTTTCTTTTACGCTTTCGTAAGTTTTCTTGCAATGAAACTTGACAGTGCGTTGATACCCACTACAAGTACGAGCAGGATTACTGCTGTTGCATACGCCTGATCCATGTAAAGACCCTCACTTGAGAGTACGTACATATGAAGAGCCAGAGTACGTCCGGATCCCATTATGCTGTCCGGGATCTGAGCCACGGTTCCTGATGTATACATCAGGGCTGCTGTCTCACCGACGATACGTCCGATGGCAAGGATCACACCTGCGAGCACACCCGGGATCGCGGACGGCAGCACGATACGGAATACGGTACGGAGCTTTCCGGCTCCGAGTCCGAAGCTTCCCTCGCGATAGGAATCAGGGACCGCTTTCAGGGCCTCCTCTGTAGTCCTCATGATCAGCGGAAGGATCATGATCGCGATGGTAAAGGCGCCTGCCAGAAGGGAGAATCCCCATCCAAGCGTATTTACGAAGAACAGCATACCGAAGAGTCCGTATACGATAGACGGGATACCCTGGAGCGTCTCCGTTGTAAGGCGAATGACCTCAACGAATTTGTTTCCCCTTTTTGCATACTCTACGAGGAAGATCGCAGAGAAGATTCCAAAAGGAACCGCAATGATAAGGGATAACAGAGTCATAATGATCGTATTTACGAAAGCCGGCACTACCGACGCATTTTCAGAACTGTATTCCAGTGAAAAAAGTGACGGAGTGATGTGCGGCACACCATTGATCAGGATATATGCGATCAGGAAGATCAGCACGGCAAATGTGATGATCGCTGCCAGCATCACGAGCAGCATCACTACCAATGATCCCGGATGTTTCAGATATGTCCTGAACTTATCTCCTATCGTGGTCTTATTGACCATATTGATTTCTGTCTGTTTACTCATGATCCGCCCCCCTCTTCAGTAATGCTACGCTTAAGTTGATGATGAGGATGAATACGAAGAGCACAACTCCTGTTGCGATCAGCGCTTCTCTGTGAAGGCCTGTCGCATAACCCATCTCAATTACGATATTTCCGGTAAGAGTACGGATACCGTCAAGGATACTTCCGGTAAGTCTTGCCTGGTTACCGACGATCATGATCACCGCCATCGTTTCACCGATCGCACGGCCGATTCCGAGGACAATTCCCGCGATCACACCTGATTTGGCTGCCGGAATGATGACACGGAAGATACTTCTCTCTTTTGTAGCGCCCAGTGCGAGCGAACCTTCATAATAGTGTGACGGCACTGCACGCATCGCGCTCTCTGTCGTTCCGATGATCGTCGGCAGGATCATCATACCAAGGATCAGGGAAGCGGTCAGGATACTGTTGCCGTTACCCGGTTTGCTCACCAGTCCTGCTTTATAAAGTGCAGTTCCGAATTCACGGATGAGCGGAACTACCACCACCAGGCCGAAGAAGCCGTAGATAACTGACGGGATTCCTGCAAGCAGTTCTGTCGCCGCCTTCAGTGGTTTGTAAATCTGTTTCGGACAGTACATCGCCATGAATACAGAAGTCAGGATACCGATCGGCACACCAAAGATGATCGCTCCCGCCGTCACATAAAGGCTTCCTACGATCATCGGCAGAATTCCGAACTGTTCACTGTTCGGACGCCAGATCTCACCTGTGATAAATTTGATAAACCCGATTTCTCTCATTGCAGGGATTCCATTTGCGAACAGGAAGATGCAAATAAGCGCTACCGCTAGCACGGATGCACACGCGGCTACGAAAAAAACTCCCTGCATGAATTTTTCAGTCCATGCTTTTGATTTCATTTTTTCCTCCTGATGAGCCGGGAAGACATACACTATATCTGCCCGGCTCATAAATTAAAAGCGGAAATCTTTTCTTCAAGAATTTCTCTGTGTGTAATTTGTGACAGCTCAGCACGCGCCATTCGCAAAGAGGAACTCCTGTGCTTACTGCGGCTGAACCGGTGCTTTACTTAGATTGCATCCCATGTTGTCACATCGCCAAGGTAGATGCTCTTAACCTGGTCAGATGACAGATCATCTGTCGGGTTGTTCTGGTTCACGACAACTGCGATACCGTCTGTAGCGATAACTGTTCCCTCAAGCTCAGCAGCCTCTTCGTCTTTAAGCTCTCTTGATGCCATACCGATATCATAGCTTCCCTCGATCGCGGATGTCATACCTGTAGTAGAATCAGATGTCTGAAGCTCGATAGATGCATTCGGGTTAACTGCTGCATAAGCCTCGATCAGTTTCTCCATCAGCGGAGATACAGATGAAGATCCGCCTACTACACAGCTTCCTTCCGGAGCACTTCCTGCATAAGCCTCAACGTCTGCTACCGGGATGTATCCCTCATCTGATACAACCTGCTGGCCTTCAGTGCTCATGATGAATGCCATGAAGTCCGCAGCTACTGCATTATCAGAATCCGGTTTTACTGCTACGTTGAACGGTCTGGATACTTTGTAAGTTCCATTCTCGATGTTCTCAGCCGTAGCATCAACTCCATCGATCTTAACAGCCTTTACAAGAGACTCGTCAAGAGATCCGAGAGAGATATAACCGATCGCATATTCGTTCTCAGATACAGTTGTCATCATAACTGATGTGCTGTTTGTAGTCTGAGCGTCCAGAGTGATCATATCGTTGTCCTCTTCATCTACAACACCGAACAGCTCTGTGAAAGCTCCTCTTGTACCTGATCCTTCCTCACGTGTTACAGCTGTGATCATATTTGCCGCATCCCAGCTTCCGGACTCACCGCTGTCTTCTTCTGTTGTTGCTGCTGCATCTCCTTCAGCGGATGTGTCATCTGAGCTGCTTCCGCATCCTGCTGCCATAGCAGCTACCATTGATACTGTTGCTAATACTGCGATAAACTTTTTCATCTTCATTTTCGATAATCTCCTTTTTCAATTCAGATTATTATGTACTGCGCATCTTCATCTGCGCTGCCGCGGTTCGTTCTCTCCCGTCGACGCTATTCATCATAAAAGAGAAATGTAAAATGTAAAATCAACTCTATGTTAAATCTATGTAAAGTCGCAAAAAGCCCCAATTTGCGCTGTTTCTCACAAATCGAGGCTGATTTTTGCATCTTCTTTTATCAAATATGACGAGACTTTTCTATATTACTTCTGATGCCGTCACACCGGATCCGCAGCTACCCGAGGAGAAATTCTCCAAGGTCTTCTATTGTATAAAACACCTTGTCAGCTCCCGCATCCATGAATTTTTCTGCGACTTCCGCACATTTTGCGTCCTTCTCTTCCGGAGAGAGCGCTTCGTATTCTTCCTGTGTCAGTCCCATCTCGGAACTTCCGACTACGATGCCGGCCGACCAGACTCCCGCGTTCTTGCCTTCCTTGATATCAGATATCGTATCTCCCACTTTCAGGACACGGCGTACTTTTTTGATCCCGAGCGCCTCTATGTTGCGGAAGATCATATACGGATACGGACGGCCTTTCTGACCTGTAGAATCCGGGCTGAACCATACGTCCGGCTCATATCCTTTCTCCTTTGCCGCCGGAACGACGATCTCCATCATCTTATCATTGTACCCTGTAGTAGATCCGATCTTGATACCGTTTCTTCTCAGGCGGTTCACTATCTCTACCACGCCCGGCTTCGGGTCTGCATAGAGATGCAGGATACTTAAAAGCTTCTCCTCAAAAATCGCATATAACGCCTGCGCATCTTCCTCTCCCGGTTCTTTGCCGTACTTCTCTGTCCAGAGTGCATTAATGCGGTCCATTTTCAGCATAGTGCGGATATGGTCGATCTTGAGCATGCCCATGGGCTCGCGCACTTCCTCCATGGTCGGCTCGATGCCGTACTGTTTAAACACTTCCACGAATGCCTGTACCGGCGCCATACATCCGAAATCCACCGTTGTTCCTGCCCAGTCAAAGATCACTGCCTTAATTTTCTTCATGATTGTACTCCTCCAGAAATTCCTTTATGATCGCACATACTTTCTCAATATCCTCAGGATAGATCTCCCCGATATTTCCAATACGGAATGTCTCGGCCTCCGTCACCTTGCCCGGATAGATCGCATATCCTCTGTCCTTGATGGACTCTTTGATCACGCCGTCCAGAGCACTTAAAGGCTCGTCGAGAAGAAGGATCTTCGGCTTCATCACCATTGTCCGCGCAAGCGCGACTCTCTGTTTCTGTCCGCCGGAGAGCTGACCAATCCTCTTATTTAAATGTTCTTCCAGACCAAGCAGATGGATCAGATCCTCCACTTCCTCTCTGGAAGATATCTCCGGGTTATTTCTCAGGCCGTATGTAATGTTCTGGTATACATTCAGGTTCGGAAACAGGGCGTAATCCTGGAACACAATGTTGAATCCTCTCTTTTCCATAGGAACATTCGTGATGTCCTGGCCATTGTAGATGATCTGGCCGCCGTCCGAATCCACGATACCGAGGATCAGGTTCAGAAGCGTTGTCTTGCCGCATCCGGATGGTCCTAATATAGAAACAATCTCACCATCCTCGATATTCAGGCTGATGTCGGTGAGTACCGGCGTGCCGTCATAACTTTTCTTTACATTTTTCAACTCAAGCATAATACTTAACTCCTCTTCACTTCTAATAAATCCAAAGTGTCTCAAAAGCATCTCCGGCAGCCGACCATCCGGTCTTACCGATCCGGTCTCCCGGCCGCCTGCATGTAAGATTATACCCGCCCTGTTTCCGATATTTCTATCAAGAAAAAATCAAGCCTCTGTAAAGAAAATGTAAACTTTACAGAGGCTTAACATACTTTAAGATGTAGGTTTTCTACCATTCAGGCCGCTTTGCAGACGACATTCCCGGACTGTTCACCGCTTCCGGTAATGTTCATATGCTTTGTCACGCACGACCTTTTCGCATTTATTCAATTGTTCCACATAGTGTTCATAATCCGATGAGATCAGTCCCATATAGATCATGTCCACGATCAGGATCTGAGTAGACCTGGAGAAGATCGCATTGCCGTAGAAATGCTGGTCCTGACTGGTACAGATCAGGATATCCGCATATTTACCGATCGTAGAATCCTTGAAATTCGTGATCGCGATCGTACATGCTCCGGAACGCTTCGCCGCCCTCATGGCATCCACCGTATCTTTCGATTCCCCGGAATAGGAAATGCCCACAGCCACATCCTGATCCGTCAGGCGCCCTGCGGCGATCTGCTGCAGATAACAGTCGGTAAAGTGCCGGCACGGAAGTCCCAGATACAGAAGCTTCGTCAATAGATCCACCGCCGTGACCTCGGAATTCTCCACGCCGTAGATGTCGATCAGACGGGCAGCTTTAAGTGCCTCGATCACTTTCCGGTATGTCTTCCCCGGGAAGTTCTTGAGTGTCTCCTCCAGCATCCGCTCCGTGGTCATCGTGATATTGACCGGTATCTCCTCCAGTCCTTCTTTCTTATCCAATGTATACCCGTACATAAGCTGCGTCTGTCCGTCATCCTGCGCCTTATCGCCGGATTTGGCAAGCTCGGCGACAAGATGGTAACGGAAGTCCTTGTATCCCTTATAGCCAAGGGCTTTCAGCATCCGCAGCACCGTGGGCTGGCTGACCCCCGCCTTCTTTGCCAGACGGTCGATGGGCAGATCCGGGATCTGCTCCAGATGGTCCAGGATATAATCCGCGGCCAGCTTCTCGGAGGGGCGCAGGTCGGCGTAGCCGGATTCGATTAGTTTTGTAATATTGATTTTCATGGTCTGTATGCCTTTCTGCAGGTGTAGAGAATCTACAGAAATTCACTCCTCTTTTCTCTTCTTTCGGTATGAAGCCATTATAACAGAAGAGAAAAACAGGCGGAGAAGGGATTGTGTTAAATGTTTGTAAAATGGTAATCGAAATTCTCGCAATACCACCGGATCGTTTTGCGGATTCCCACCTCAAATCTGGTTTCCGGCTTCCAGCCCAATTCAGCGTATATCTTGGACGTATCGATCGCATACCTCATATCATGACCTTTCCGATCCTCCACAAATGTGATAAGGCTTTCCGGTTTTCCGAGTTCTCTACATATAAAGCGGACAAGATCAATATTCTTCATCTCGTTATGTCCTCCCACATTATAGACCTCGCCATCCTTTCCCCTGTGAATGATCAGATCGACCGCCCGGCAGTGATCTGTCACATAAAGCCAGTCTCTCACATTGATTCCCTTCCCATATACAGGGAGCGGCTTATCCTCCAGCGCATTAAGGATCATCCGCGGGATGAACTTCTCCGGAAATTGAAATGGGCCATAATTGTTGGAACATCTGGAAATCGTTGCCTGCAATCCATAAGTCCTGCAGTATGCCTGCACGAGCAGATCTGCCGAGGCCTTTGATGCGCACAATCCCATACATCCACACCGCTGTCCTGGAACACGGCCCTCAGATGTTCGTGCAGCTGCTCCTTCGTCACGCCTTTTTTCAAGATCACC
>DWWO01000143.1 GCA_019119675.1 Candidatus Mediterraneibacter faecipullorum | reverse complement strand
TACCTGCCGGTAGATATGTATATCGGCGGCGTGGAGCATGCGGTACTGCATCTTCTGTACTCCAGATTCTATACAAAGTTCCTGTATGACATCGGTGTGATCGACTTTGACGAGCCGTTCCACAAGCTGTTCAACCAGGGAATGATCACAGGAAAGAATGGGATCAAGATGAGTAAGTCCAAAGGAAATGTAGTTTCGCCGGATGACCTTGTACGCGATTACGGCTGCGATTCCCTGAGAATGTACGAGCTGTTCGTAGGACCGCCGGAGCTGGATGCCGAGTGGGATGACCGCGGGATCGACGGCGTCAACCGTTTCCTGAAACGTCTCTGGAACCTGCTCCAGGACAGCAAGGACGGAGATATCAAGGCTACGAAAGAGATGATCAAACTCCGTCATAAGATGGTTTACGATATCACAAGCCGTCTGGAGAGCTTCAGCCTGAATACTGTTATCTCCGGTTTCATGGAGTACAACAACAAGTTTATCGAAGTTGCCAAGAAAGAGGGCGGCATCGATAAAGAGACACTGGAGACAATCGCAGTCCTCGTCTCCCCGTTTGCACCGCATTTCGCAGAGGAGATGTGGGAACAGCTTGGCCACAATGAGACTGTCTTCAAGGCAGGCTGGCCGACCTATGATGAGAATGAGATGAAAGACGACGAGATCGAGATCCCGGTACAGATCAACGGCAAGACAAAAGCTGTCATCAGCATTTCCGCCGAGGCCACAAAGGACGAGGCAATCGCGGCAGGAAAAGAAGCTGTTGCCGACAAGCTGACAGGCAATGTGATCAAAGAGATCTATGTGCCGAAGAAGATCGTGAATATCGTAATGAAATAATGCTGAAATAAGATAAAAGAAAGCCGAGAACCCCTGAAAAGAGGGAACTCGGCTTTCTTTATATATTATTTGCAAGATAGTTCAGATACAGCCCGATGTCGGCAATTCGTTCCACCCGCTGTAGTGTGAACTCTACGGGAATATCGCCGCCGTTACCCGTGCATTTTATACCGGAATGTGATACCATACAGGTATAGCCAAAGTATGTAATGAGGCGCAGAGAAACAGCGCTGATCTGTAAATGACTTGAAAGGGAGAGGAGGACACAGGATGAAGAATTATTCGGAAGATGCCGGCAGGCAGTACCATATACAGGTGGCAAAAGGAGAAGTGGGACGATACGTGATCATGCCGGGAGACCCCAAGAGGTGTGCAAAGATCGCAAAATATTTTGATGATCCTGTCCTGATTGCTGATAATCGGGAATTCATTACATATACCGGAACTCTGGATGGAGAAAAGGTCAGTGTGACATCCACGGGGATTGGCGGTCCGTCTGCTTCGATCGCAATGGAAGAACTGTACCGCTGCGGAGCAGATACATTTGTCAGGATCGGAACGTGCGGCGGAATGCAGCCGGAGGTAAAGAGCGGCGATATCGTGATCGCCACGGGTGCGATACGCATGGAGGGGACAAGCCGGGAATATGCGCCCATCGAATTCCCTGCGGTTCCGGATCTGAAAGTGACGAACGCTCTGGCCGATGCGGCAGAACAAAAAGGCTATCCGTATCACACAGGTGTCGTACAGTGCAAGGATTCCTTTTACGGACAGCATGAGCCGGAAGTAAAGCCGGTAAGCTATGAACTGCTGAATAAGTGGGAGGCATGGAAACGTCTCGGATGTCTTGCTTCAGAAATGGAGTCAGCAGCGCTGTTTGTAGTTGCAAGCTGTCTTAAAGTGAGAGTCGGCTCTTGTTTCCTTGTCCTTGCAAATCAGGAACGGGAGAAGCTGGGGCTGGATAATCCGGTCATACACGACACCGATATGGCGGTCCAGGTGGCGGTGGAAGCCATTCGCGGTCTTATCCGTTCCGACCGGGAGAAGGACAGGTAAAGAGGCGGTAAAAAAAGAAACGAGGTAGAGGATGATGGAGATAAATGAAATCTTAGCACACGTAGACCATACACTTTTGGCACAGACAGCTACATGGGATGAAATCCGTCAGATCTGTGATGACGGAATTACATACCATACAGCATCGGTTTGTATTCCGCCGAGTTATGTAAAGCAGGCCAGTGACTATGTGAACGGAAAGACTGCTGTCTGCACAGTGATCGGATTTCCAAACGGATATATGACTACGGCGGCCAAGGAATTTGAGACAAAGGACGCTATCACAAACGGGGCGGATGAGATTGATATGGTCATTAATATCGGATGGCTCAAAGACAGGAAGTATGATCTTATAGAAAAGGAGATCTGTACACTAAAAGCAGCATGTGGAGTCAAAATTCTTAAAGTCATTATAGAGACCTGTCTGTTGACGGACGAAGAGAAAGCAAAAATGTGTCGGATCGTGACAGAGGCCGGAGCAGATTATATCAAGACTTCCACCGGATTTTCCAGCGGCGGAGCCACATTGGAAGATATTAAGCTGTTCGCTGAAAATGTGGGGCCGGATGTGAAGATCAAGGCAGCAGGCGGAATCGCATCTCTGGAAGATGCGGAAAAATTTCTGGCGCTCGGGGCAGACCGTCTCGGTACGAGCCGTATTGTGAAGATCGTAAAAGATATAAACCGGTAACAGGATGTTGTATATCAGCTTGACAGAGGACACGTATGATAGTATGCTTTTTAGTGGAGCAGACTGCTCTTTGGAGAGCAGATACACAGGAGAGAGAGGAATTAATCAATGGCTAATGATCATGGAGAACAGATAAGAATCGTACAGGAGACTGTGGCAGGAAAGGAAATCACGTTCGCACACGTGATGGGCGGTCCGTCTCCGATCATATATCAGAAACTGGGGTTGAATCCGCAGGTGGATTACCGCTCATCGGCAATCGGTATCATGAATATGACGCCGCCGGAGTCTGCCGTGATCGCATCTGATATCGCAGTCAAGAGCGGAAACGTTTATCTTGGATTTGCAGACCGTTTTACAGGGACACTGATCATAACAGGCGAGATTTCTGATGTTACGACAGCACTGACAGAGATCGTGGAATACTTCCGCGATTCTCTGGGATATGTAGTCTGCAACATTACAAAGAGATAGGAAGTGCATCCATGGCTCGAATGACGAAAGAGGAACTGCTGGAAAAGCTGTTCCACGATGATTACGAACATCTGAAAGGA
Organism: Candidatus Mediterraneibacter faecipullorum; assembly: GCA_019119675.1. Classification (GTDB taxonomy): domain Bacteria; phylum Bacillota; class Clostridia; order Lachnospirales; family Lachnospiraceae; genus Mediterraneibacter; species Mediterraneibacter faecipullorum. The sequence continues at coordinate 2,711 of DWWO01000143.1, read as the reverse complement.
AAGAAGCTGCGCATGACGCGTGTCCGCGTACCCGGGAAAGAAGTGTGCATGGCGCATATAATCAGTCCGTCCGACACACGGATCTACCAGAATCTTGCGCTCCATATCGGAGTCCATGAAGGTGAGGATCATACCGGGGAGTCCATCGGTCTTATGAGATTTACCCCCTGGGAGGCTGTGGTAGTGGCAGCAGATACTGCGACAAAAAGCGCGCATGTAGAGATCGGTTTTATGGATCGTTTCTGTGGTTCTCTTATTATCACCGGTGGCCTGGCCGAGGTACAGACAGCGGTGGAGGGAGTCGTCAGATTCTTCGACGAGGTTCTGGGATTTAAGACCTGTGAGATACACAGGAGTTAGAGAAAGTTAAGTAAGGTGACAGCATGAGAAAGATGTTTCTGATGGGCAGGAGCGAAGCGGGAAAAACTTCCCTGACGCAGGCACTCAAAGGAGAAGAACTTCATTATATAAAAACACAGTATACAAACACAGAGGATGATACGATCGACTCCCCGGGAGAGTATGCAGAATCCAAACGCTTCAGCGTGGGGCTTGCCTGCTTTTCGTTTGAGGCGGACGTGGTCGCTATCGTACAGGCGGCGGATGAGCCGTTTAATCTGTTCGGAGACAGCAGCAGGGCATTTATCCAGCGCCCGCTGATCGGTATTATCACGAAAATCGATTCTCCGTACGCCAACATCCCGATGGTCAGACAATGGCTGCTCAATGCCGGATGCGAGCGCATCTTCATGGTGAATAATGTGACAAGAGAAGGTGTCGATGAACTGATCGAATATCTGTCAGAAGACACACCGAGTCTGTCACTGGAACAGGCCATGTTCAAACAGCGCCTCGGACTGAACGAGTGGGATCCGCTGCCGGAGGGAGTGGAGTATCCGATGGAAATACAGACCGGCAGTCCATCATAAAGAGGATATTTTTTGGCAGACTTATAAGAATATATAAAAGAAATAGAAAGGTACAGAACAAACATTCGATTTGCTCTGTACTTTTTATATGCTGTTTGCTATAATCAGATTTGACATAAATGATAATTCAAATAACTACAAAAGCCGCAAAGGAGAGCTTTTATCATGGATCATTTTGAATTGATATCAGAATACAAGCCTACCGGCGACCAGCCTCAGGCGATCGCCGATCTGGTCAAAGGTTTCGAAGAAGGCAACCAGTGCCAGACACTTCTGGGCGTCACCGGCTCCGGAAAGACTTATAGAACTGACAATTGCGTAATATAATACAAGTACATAGTATAGCGATTGAAATACAAAAAAGTCTGATTTACTTTTTTGAGTTTTTGCGGTACTATGTATAGCAGTAAATGCTTGCCGTCTGTTATACGACGGGGTACAAGAAGTATAACAAGTTATTTTGCCACTTGCCGATGGTGTGGGGTATAAATAATTCGGTATGTAAACAAGTATGGACTGCTGCTTGACATTTTTATTAGACGCTGTGTATAATAAAGGTACAAAGAAGAGTGGTCCTGCTTAGTGGACGATTCAAAAAGGTGTTTCCCTACCAAGTGGGATATAATAGTCGGAACGGCGACTTTAAATCCGTTTCCATCGGTCGGGATGAAGACCTAAAACTCATTCCCATTACAGAGTAAACTGCTAAAAATCAGAAAAAGGATGGCTGTGGTCATCCTTTTTTCTTTGAAAGGAAAGTACAATGTCTGAAAAAAGCTTTAAAGAACGTGTTCGAGAGGAAATGATAAATGCTGCTATACAATATAAACAGGTTTATGTGGATTATGAATACTTAATTTGCTCAGAAGCATTTGTTGAACAGGATTTTTATATCGTGGCAGGGAGAGAAGATAACTTTCAACATTTAACAGGGGTTAATTCAACTCTTAGCCCGAAAGAATTTTATTTTAAATGCCTACAAGGAGTTCTGGAGGAATCTGATTTTGACTTTGCCAAAAGCGGACAAGATGAGAAAATGGTAAAAGGTACTGTGAGAAGGAAAATACAAATTCTTCCGAATATGATGGAGTTCTTTAAAGCAGGAGTAGAAACGGAAGAAAAATTCAAAAAGAACAAAGTCTCCTGCTCGTTTGCAACTGCTGATGGGATGTGTACGTTAGGATTTTCAGAATCTAAAAAAGCAAGACCGAAAACATTATTAAAGGGAAATGAGTTAAACAATCCTAAACCCGTAGAACTGATTTTGAGGAAAAAAGCAGGAACGAAATTATTTGATGAGATTGTTCTGGGAAATATGGAGACCATTCAAAAATATAGAGAAAAAATACAACAACTACTGAGTGAAGAATTGTTAAAGGATTAGAATGATGTAACGGATTTGAGAAGGAGAGTATTTCTGGTAATTTTCGAGTAGCTTAGATCATATGTCTGTACTCCGATCTAAAGGAAATAGACGAGGCAGCCGAGGAATATTTAATGGCAGCGTGACAACAATATAAGAAAGAAATCATAAAAAAAGTACAGATGTACACCCGAACATTTGTACTTTTTTTGCTTTTCGACCTATATACTTTTATCATTATCTTTGCTATAATGTCCGAAAGAGCAGAGACAGGTATATACAAAACTGACTGCCATGCTCGTTAATGCTATCTTGTGTTATTTAGTACTCAAAAAAGTGTCTTGTGACTTTTGCCTTTCTGGATTCGTAATGGAGTCCTATAAGGCTATTATTTTGACATTTTCGTTACGAATGAATTT
>DWWO01000142.1 GCA_019119675.1 Candidatus Mediterraneibacter faecipullorum | reverse complement strand
CCCATTCTATGTAAGAATAGAGGTCAGCCACCCTGCAACACGGTTGCTCCGTAACTCATTCTATCATGATATATTCCATATATTCAATCTTCTTTTTCAGTTCCACATAACGCTGCATTTTCCCGTTGCATTTATGAACCGGAAGACCATATAATACCTCTTTTTCTCTTCCACTTCCAATTTTGCCGCATAGTTCATGCCCATACAGGATATCAATTCCCGTCTCTTCTCATCCAAAATCTGTAATGTCACCGTTCCCTCTGATATTTCCGAGCGATATGCAAACTCATAATTTCCCGCCTTGTGAAATCTAAGCACACGCTTCACTTGTCCGTTACATCCTGCAAATTGCAGGGCTGCCTCCCCGTTTTTTCTTATATAGCCCGCAAATATCACCGCAATCTTAGCGCTGAGCATAAGCAGACCATTAATATAAAGGAGATAAAACCCAAGGCATAATCCTAATACAAATAATAATCCCCATCCCATAGTGCTGCCCTTTCTGCCGGTATTCCTGAAATCACATCAGTGTAAGTCCGCACTCAAATGCCAGTGCCATATATTTATCCGCACCATTCAGTCCGTACTGCAGCAGATCTCTGATCTCCCATTTGTCTGTTCCAACGCTGTCCGCGCCATACAGGAACTGGATAAAAGGGATCTTCCTGTATTGCGAAGCTGCAATCATGGACGCGCATTCCATCTCTACTGCAAGGCATCCCTGTTCCTTTCTCTCCTGTATCATTGGAAGAGTTTCTCTGTAAATGCCGTCTGTCGTCCACGTCCTGCCCTTAACATACGGACAGCCGCAGTTCTTTAATACGCGCTCCAGTATATCCACATACCGTTCATCTGCTTTTATTTCCGATGATGGCGCCGCGTAATGATAGCTCGTTCCCTCGTCCCGTACCGCCGAGACGGGAATGATGATCTTCCCCTGCACTTTCTCGTCATCAAGTACGCCGCAGGAACCAAACAGGACAAACCGCTCCGCACCCATCGCCACGATTTCCTCGAAGCCGACGACACAGGCAGGAGCTCCTACTCTTGACTGGAAAAATGCGATATCAGTATCTCTATAGCGGATCTTATAGACTGGTATTGCGCCGTTTGCAGTATATAACTCCGCTATCTGATGCACGTTTTCCAGAGACGCAAATTTACGGATAATATTGTCAGAAAATGTAGACACACAGATCTTTGGGAAATCTTTTCTCTTCTCTGTCGTATCTGCCGGATTGATCAGTGCCGGAGCGGATATATCCGCTCTTTGAAATATTGTCTCCACAGGCATCACCTGCTCCTTTCTCTTCTTCAGGTACAGTTCAGTACAGTTCACACCTAACCCCTGCCCACATGCGCACTCGTCGCGCTGACGCGCTTCAGTTCCGCACTACTTCTTACATGCAAGACGCTATATTCTCCTATACCTGAGTACGGTGTGAACTGCAACCTTTTTTCATCACATAATTTGTCAACAGTACTCCTTTTCTCTCTACATGTTGTTCCTTCACGACCTTATATCCTCTCTTTTCAAAAAAAGGTCTCGCCGTGATCGAAGCATGTGTTGTAATTGTTTCTGCATCCACTGACTGTTCTAGCCTGTCGCAGAGCTCTGACGCAATCCCATGCCGCTGAAAATCTTTGTGTACATACAGCCGGTCGAGATATCCTGTACTGTCCATGTCCGCAAAACCCACAATCTGTCCGTTGCCCTCCTCTTCATCTGAATCCATTACTGCTACCAAAGTCATATGCTTCCGAAATGATCTGTCCCACGCTTCCAGATTTATATTTCCATCGGCCCACGCATCAAGCTGTTCATCTGTATAGTCTGCCGCATTTACACTATGTACTGTATTATAAAAGAGTTCGGCAATCACTTTTATATCTTCCTGTCTGTAACTTCTGATCTCCATCTCTATACTCCGATTTCTGTCCTCATACATTAAAACGACGCATACTAATTTCCTTCATACTTTTTCTTATTCTTCAATCCCGGGAAAACTTGTCTCCGGATAATCATTTATCAAGATTTAATACCATAAATATATCTGCCGTATAATTGTCATTATATCGTTCTGTCTGCTCAAATCCTGCCTTTTCATATAAATGGACCGCACGCTTGCTCGATGACAATGTATCAAGGTATATTTCTCCGTATCCATTCCGCTTTGCCTCTTGAATCGCTGTATTCAGCAGTAACCGTCCCAATCCCCTTTTATGATACTGCTCCAGAAGGTACAGGGATTTTAGTTCACACTGTCCGCTGTTCAGTTTTTTCAGTGCTGCTGTTCCGATTATGCCTTCACCGTCAAAAAGACACCAGAAATGCTCGAAATATTCTGATACATCGTTGTACATCTTATGACGTCCGTTCAGCTCGAAATCTCTGCCCGACTGCGGTAGACATATTTCCAAAAATTGAAGCAGCTTATCATGATATTGTCTTTTATACTTTTGGATTGTACACATATTACTCCTTGAACATATAATCAACAATCCCCTGAATATGGCATTCCATTGTATCAAATACTGGTACAGGCAGTTTTTCACCGGCATACATCAGCGGCAGCTCCGTGCATCCCATGATAACGGCTTCAGCACTTTCTTCAGAGCACAGCAAACTCAGCTCCTGCTTTTTCAAGATTACTGATCCCCTGTAATAAATAGTCTGTCAGTTTATCATATTGATGTGAGGTACAATAATTGAGCATTTCATCCATATTATTATTTAACAAGATGGGCTGTAATGATCGTATAACTTGAAGCGTTGACTGTAATCTTAATATTGCCTGTCTGACAATACCAGTTCTTACCCTCTTTATAAATGTTACAGTCTGAAGCCAGTATCTTATCTCTGCAATATTCCACAACATCTGCTCTTGCCAGCCGCAGATTTTTCTTGATCCGTTCTCCTCCCATCTGGGTTGTATGAAGCTTATCCAGATTTGAGAGCAGCAGCCTCCCACCTGCCTTCCAATCATCTGGTTCTTCAGATTTCTCCATCGGAGTTCCCACTTCAATCAGATTCCCGTCCGGATCATAAAATCGAATTACTTTCTGGCCCCAACTGTGAGTCATAAGTCTGTTGACATATTTGGTCGAAGGATACAATTTCTCAAGTTTTTGAGCGAATGCTTCTATATCGCACTCCTCAAAATACAGTTCGCAGGCATTACTTTCCGGAGCAACATCTTTTTCCAGAAATTTTTCCCAGATCTTTTTTTCCTGAAGCACCAGACCTTCGGTCAAAATCATATTTCCATCATTGTCAAGCACCATATCCAGACCGAACAGATCATGGTAAAACTGCTTTGATCTTTCAATATCATCCACAACGATCAATATATTTTTTAATTTCATCACCACACCTCTTTTTTCCATATTTTTTTGCTATGTCGAGAGGAGTCAGTCCCTCGAAAGTTCTCAACGTCATATTCAGCTCCTGTTGTCCAAGCCAAAACTTTAATAGTGAGATCAGTTCCTGCTCCGGAACATCCATCATAATCAGGCAGGATACCGGCAGATAATTTCTCTCTCCTGCCTGATTCGGATCTGCACCATTTTCAAGCAACATTCTGCACAATTCTATTGTCTGAGTCATATCATATTTTTTCTGTTTGAATAAGTAGTGAAAGGGACCGTCAAAGCCGTTTCTGACCGGAGATACATCACAATGCTTCTCTAGCAAAAAACGACTGATCATATATCTTTCACCCGGGTCCGGATTAGATAAAGCATAGTATATAAGACTTCTGCCATGGTAAGTCTTGTGTTCATCTCCCGAATTAAAGAAACATAAAAAACGTTCGAATAAGCCCCATTTTGCGATCCACTCTATCTGTTCTGCTTCTTGAACCATACTAAGCAGCTTTCTGTCGTATAATCTATCGAACAGCTTACTTTTAAATGAATCCGTATCTGTATATAGCGCTCCTTTTTTAAGGGAGATATCCGGAAGCAGACAGATCACATCATTTAAGAAATCATATTGACCGTAAAATCTGACTAATACCTGGTGCTTGTTTCCTTTGTGCCGTCTCCGGTAAATTTCATATTCTGTAAGAAATGTATTCACATCGGGCAGGTGCATCCTGTCATAGATTTCTTCCGGCAAATAGTAATCGGCAGCTCCGCATAATCCGTGTCCAAATAGACAGACTGCTTTCGACAGTTCAACGGCTGTCACGTCACTGACACATTCTTCCTGAATCATGGCTGCTTTTGTAATACTCCTGCACAGTTTCTCCAGACATTCACCAGCAGTCTCAACATCTTTGTTTAAGATGGCAAGCAAATATTCGCAAATTAAGCGCTCATATAATTTTCTTTTTGTCTTCAGATATTCCATCGCCCCGGCGACTGCCTCAGCTTTGATATCATCATCTTTATAAAAAACAGCCATCAGCAGATTAGCCATGACTTTCCAGTAACTGTTTTTTGATAACCCGGCGGACAGCGGCAGTATCTTTTTTATAAGCTCATAATCATTACATGCAAATGCCAGAACTGCCTGTACAAAGAAACTTCCGTGATCCGCTCCGCTTCCCAGCGCTGCCGTCGTCGCTATATGCAGACGATTCCCCTGAAATATCCCCTGATACATATATTCCATATTTCTGTTTTTACATGCCAGATAGCACCCTGCATATTTCAGTTCTCTTTCTGCTATTGCGATAATCCACTGAACTGTTTTCGGTAAGTTAAAAGGATCTGTACTCAGCATGGGGGTTTGCTCAACTTTGTATTGAATTTCATCAATTGAATGACATTCTAATTTATCTTCTAAGTTTTTCGCTATATAAGCAAAACTGTTCATATATCCTCCCCTGGGTCTGCTTTGATATTACTAAGTTTTAACCTTCCAGTTTCTTCACTATGTTATCCAAACATGCCAGATCTACAAAGCTGACTTTCTGTCCGTATGTCTCAATCATCGCCCGGGTATCTGCATCCTGCTCCCCAACAGGTTGTTTCTTTACCTGTTCATAGAGCATTTTCATCATCATTCTGTGTTTGAAACTCAGCTTCTCATAATCAATCCCGCCTCTCAGATGATAAAATTCCGTCCTGTCAGCAAGGGGCTTCGGTATCTGTCTGAGCGCAGCTTTCCTGATATTCTTTACATTTTTTTCATCGTCTGGATCGGCAAGTCCTACTGTGATCACAACAAATCTTTTACACTTAACTGTCGAAATCTTCTTTACTGTCTTTGCCATGCCCCTGACACCGCCGGCATAAAGCCCACCCACATAGATGATCGTTTCATATCCGTCCGTCTCTTTTACTTTATCGTACGGTAATACTTTACATTTCATTTGTTCTGCCAATGTTTCTGCATATATTTTTGCTGTTCCATAGCAGCTTCCATATACAATTACTGTCTCCATATGTTTTCCCTTAATTTTATATTGCGTCAATTTTCTGTAATCCCTCTATCATACAGCGCGTAATCACTTGGCAGGCATCCGGAAACTGTAATCTACGATTCCGTTCTCCCACTGTCCCTGCACCAGATATACACATCCCGGCTGTGCGGTAAATTCGGGATTTCCTTTCTCATTTTCCTGTACTTCTACAGAAGTACCCTCCTGTATCTCAGCCGTGCTGTCCTGATACTGTCCCAGCAAAGAATCATCCCATGAAAGTATCTGAATACTTTCAGGTTTTTCATCAAACTCCAGTTCTATAGACATTGGTTCTGACAGTTTTGTCACCTCTGTTGGCTCAGTCTGCAGAATATGGGGTGCATCTGTAGTAATGGTGGTTCTTTCTCCATTTTCCTCGTAAGTCCACGTGTAGCTTAAAGCCTCCGGGATCATTACCGCCACAGACGCCAGTTCATCCGTATAGCATACATTCAGGTAAGGGAGCTGGGCGGGATCTTTTTCCGGGAAAAGCTCATCCAGATAATGCCCGTATTTCTGTGTATACTTCTGACTTGCCTGTTCCGTTCTTTCAATCTTAGTAATTCCGTGATACTGGGCAGGATACGATTGTGCCATAATCCCGTTTCCATAGATGTTTACCACATCTCCGTTCTTCAGATCCTGTTCTTTAATCTTCCCGCCCTTTTCATCATAGAGTTCTCCTTCGGGTATTGTCCCTGTAAACGGATACTCCGCTTCCAGATTTACAAAAAGACTATTCCCATTCTCTTTTTTTAAATAAACTGCCTGCATGGTATTGCCACTATCCGACCATGTCTTATCCGACGATTCATCCCGCATAAAATGATTTCGTATTCCTGCTGCTAATATAATCACTACCAGCAAAACCACGCCGATTCCGAATATAAGTTTTGTATTTTTACTCATAATATCTCCCATAAATAAAATTCGAATGAATTCTTAAATACAATATTGTGCCGCCAATTAATATTCTTCGAGGAAATGCCCGTATTCTTCTATATAATTCTGATTTGCGTTTTCCCGTTTTCACCGTAAAGTTTTTTCTCAGGTACAGATCCTGTAAAAGGCAAACCATCTTCAAGATTAACAAAAATGCTATTCCCGTTTTCATCTTCTAAATAGACAGCTTTTAAAAGACGCATTCGCGGTAATATTATTGGAGTTGCCATTAAAATGACGATCGCCAGCAATACAATACTACACCGATAAAAACTATCCGTTTTTTTCGTTCTCTCATTTTTCTTCTCCCTGTTTTATATACTCAATCAACGGTTCCAGATACTTCTTATCCGTCCAGTCGCATTTCTGTCCGACCGCGCACATCAGTGCTTTCATCCATGGCTCATACGTGGATGGATCTTTTTTCCCGACTGCCTTTTGCAGCATCCTGCACATGGTGCGGTCTGTGAATGTCATTGCCTCTTCATCCCACGCTCCCCGTCCGTAGAACATGGGAATATCGTGTAAATCGTCTTTCAGATTATGTTCCTTAACTTCTTTCAGTGCCTTTTCATCATACGGTGAAGCTCCCACACAGAATACCGCCGTTCTTTTGCCTGCAAGTGCATTTTTATTCTTTCTGAGATAGGATATTCCCGCAATTCCAGAGGCATAAACTGCACCGCATAGAACGACCGTATGATAGTCATTCATTATATCTGCTTTCGCTTTCTTTACTTCAATCGCATCAAATCCAGTTGCTTCCTGCAGCCACTGAACATATTTTTTCGTACTTCCGTATTTTGACTGATAGATAATAATCCCCTTACTCATATTTTTTAATCTCCAAATGGCTCGACTTCTCCTGCGTCTGCCGTGAATTCATATTCCAATGATGTTCCTTCTGCTCCGACAAGCCTGATACGGTTTTCTCCTGCTTTCGCTTCAATTGAATCTGATGCCGACTTCTCACTTTCCTCTCCGGCAATACATTCTGCCAGAGTGGATACTATTCCGTCCGGGCTGACATAGACAAGTTTTGCCTTTCCTGATGTAACTGTCAAACTGTAGGAAATATTTACTTCTTCTGCCTCATCTGCATCAAACTCCCATATCGTATCCATTCCCTCCAGTTTTTCTGCAGAACCGATAATCCTGCCGCTGTTATTATTTTCCACATTCTCTTCATAGTCCGTATCTCCTCTCGGATGTTTCTGTGTTCATTATAATATAAAAGAGAGCATAAAAGTATACTTTCTTCTATGCTCTCTGTCATAATACAAAATATTAAGAATTGTCTTACAATCTCTTTACTTTTCTCACTACTTTCCGGCTGTTTTGAATCATCTGCAGTCTTTAAATCACTTTATTTCCCGTCGTATTTCTTCAATCTGTTCCTCACTTAAGCCGCTTGCCTCTTTGATTATTTTAATTTCTGCACCTGCTTTCAAGAAGGCAATGATCATTTCGCGTTTGCCCTCTGTTCTTCCTTTGTTGTCTGCTTCTTTCAACTCTTCCGCAAATAATTCTTTCAATGCATCGCACATCTTCTTTTCCACCTCCATCTGTTCCCAGTTCGCACGGGTGATGAGATCCATCACGGCGCTATAATCTTTTGACTTCCTGTGTTTTTCATATTCGCGCATCAGCTTCTGTATTTCTTTGCCTGCCTGCAGATCGGTACGCATGCTCTGCAGCCAGTAGTTTTCCATGTCCGTCAGTTCAGGAACAATCAAAAGCTGCATAGGGATCGGGTCGCCTTTTAGGTAGTAGATCCCTCCTCCCTGATATTCCGTACTTATCCCGCGTGCTCTTTTCAAATGATGAAGCAGATTCCGCGGATAACGGCTGCATACAAATGTAAGAGTCAGTTCCTGCGGATCAACCTCCTTTATCCTGTTTGTATTGGATTGATAGATACAGGCATAGCCGTAAACTTTATAAAAATCATTGATGCTCAGACTGTCGCCGGGCGATTTGTATTCAATGATATTATGTTTTCTGAATATCCGCCCAATCGTTTTTCTGATTGGAACGTCTTTCAGTTTTTTAATGATGAGGATATCCATCTGCAGAGGTTTCTTACTCAGCAGATATTCCTCCTGCATCTCCAAGTACTGCAGTTCGTCCTGCAGGGTGATACGCAGGGCCGCGCCGAAAGCGGGATGCCATTGCAGTTTTGTTTTTTTCATATTTTCTCCTTCAGTATAATACATTCTGTTTCTCTGGCGCAACTTTATATTGTGATTTGCTTCACGTTTTGTTATCGTTGTTTATTCCAACAATGGCATCACCTCAGTCTTTCTTTGTGATTACATGAAATTCGCCCTGAACATACGGGCCTGAGATTAATAATGAACTAACATGCGGATGAATCCTGCTGAACGCATTCCGCATCAGATAGAAATAGAATAACACAGCGTCCATTAAAAGGGAACCCTAAAAATATTTTTTGTGGCTGTTGCAATATAAAAGAGAGCACAAAAGTATATTTTCTTCCATGCTCTCTGCCATAATACAAAATATTAAGAATTGTCTTACAATCTCTTTACTTTTCTCACTACTTTCCGGCTGTTTTCCCAATCTTCCACCGTCACCTCAGCCACATATCCGCCGCCATTTTCCACCTGCCAGTGGTAGAACTCGTGCTTATCCTCAGCCAGCTCGGAAAGCACCGCCATGATCGTACCTCCATGTACGACGAAAGCCGCACTGTCCGCGCCCTCCTCGAGAAGTCTGTCGATCCATCTCTTCACTCCGTCCACGCATCTTCTGCGAAAGGATGTCTGATCTTCCCCGCCCGGGAATGCAGTCATTCCTCCGGATTCCATCCATCGGATATACCCAGGCTCATTTTTAAGCTCCTCGTATGTCTTCCTCTCATACTCTCCGAAATCGCACTCCCGGAGCATCGGTTCTGTGACAATCTCCAGTCCGGGATAAATGAGTTCTGCTGTCTGGATGCACCGTTTCAGGGGACTTGCAATGACATGCTGTACAGGCGGATACAGCCCGCCCGTACTCTTTTCCTGACGCTGGCAGAACTCTTCCACTGCCTGTTCGGACAGATCTTCATCTGTCCGGCCAATGTATTGCCTCTTTTCATTTCCCGGCGTGCACAGATGCCGGATGAATACTACTCTCATAGTCTTTCCCTTTCTGTATATCGATGACAAGACTTCAAGATATCTTATATTATCTTTCCTGCAAACACGATCACCGCCAGCATCGCCAGCTCACACATCTGCAGGAAGTATCCTGCCAGATCCCCCGTCGTTCCGCCGAACTTCTTTCTGCTCATCCTGTGATAATAGGCAAACACCAGAAGAGCCGCCGCGATCACTGCCGCTGCTCCGGCTACGAACGCGCCGCCCTGCTGCCACCCGAGATACAGCATGATCCCTCCACAGATACATGCCCATATGATAAGCACAATGCGCACTCTCTTTTTCTGTGCTCCGTCCTGAAATGTCCGAAGCAGCCCGCTGTTTTTAGCCGGATGAAAGGACACGACAGAAATCCCGCTCAAAGCTCTTGAAAGAGGATACATACAGGCAGCTATCGGCAGCATGTAAGACTCTGCCTCACTCCACAGCGCCAGTACCGCCACAAAATAGACACACAGCCCAATCACCGCAAATGCTCCCGTATGCGGATCTTTGAGTATCTGCAGTTTCTTTTCTCTGTCGCCATATGAACTGATCGCATCGATCGTATCCGCATACCCGTCCAGATGGATTCCTCCTGTGACCAGGACGGGAATCAGAGACATCACCGCGGCGAAGAAGAACTTTCCACAGGATGTATATTCTAAGAGCGCGTATCCAATGCCAAACTGGAGTATCCCTGTTATCACGCCGACGACAGGAAAAAAACACATCGCATACTTCATATTTTTTTCATTCCAGTCCACAGTAGGAACAGGAATCTTGGAATACATGGATATAGCTATGGCAAGTGAATTTAACAGACGCATTTCCTATTTCTCCCTTTCCTCACAATGCTGCTACTCAAACTCCTCATACTGCTCTATATGGATCTCATCAAATGTACCCATCTCGCGGTAGACAGCGAGCCCCATCTCAAGCAGCGGAATTGCTGCCACTGCTCCGCTTCCCTCGCCAAGCGACATGTTACATTCGATATAAGGAGAAAGTTTCAGTGCCTCAAGCACCATACCTCCTGCCGGCTCTCCTGACTTATGGGAAGGCATCATACAGTCTGCCGCAGCAGGGCACAGCTTTGCCGCGCAGAGGGCTGCCACTGAAGAGATGAATCCGTCAATGATCACAGGGATGTGGTACAGCGCTCCTCCGAGGAACACGCCTGCCAGGCCGGCAATATCCAGTCCGCCCACTTTGGAAAGCACATCCAGAGCATCCTCTTTGTCCGGCTGATGCAGTTCGATCGAGCGGCGGATCACGTCAATCTTCCGGTTCAGTCCCTCAGAGCTCAAGCCTGCGCCGCGACCTGTCACTTCCGCGGCATCTCGTTCAAGGAGCACGGCCGCTACAGCGCTGCTCGTCGTAGTATTTCCGATACCCATTTCTCCCGTAGCGAGCAGATTGTACCCTTGTCCGGCCAGTTTTTCCACCATATGTATTCCCGTCAGGACAGCCTGCGCCGCCTGTTCTCTCGTCATGGCAGGTTCAAGAAGCATGTCTTTCGTTCCGCTCATCACCTTGTACTCCGGCTTTGTCACTGCTGGCACATCCACCGCCATTCCGATATCCACCGGGAAAAGATCTGTGCCTGCGATCTCCGCCATCAGACATACACTAGTTGCACGCCGTGTAAAGTTCTCCGCCACAATTGCAGTCACTTCCTGCCCGGTCTGGGTCACTCCTTCAGCGACTACACCATTGTCGGCACACATGATAACAAGACCTTTTTTCCGAATCGTATAGTCCGCATTTCCTCTGATCCCGGCCATGCGCACTACCGCCTCTTCCAGTTTCCCGAGACTGTTGAGCGGCTTGCCCACTGTCCTCCAGTGTGCTTTTGCCGCCTCCATGCTGTCCCGGTCAGCCGGACGGATTTCTGCGATTTTCTGTTGTAACTTCTTCTCAAACTCCTCAGACATTTTGATTTTCCTCCGCTCTTTCTGTTTATTATTTACTGCATTACCTGTACTACGGCGGTTACTGCACCAGCGTCCGCTCCCACTCGCGACAACGTCCGACGAACCGGCGGGCGAATTCTGGTATGGACGGCAAATACAGATGAGGATAACCGGCAAACAGGTTTTCTCTCATATGAATACAGTTCCACTTTCTCTTCCCGTCCGGCTTTACCGCCATACAGTCCGTACCCGCATCGGTACTGTCCCAGTAATGGAATTCATGTCCTCTTATAGTTTCCCCGGGAAGGAGCCAGTCAGCTTCTTTATCAGCCGTTATATTGACATAACCGAAGCGTACCAGTTTTCCCGTGGGGTAGGTCTTCCCTTTTATCACACCTGCCATAGGATATACATGTCCGTTTCTGTCTTCCAGTTCCTCATGCAGATACATAAATCCACCGCACTCTGCAAGACAGGGCATCCCGGCATCCAGAGAGCTCCTGATCTCACCTGACAGCTCTCTGTTCGCAGAAAGCCTTTCGCCGTAAAGCTCCGGATATCCGCCGCCAAGGATCAGACCGCTGATATCTCCCGGCAGTTCTTTATCACGCAGTGGGCTGAAAGACACCAGCTCGCAGCCCATTTCTTCCAGAAGTTCCAGATTCGCCTTATAATAAAAGCAGAATGCCTCATCCCGGGCAATCCCGATCCTGAGCCGCTTCTGCCCCTCTTTCCTGTCTTTTCCATCTCTGACAGAGCATCCGTCTCCCATCAGGCTATTTTCCGTCAGTCTATTTTCCGTCAGTCCATTTTCCGCCAGTCCGTATCCGTCCGCCGGATGTACTGACCGCGTTTCTTCAGTTTCCAGTTCCGGCGCCGCCTGCGCGACAGAGAGTATCTGATCCAGATCCACACTCTCAGCCAGTATCCTGCCGGCACGTTCTGTCTGTTCTTTCAGATCATTCAGCTCCTGTGGCGTCACAAGTCCGAGATGGCGGCTCTCCAGACGAAAGGCTTCGTCTTCGGGGATATACCCCACCACAGGAATGTCATATCCGGACTTTTTCAGTTCCTGCTCAAGCATGTCTTTCAGTCTGGGATAAAGCATCTTAGACACGCGGTTCAGCAGGATTCCCCGGATATTACTGTCGGAGCGGAACTCAATGATACCGCGAACAAGTGCTGCAAGAGAGAGCGCCGCTCCCCGGCAGGGAACCACAAGTATAACAGGGATCTGAAGTGTCCTTGCCACATCGTAGGAGCTTCCCGCATCCGTATCCGTCCCGCGGCCGTCATAATATCCCATAACTCCCTCTGTCACAGTGATATCCGCACCAGATGAATGCCGGATAAATCCGCCGGTCAGCTCTTCCTTGTCAGAAAAGAACAGATCCAGATTCCGTGAATCCACCCCCAGTACTTCCCTGTGAAACATAGGATCGATATAATCCGGCCCGCATTTACAGGCCCGCACATCCATACCTCTCTCCCGGAATGCAGACATCAGGCCGCAGGAGATGGCTGTCTTCCCGCTGCCGCTCGCCGGAGCGGTGATCAGTATTCTCGGGATCTTCATCTCCCTGCACTCCTTTCCGTCTTCTCCGGATTTTCCTGCATATCTCCCCCTGCGGAAATGATATACACCGGATTTTGTCCGGTCATCATGTGATACCTGCCAAGCACGCGGGCGCGCGATGCCGTGATCTGTGTGATCTGCGCGTCTTTCAGCAGGCCTTCCTCTATGGCGTCCATGACCTCGCCGACTGTCTCAAGCGATATCGCATTGATCACGATCCTCACTGATGGATTCTTGTCAAGCACAGTACACAGGATTTCCCGGAGATTTCCTGAACTTCCCCCGATAAACACATGAGTCGGCGGCTCCAGATCCCGGAGTGCCTCCGGCGCTAATCCTTTTATAACGCGTATTCCGTCTGTCCGGAATTTCTTCCGGTTCTGCTCAAGAAGCTCAGCAGCCTCCGGCTTTTTCTCGATAGCATATACCCTGATCTTATCTCCGGAACGCGCCGCTTCCATAGACACCGATCCTGTTCCCGCACCGATATCGTACACTACCGCGTTCTCCGTAAGTTCCATCTGCGCCAGACTGACAGACCGTACTTCTGCCTTTGTCATAGGCACATTGCCGCGGATAAATTCCTCATCCCGGATATGTGGTCCGGTTTTCTTATCCGGATGTGGATTCAGGATCATGGCCGCACACAGACCGTCCGCCTCGTCTCCTGAAAAGTCACCCGGATGCCCGGATACGATCTGCTCATCCGGATATGAGAGTCTGCTGCCGATATGTACAGTCACATCATCCATCCCGTACTCTTTAAGCCGCGTGATCATCTTCTCCCCGGCTCCCTTTCCGCCCAGAAGAAGGAACGTCTTCCTGTTTTTGTTCACTGTCTGTATGAAGTTCTCGTCCTGTCCGTGGAGACTTAACACCGCCCCGTCTTCCCATGTCGTTTTCAGCCGGGCGGCGAGACAGATGACCGAGGAAATCCCCGGGATCATTTCCACCTCATACCGGTCAGGATGCCCTGCAAACATTTCCGAGAGCTTCTTCGCTCCGCTGTAGAATCCCGTATCTCCTGAGAGCAGTACTGCCACATGGTCATATTCCGGGTGCTCCTCTGTATATGCAAATATCCTGTCCGAATTGTACTCGCACAGCTCCGGCACCCGGACAGCCGGGTCTGTTCCATACCGGAGTTCCCGCGCTGAGGAAAGCATCCTCTGCGCACCGATCATGCAGTCACAGGCACAGATCGCCTCTGCTGCCTCCGCAGTCATGGATTCCCTGCTTCCCATACCGATCCCGACCAGAGAAATCTTCTGCCGCTTTTTACACATCTTTATACCCTCTCGGCGTTACCATCCTGCCGTTTAGCTCCATTGTATTTGAGTTCCCGATAAATACTGTCGTAAACATATCCACCTGCGTGTCTCTCAGCTGTTCCAGAGACAGGATCTCATATGTCTCCCCGTCTCTTCCGATATTTCTGACAATCCCGCACACTGTCTCCGGCCTGCGGAACTCCAAAATCATTTCACAGGCTTTCTTGAGATAGTCCGCCCGCTTTTTGCTTGACGGATTATAGATGCAGATGACGAAATCTGCTTCTGCCGCAGCCCTGACACGACGCTCGATCTTCTCCCACGGTGTGAGCAGATCGCTCAGGCTGATGACTGCGAAGTCATGCATCAGCGGCGCTCCAAGAACCGCCGCCCCGCCGGATGCAGCTGTGATGCCCGGCACAATCTCGATCCCCACATCCGGATAATCTTTCCCGACTTCACAGATCAGGCCGGCCATGCCGTAGACTCCCGCATCTCCGCTGCATACCATTGCCACATCCTGCCCTTTCTGTGCCTCGGCAAATGCCATGCGGCAGCGGTCAGCCTCTTTGCGCATCGGTGTGCTCAGAAATGTCTTATCCGGAAATTCTTCTCTGATGAGGTCAATGTATACTGTATATCCGATTATCACCGGACATTTTTCCAGTACCTTTCTTGCCCGTATCGTCATCTGATCAGCCGCCCCCGGGCCCAGTCCTGTCACATATATCTTACTCATTGTCCCTGTACTCCGTTTCTCTTTTTGATACTCACTGTTCTTTCTCGTTCTGCGCCGGTGCGGACGCTTCGCGGAATTCTGTCGTAAATGCCGGATCATAGAGCTTTGAGCGGTCATATTCACTGCCCAGTACCCTTCCTACTACGATGAGCGCCGTCTTTGTCACATTTTCCTTTGCGGCAGTTTCCGCAAGGTCCTTTATCGTACAATGCAGTACTTTCTCTTCCGGCCATGTCGCTTTGTATACGATAGCCGCCGGTGTGTCCGCTGCGTAACCGCCGCGGATCAGTTCCTCAGAGAGCTCTTTGAGCATCCCCGTGCTCAGGAAGATCACCATCGTCGCCTGATGTGCGGCAAAGCTTTGGATGGATTCCCTCTCCGGCACCGGCGTGCGTCCCGCCATTCTGGTGATCACCACGGACTGGGAGACTCCCGGCAGCGTATATTCTGCGCCCAGAGCGGCTGCCGCCCCGCAGAATGAGCTCACGCCCGGGCATACCTCGTAAGGGATATCCAGTTTCTCCAGTTCATCCATCTGCTCCCGGATCGCGCCGTACAGACACGGATCCCCGGTATGGAGACGGACAACTTTTTTCCCTGCCCGTTCTCCCGCAGTCATAACCTCCATCACTTCTTCCAGTGTCATCTTTGCGCTGTTATAGATCTCGCAGTTCTCTCTGCACATTGACAGAAGTCCCGGATTGACAAGCGATCCGGCATAAATCACGATGTCGGCCTCTTTCAGCAGATTCTGTCCGCGGACCGTGATCAGATCCTCCGCCCCCGGGCCTGCTCCTACAAATGTGATCATCTTTCTCTTCCTCCTGTCTGTTTTTCCTTTACGACAAGCAGGGAATAATAACCTGCCTGTTCCGGGATCTCTTCTGCACCGGAATATATTTTCTCATTCTCCATCCCGCAGTTTTCCACCATCACCGCGTCCATTTCCTTCTCTGTCAGCAGACGCTTTACTTCTCCCATCTTTCTGCCCGCTTTCATGAGCACTTTCGTCCCCGGCAGATGCAGGCTTTCTTCAATGTCATAGGATGCCGGAAGCACATGGAGCTCCTGACGGTTTTCAACGAGCGGGATATCCATACGCGCCGCTGCCGCGCAGAACGACGGAATGCCCGGTATGATCTGTGTAGTATATCCTGCGCGTTTCAGGCGTTTGTGTACATACATGCATGTAGAATATACTGTAGGATCCCCCAGTGTGAGAAAGACTACGTTTTTATCTTCATCTAACAGTTGTGCGACTGCCTCTGCATCCTGGTCATGGATTGCTTTCAGTCTTTCCTTCTCTTTGATCATCGGCATCGGGAGATAGATCCTGTCTTTTTCTGCCGTCTCAGGCGATGCCCCGACCGCGATCTGATAGGCCACGCACCGCTCCAGATAAGCCTCATTTCTCCCGTCTTCACTTCCTGCTGTCTCGTAAACCGGTGCCTCCAGTGTACTGTCTGACACAGGTATGGCGATCACGCTGCACTCTTCTATCGCACGTACCGCCTTTAATGTCATCAGCTCCGGATCTCCCGGGCCCACACCTGCTCCTGTAAATATTCCGCTCATTGCTGTCTCCTCTCTATCTTCTCTGACAATCGGGCTGCATTCTCTGTCTGCCCCAGTATCCCCTCTTCACTCGAAAATACGATTGCTCCGATCTGAAGTTCTTCTCCTGCTCTCTGGCGCAGATAGAACTCGATCCGCTCCATCACCGTTTTCATCACATCCTGAAGCAGGCCTTTTCCCTTCAATATCCGAACTGCTTCTGTCGTATTCAGACAGTCCATGACTGCTTTCACCGTGTCCGTATCCGCTCCTGCCATAGCCGCGTGGGACGCGAATACTTCCATCCTGCAGTCCGCCTGTCTGGAATGGGTGTTCATGACTCCTGCGGCAAGCTTGATAAACTTCCCCACGTGGCCGATCAGAAGCAGCCCTTTCATCCCCAGCAGTCTGGCGTCATCGATCGTCTCTCCCACATAGTTACTGCACTTCACTGCAAGATCCGGGTCAATTCCCATACTCTCTGTCAGGAAATCAATGCCGTAATTCCCCGGAACGGCATAGCAGTAAATGCGCCCGCTCTCACGCAGCATCTTCATTTCCAGATAGATCGTGTCTGTGAGCGCCTTTTCGCTCATAGGTTCCACGATACCCGATGTGCCGAGCACGGACAGCCCGCCGATAATGCCTAGTCTTGGATTAAATGTCTTCTTCGCCGTCTCTTCCCCGCCGGGAATTGAGATGAGCACCTTCACCCCTCCGCAGTATCCGTATTTTCTGCACACGCCTTCCACTTCTTCAGCAATCATCTTTCTTGGCACTTTGTTGATCGCAGCCTGCCCGATCTTTTGTTCCAGGCCCGGCTTTGTCACCCGCCCGACTCCGGCGCCTCCGTCCAGTAAGATCTGATTCCCGCCGCACCGCTCCACTTTTGCGAAAATAAGCAGTCCGTCCGTCACATCGGGATCGTCGCCACTGTATTTTCTCACCGCGCACTCGGTATATTCCGGCATCTGCGTAACGCATTCCACATCCAGATACAGCTCGATGCCTTTCGGCGTCATAAGTCTTACCTGCCTTATCTCCTCTCCGGCAAAGAGCATCTGCGCCGCCGCCTTTGCTGCCGCCGCGGCGCAGCTCCCCGTTGTCCATCCGTAACGCAGACCGGATCGTGTCCTGCCGATTTCTCTGCTGACGATATCCTTATCCATGCCGAGATGTCTCCCTCTTTCTCTTACTTGTCAGCGTATTTACAAAAACGCGCTGCATCCTATAACTCTCCCAGCATCTGTGCCGGATTATCTGCCGCCTTTACTTTCCCGAAAGCCTTGACGATCACACCCTCTTCGTCGATCAGATAAGTGGTCCGTACAACTCCCATTGTCTTCCTGCCGTACATATTCTTCTCTTTCCACACATCATAAGCCTGAATGCATGTAAGCTCCGTGTCTGATAGCAGCGTGAACGGAAGTCCGTACTTTTCCTCAAATTTCTTATGCGAGGCCACGCTGTCTTTGCTCACTCCGAGTACGACCGCCCCCTTCTCCGCGAACTGCGGATACAGCTCTCCAAATCCGCACGCCTGCTTCGTACATCCCGGCGTATTGTCCTTCGGATAAAAATAGAGGATCACCTTTTTCCCTCTGTACTCCTCGAGTGTATGCATAGTTCCGTTCTGATCCGGCAGTTCAAATGCCGGTGCCTTTGTTCCCGCTTCTAACATATTCGTCTCCTTTCCTGCGTCTGCGCTCTGTCAGTCCTGTCTTTTATTCCATCGTCTCTTCTATATGATCCAGAAATATCCTGCGGATCCCCTCAAATTCACCGAGTCCTTTCATGATGACACGCACGTCATAACCTTCATCTTCAAGCTGGCTCTTCCATGAATCATCTTCTCCTGCCATGTCATTTTTTGCGTGGTCTCCCGCCACAAGCATGAACGGCATAAGAGCAACCTTTTTCTTCTCTGCGATCTCCAGTTTCGCCATCACGTTTTTAAGCTCCGGAAAACTCTCTACAGTTCCCACTAATACCTGATTGTATCCGAGTGCATGGAAAGTATATTCCAGCGTCGGGTATGCCGAGTTGGCATGATGGTCCGTGCCGTGCCCCATAAACACAAGCATCTCGTCTTCGTCAAGTTCTGTCTCTGACATGACAGCGTGAATGGATTTCTTATAATCATCCACACTGCTCAGGAGAGGTTTCCCCACCCGTATCCGTTTAAACAGTGACATATTCTCCATCAGGTCTTCCATCATCCGGTCGTTCTCGATGCCGTTTATGATGTGGGTCGGCTGTACGATCACATCCTCGATCCCGTCAGCGGCCATGCGTTTTACCGCCTCTTTCACTGTATCGATCTCCATAACTCCCGTGCGTTTCAGTTTGCGGATGATCATACGGCTCGTAAATGCACGGTATACGCGGCAGTCTGAAAATCTCTCCGCAATTTCTTTTTCAATGACGTCGATCGTCTTCTCCATTGTATCGAGATGGCTTGTCCCGAAACTCACCACAAGGATTCCTTTCTGCATCTTACATATTCCTTTCTTTTCTGTTTTCTCTTACCTCTAATGGTTTTCTGTGTCTCCACGGCTCACAGGCTTTCTACAAGTTCATCTACACTTCCCGGAGGAACCGCATCTTCCGGTATCAGTCCTTTTTCTTTCAGCCTCTGGTGTATTCTGAGCACCGCGGGCACTTCCAGACTTGCTGTTTTAAGTGCCGCCCTGTCCGAACACACATCAAAAGGTGTTCCCTGGCGGATTACTTTTCCTTCGTGCATGAGAATGATCTCATCTGCCCAGGCGTATGCATAGTCGATGTCGTGAGTTGCCATCAGGACCGTAATGCCTTTTTCAGTGAGATGATCCACAATCTGCTGTACTTTCTTTGTATGTTTCGGATCAAGTGCTGCCGCAGGTTCATCCAGTATCATTACCTCAGGGTGCATGACCAGGATATCGGCAATGGCAACCTGCTTCTTCTGTCCTCCGCTCAGAGCGTGCGCGGGGCGGTCCTGGAAAGGAGTGATCTCCAGTTCCTCTATCACGCTCTCCACTTCGCTTCTCGCAGTTTCTTCATCTGCTCCCAGATTCAGTATGCCGAAAGAGATCTCCTCATACACACTGGCAGAAAAGAGCTGGTCGTCCGGTTCCTGAAATACGATCCCCACTCTGCCCCGCACCTCCAGCAGCCCTTTTCGCGTATATTCGATGGCTTTTCCGTCGATACGTATTTTTCCTGTATCCGGTCTTCGTATTCCATTCAGGCAGAGAAAAAACGTGGATTTTCCCGAACCGTTTCCGCCCATGAACGCAACTTTCGTCCCGCGGCGGATCTTAAGATTCAGACCGTCCAGTGCTCTTTCATCATTTCCGTCATAAGTGTAAGAGACGTCCAGTGCCTCTATCACCCAGTCTTCCTCTCGCTTCATCGTATTTCTCTCCATATTCTCACATTCATACGCAGCAGCACCGCAGTTTCCAACGGGTTCCCGGTTCTGCTCACTCCTTCAGACTATCCGCAGATCCAGACAAGGACAAGGATAAGTTCAATCGCCGCGATCGCCGCAATCTCTCCCGCTCTTGGCGGCTGCATTCTGGTCAGCACACGGATGTTTCCGTCATAGCATCTGGACTCCATAGCATCATAGAGCACATTCGACCGCTTCAGCGCCAGAATAAAAAGTTCAGATCCCATCGCACCGAAAGAGCGTATCCGTGTTTTAAAATCCCTGTTGCCGAGACGTGCCTGCTGTGACACGGTAATGGCGGACGCCGTCTGAAATAGTACAAAGATAAAACGGTAGATCAGAAGCATAAGCTCGATCAGAAGAGACGGGAAATGGAGCTTTCTCAGTGCATCCAGTATATCTGTCATAACAGTATTGAGCGACAGAAAATACAGGCATGTAACTGCCGAAAGTGCCGTCGCACACAGTTCAAGTGCCCGGTATATCCCCGCCATGCTTCCTGTGATGTACCATTCGCCCAGACGAAATGCGAAGGCATCCAAAGGGACTTTCGACACATTTACCACGATCGCCGCGGTTCCCACGATCAGAAAGGCAAGCGGGATCATAAGAAGCTTTACATAACGAGAAAGGGGGATTCCCCCCTTTCCCACTGTCAAGATTCCATTGATAACAAATACCAGTGCAGCCACTCTGACTGAATGGCTTAGGATACACAGTATCAGGGTCAGCACGGCATACATAAGCTTCTCTGATGCATTTACATATCTCAGTTTTGACCGGTAACTCAGTTTATCAATCAGGATCATCTTCTTCTCCTGTCTTCTTCATCCACTTCCTTCGCTCTACGAAGCGTCCCATGAAAAATGCGATCACACCTACTCCGATGCCGGTCTGCACGCAGAAGAGCAGGCTCTCGAGTTCTCCCGGCAGCTCGCCGCCGAGTGCCGTCTCAAGGACAGGCGTAAACCACGGCTCATACTCGCCATGGATTTCTTCCACCATTACGCTTCCTGCATCATCTGAGCCGCCGAACTCAGCACCTCTTAAAGCAGCCACGGGAATAACGGCGATCAGGACCGCAATGACAAGCAGTATGATAACTGTCTTTGTATTTTTTGTCATGTCCTTACGCCTCCTTTCTTTCGTTGAAAAAACCAATCCTCTTAAGTTCCGGTTTTGCATAAGTCTCAAGGCCGATCACGATCACGACTGTAAGTATACCCTCAATGACGGCAAGAGGAAGCTGTGTTGGCGCGAACACCCCCAGGAATTTTACTGCAGATGCTGCCACACCGCCTGCCTCGGACGGGTAGGCGAGGGCAAGCTGTATGCTTGTCACACAGTATGTAAAGATATCTCCCAGAAATGCCGCCAGAAAGACGCCGACCCGGCGGTTGACTTTCATGGTCTGGCACAGTTTATATATTCCAAAAGAAACAAGCGGCCCCGCGATTGCCATGGAAAATGTGTTGGCGCCAAGCGTAGTCAGGCCTCCATGTGCGAGCAGCACAGCCTGGAAGATCAAAACAATGATTCCCAGAACACTGACTGATGCAGGTCCGAACAGGATTGCACCGAGCCCTGTTCCTGTCATATGAGAGCAGCTTCCTGTCACTGACGGGATCTTCAGTGACGAGATCACGAAGATAAACGCTCCTGACATAGCAATCAATGTTAAGTTCCTTCTGTTTTCTTTTACTTTGTTTTTAAGTGAAATAAATCCTGCAATCAGAAACGGCAGGCAGATGACTCCCCAAGCCACGCAGTACCCTGCCGGCAGATAGCCCTCCATGATGTGCATCGCATTGGATGCAGGTGCGATGGCAAACAGCGCAGCAAACGCAATGTATGCCCTCAGTAAGATTTTGTGTTTTTTTGGCATTGTTCTCTCTCCTTATGATCATATTCCCGTAATCCCCAGATCCATTTAAAAGCGAATATTCTGACTTAGGTATCATCACAGGTGTCTCCGCCTTCCCGGGGCGTCGCCCCAGTGACCTTTTATACAGTCCGGCTCTGCCACTACATAAGCCTTACACTGCTCCATATGAGACACTGCTCCTCCAATACAGCAACGGGTATTGTGCAGGATTCTCACCTGACTTCCTCTATATCTTTTAAATGTATGCCGGATCTGGCTCTGTGTGGTGTCCGCTGATTATTCCGGGCACCATACTAATACTCGATCCCTCTTCTCGCCCGGATGCCCCGGTCAAAGGGATGCTTTACCTTGCGGATCTCTGACACATAATCTGCCAGTTCCACAAGCTTTTCATCCGGATCACGCCCCGTCAGGACGACCTCCAGACTCTCCGGTTTTTCCTGCAGGAATGCAAGCGCCTCCTCCTGCGGGATCAGGCCATATCTGTACGCTGCCATGAATTCATCCATAACAAGGATATCGTATGCTCCCCCGGATACCATTTCCGGTATGTTACTCCACACTTTTCCGTACATATGACGCACTTCTTCTTTCCCGCTCTCAGAAAGCGTATTGAAAAACCCATATGACTTTTCCAGATGAATGACATGGATTCCCGGAACCTTATCCAGAATTGCAAGTTCTCCCGACTCTTCATTTTTCAGAAAGCGGGCAAAAAGCACTTTCTTACCGCATCCTGCCGCGCGGACAGCCAGTCCTGTAGCCGCTGATGTCTTTCCTTTTCCGTCTCCGCAGTAAATATGGATCAGTCCCTTTGTCATCTCTTCTGTCCTCTCTGTAAAATCTTTTTTATTTTAACACAGCGGTCAGTGTCTGACAAGAGAAGCACATAAGAAAACCCTGCGGTTTTACCGCAGGGTATAATTCCTTTTCTGTTTTTTAGTAACGGACATAAATCATATTGCTCGGAACAGATCCGATTGTTATCTGAGCACCTGTATGCGGAGCATGTATCATCTGTCCGTTTCCTATGTAGATACCACAATGTGTCCAGCTTGTACAAACATCGCCCGGCTGCGGATTGCTTACTCTTGTCCAGCCCATGAATGTGTAGGTTGTACCAAGCCTGGAATAACTTCCCGTCAACGCATAACTTACAAGTCCGGAACAATCGAATGTATTCGGCCCGCATGCACCCCATTCGTACCAAAGCCCGATCTTGCTGTATGCACGATCAACAATTGCATTTCCTGTTACGGCATCGTACGAATCATCTGAACCTGATGAAGTACTGCCGCCACCGCCGGATTGACCCCCGGAGCCACCGCTCACGGGCTCATTCTGCGCCTGCTGTCTCTGCTGTTCTTCCAGCTGACGCTGTCTCTCAGCCTCAGCCTCCTGACGGTCTTTTTCTTCCTGAATCTTTCTCGCAGCTTCCTGGAGCATTCCGTCCAGATTGGAAACCTCATCCGACTTGGAAGAGATCATCGAATTCAGATTTTCTTCCTGCTGCTGGTATTCGCTTTCAAGATCTTCCAGATCTGCCAGTTCCTGTTCACTCTTTGCCTGCAGATCCTCAATCTCCTGTACAGTATCTGCATATTCCTGAAGCTGTTCCCGGTCATAATCATGTACCTGCTGTAAATACTCAGCCTGTGTCAGCATGCTGGAAATGTCACCTGAAGTCATGACCTTTTCCATCGTTGCTGAACCGGTGCCTGCTTCATACATGTATTTAATACGAAGCTTCATTGCATCGTACTGTTCCTGACGCTTCTCTTCAGCCGCCTCAAGATCTGCTTTGATCTGAATAATCTCTTCTCCTTTGGCAATCAGCTGATCTTCCAGATCCGCCAGCTTTGTAACGATTGTATCCAGATCCGACTGGAGACTGTTCAGCTCGTTCTGGGCAGCTTCCTTCTGATTTTTAAGATCCTCCTGCTCCTGCTGAAGGCTCTCAAGCGTATCAGGTGCGGCAAGCACCGGAGTCACCGCCAACGAACAGGTAAGAACTGTAGCGATAAACGCGCTATGTACTCTTTTTCTCAATCTCATCTCTTCACCTTTCCCTATTATGTTATCTATATCCCCACACATACGCATGATACAACATAAAAGCATATTTTTCAACAGCATATCAAAAAAAATGCATATTTGTGGGTCTTCTCTTCTTCTGTCATTCTGCATTGAAATAAATTATAATAAATTATGCAGAGTTTTTCAATAGTTTTTTAATATTTTTGTAATATTTCTTCACAAAAAACTCCCGGATATTTCTCCGGGAGTTTCTGGATCTGTTACTTATGGACGTCTGACATAGATCATACCGCTCTGGACAGGACTTACCTTGACCACATCGCCGCTGTGGGGTGCGTGGACCATCATCCCGCCCCCGATGTAAAGGCCGCAGTGGGTAGATGTAGTGCAGACGTCCCCGGGTTGCGGGTCGCTTACTCTTGGCCATGACATAAAGTCATAAGTTGTCCATGTATGTACATAACTTCCGGTCAGAGCATAGCTTACAAGACCGGAACAGTCAAATGAATCTGGCCCTGCTTCGCCCCATGCATAGGGAAGGCCCTGTTTCGACATCGCACGGTCTACCGCCGCATTTCCCGACGAGGAATCATACGACGGTTCACTGCCTCCGCCTGTATCCTGGGCAGGTTCTTCATAAGAGTCATCTCCGCCGCCATTATCCTCTGAAGGTGTTTGTACATCCTGAGACGGTGCGGAAGTCTGCGGACTGTCCGCCGGAGCGTTATCCTGTTCTCCTCCATTACTGTCATTTGACGCTGCTTCCTGCTGCTGTCTGGCTTCTTCCTCCTGGCGCTGTCTCTCTGCCACGATCTTTCTTGCCGCTTCCTGGATCATGCCGTCGAGGTTTGATATTTCATCCTGTTTGGATGCGATCGTTGTATTCAGCTCATCCTGCTGTTCCTGGTAGTCCGCTTCAAGAGCCTGCAGATCCGTCATTTCCGTTTCAAGCGTATCCTCAAGATCCTGTATCTCCTGCACCGTATCCGCATATTCTTTGAGCTGTGCGCGGTCATAATTATGTACCTGCTGTGAATACTCCGCCTGCGTCAGCATACTTGTAATATCTCCGGAGGTAAGCACTTTCTCCAACGCTGCAGTATCTCCGCCTGACTCATACATATATTTGATCCGCAGTTTCATAGAATCATACTGATCCTGCCGTTTTTCTTCGGCAACAACGAGATCGTCTTTCGCCTGACTGATCTTCTGTCCCGTACTGATCAGTTTATCCTCCAGTTCCGCCACCTTGGACAACAGTGTTTCCAACTGCGTCTGCAGACTATTCAGTTCATCCTGGGCATCATTCTTCTGATCTTTCAATTCTGACTGCTCATCTTCAAGACTGTCTATCGACCCTTCCGGCGCTGCATATACCGGTACGGCCGACATACTGCAGACAAGCGCCGAAACGATCAGCACTTGTTTTACTTTTCTGAATTTCATGTACTCACCCTCTGTATCTATATCTTGTTCTCAGCTTTCATATAGAAACATCATACAGCAGAAGCACTGCTTTTTCAACAGAAAACAGCATTTTTTCACAAAAAACAGCTCCGCACTGCGGCGGAACTGTTTTTTGCATTTATCAGTTATTGTATATTCAGGTTCGTATATCCCATCAGGCTTTCGTCCACTTCTCTTGCCGCCTCGCGTCCCTCGCGGATCGCCCACACGACAAGCGACTGTCCTCTGTGCATATCGCCGGCTGTGAACACATGCTTGATATTTGTCGCATATTTGCCCGGCTCGGTCTTTACGTTCGTACGCTCATTGACTTCCACGCCGAACGATTTTGTTACATATTCTTCGCTTCCGAGGAATCCGGCCGCGATCAGTACAAGATCAGCATCCACTGTATACTCGCTGCCCGGGATCTCTGCCATATACATCCTGCCGGCCTTTTCATCTTTCTTGCTCTCCAGCTTAATGAGAACAGCTTTACAGAGTTTGCCTTTTTTGTCTTTTACAAACTCTTTGACGGTCGTCTGGTACACGCGCGGGTCATGCCCGAACACAGCGATCGCTTCCTGCTGGCCGTAGTCCGTCTTGCAGATTCTCGGCCACTCCGGCCACGGATTTGTCTCTGTTCTCTGATCCGGAGCTTTCGGCATCATCTCCAGCTGGAGCACGGACTTCGCGCCATGCCGGATAGAAGTTCCGACACAATCATTTCCCGTATCTCCGCCGCCGATGACGATCACATTTTTTCCTTTCGCAGAAATGTATGTTCCATCTTTAAGCTGCATATCGTGAGACCAGAGTGCTTTCGTCGTAGACTTCAGGAAATCTACTGCAAAATAGATTCCCTCAGCATCCCGCCCCGTCGCTTTGATATCGCGGGGATGGGACGCACCGCAGGCGAGGACGATGCGGTCATACTCTTTTAAGAGCTGAGCCGGTTTTACATCTTTCCCTACATTGCAGTTCACGCGGAACTCAACGCCCTCTTCCTCCATGATCTTTAACTTTCTGTCAATGTACTGCTTCTCCAGCTTCATATTCGGAATGCCGTAACGGAGCAGTCCGCCCGGTTTATCCTCACGCTCGAACACTGTAACCAGATGGCCTCTTCTGTTGAGAAGGTCCGCCGCCGCCAGTCCGGACGGTCCAGAACCGATGACAGCTACTTTTTTACCTGTGCGCACTTTCGGCGGACGGGCTTTTGCATATCCCTTGTCATATGCATTTTCAATGATGGCATATTCGTTGCTCTTTGACGCCACCGGATCCTGATTGAGTCCGCACGTACACGCATTCTCACAGAGGGCCGGACATACCCGGGAAGTAAACTCCGGGAAGTTGTTTGTCTTCGCCAGACGGTAATATGCCTCCTCCCAGTTGCCGTTGTAGATCAGATCGTTCCACTCCGGCACAAGGTTATGCAACGGGCATCCGCTGGCCATCCCCATCAGGTTTAAGCCTGACTGGCAGAACGGCACGCCGCACGCCATACACCGCGCCCCCTGCAGTTCCTGTTCCTCTTTCGGAAGAGGCGTATAGAACTCATTAAAATGCTTAATTCTCTCAAGCGGCTGTTCCGCTGTCTTGTCTTTTCTTGCATAATCCATAAATCCTGTCGGTTTTCCCACTTTTTCGCGCCTCCTATCTTCCGTTTTTGATCTTATTGAATGCTTCGATCTGTGCTTTTTCCCTGCTTAAGCCCTTTTCTTCCATCTGGAAGATCGCGGCCATCATCTTCTCGTAATCTTCCGGGATGATCTTCTTGAATTTCGGAAGATAATCTTCAAAGTGATCCAGAATCCGTTTTCCTACTTCTGAGTTCGTATATGATACGTGTTCCTGGATCATGCCCTTTAACTCCTGCACATCATATTTATCAGTCACGCGCTGGATCTTGACCATAGCTTTATTGACTCTTGTATAGAGCGTGCTGTCCATATCAAGGACATATGCGATACCGCCGCTCATACCTGCCGCGAAGTTCTTGCCGACTTTTCCGAGCACAACGACACATCCGCCGGTCATGTATTCGCATCCGTGATCGCCCACGCCCTCTACAACCGCACGCACACCGGAATTTCTTACACAGAAACGTTCTCCTGCAACGCCGCCTACAAATGCCTTTCCACTTGTTGCTCCGTAGAATGCAACGTTTCCTATTATAATGTTCTCATCGGATTTAAACTTCGTTCCGTTAGGCGGGCATACGACAAGCTTTCCTCCGGACAAACCTTTTCCAAAGTAATCGTTGCTGTCCCCGACAAGCTCCAGTGTCAGTCCTTTCGGGATAAATGCGCCGAAGCTCTGTCCGCCTGCACCTTTACACTTAATTACGAAGCTGTCGTCTTCCAGTCCTTCCGGATATCTCCTTGTGATCTCAGAGCCGAAGATCGTACCGAATGTACGGTCGGTATTGGTGACGTCGACCTCAAGGCCTCTCTTCTGTCCTTTCTCAAGCGCAGGAAGAAGCTGTTTTACAAGGACTTTCTCATCCAGTGTCTTCTCAAGTTCAAAGTCAAACACTTTCTTCGGATTGAAGATCATGCCTTTCTTCTGCTTCGCATATGGATTATACAGCACACCAGAGAGATCCAGTGTCGCCGCACGGTCAGAAGTCGGCTCGTCTTTTACTTTCAGCAGATCTGTGCGCCCTACCAGTTCATCTACCGTGCGCACGCCCAGTTTCGCCATATATTCCCTCAGTTCTTCCGCGATAAAACGCATGAAGTTCATTACATATTCCGGTTTTCCTGCAAAGCGTTTCCTAAGTTCCGGGTTCTGTGTCGCCACACCTACCGGACAGGTATCCAGATTGCAGACACGCATCATGACACATCCCATGGTCACAAGCGGAGCTGTAGCGAATCCAAACTCTTCCGCTCCGAGCAGTGCCGCGATGGCAACGTCTCTTCCGCTCATGAGCTTTCCGTCCGTCTCAATGCGGACACGCTCACGCAGGCCGTTCTGGATCAGGGTCTGGTGTGTCTCTGCAAGTCCCAGCTCCCACGGAAGCCCCGCATTCTGGATAGAACTTCTCGGCGCCGCTCCCGTTCCTCCGTCATAACCGGAGATCAGGATCACACCTGCGCCCGCCTTCGCCACACCTGCGGCTACGGTTCCGACACCTGCTTCAGATACAAGTTTCACAGAGATACGCGCCTTTTTATTGGCGTTTTTCAGATCATAGATCAACTGCGCCAGATCCTCGATGGAATAGATATCGTGGTGCGGCGGGGGTGAGATCAGGCTCACGCCCGGTGTCGAGTGGCGGGTCTTCGCGATCCACGGATAAACCTTTCCGCCCGGCAGATGTCCGCCTTCGCCCGGCTTCGCCCCCTGCGCCATCTTAATCTGGATCTCCTGCGCACTCACAAGATATCTGGAGGTCACGCCGAAACGACCGGATGCCACCTGTTTGATCGCGGAGCAGCGGTCTGTATCCAGTCTCTCGATCTCCTCACCGCCTTCACCGGAGTTGGATTTTCCGTGAAGACGGTTCATGGCGATGGCAAGTGTCTCATGGGCTTCTTTAGAGATAGAACCATAGGACATAGCTCCTGTCTTAAATCTGGTAACGATGGAATCCACGCTCTCCACTTCCTCGAGCGGAACACCTTTCTTCGGATAATTGAAGTCGAGCTGTCCTCTCAAGTTGACCTTTTCTCCTTCTTCATCCACCATCTTTGTATACTGTTTGAACATATCGTAATCGCCGCGTCTTGTGGACTGCTGGAGCATATGGATGGTCTGCGGATTATAGAGGTGTTCCTCTCCTCCGCTCTTATATTTGTGACGTCCCACGCTGTCAAGTGTCATATCACCATCAAGTCCCAGCGGATCAAACGCCTGTGTATGGAATGCAGTGTAGTCTTCCGCGATCTCTTCAATGCCGATACCGCCCACACGGCTTACGGTATCTGTAAAATAGCGGTCGATAAACTCTTTCTTGAGTCCGATTGCCTCGAAGATCTTTGCTCCCTGATAGGACTGGATCGTTGAGATACCCATCTTAGATGCGATCTTGACGATCCCGTGGATCACCGCGCTGTTGTAGTCATCTACAGCCGCATAGTAATCTTTGTGGAGCAGTCTGGATTCGATCAGCTGCCGGATGGACTCGTGAGCCAGATACGGGTTGATCGCACAGGCACCATAACCCAGCAGTGTTGCAAAGTGGTGCACTTCTCTCGGCTCGCCGCTCTCCAGGATCATTGCAACGGATGTTCTCTTCTTCGTGCGTACCAGATGCTGCTGGAGGCCGGATACTGCCAGAAGCGACGGGATCGCCACATGATATTCGTCCATGTCG
Source organism: Candidatus Mediterraneibacter faecipullorum (assembly GCA_019119675.1). Taxonomy (GTDB): domain Bacteria; phylum Bacillota; class Clostridia; order Lachnospirales; family Lachnospiraceae; genus Mediterraneibacter; species Mediterraneibacter faecipullorum. The sequence goes on along the minus strand of DWWO01000142.1, from coordinate 6,316 downwards.
CGGTCTGTCAGGATCAGGATATTGGCTCCGCCGCGGATCACTCTGTCTACCTCTACAAAGAGATACTCGATAGCTTTCTCGAGACTTGTGTTCTTATAGTAAGTGATCGGAATCTCAGCCACCTTGAATCCCTCCACCTTCATATTCTTGATCTTTAAGAGGTCTGTATTTGTCAGGATCGGATTATTTACCCGCAGCATCTTACAGTTTTCTTCTTTTTTCTCAAGCAGGTTTCCGTCCTTTCCGACATAAATCGTGGTGGAAGTAACGATTTCCTCACGTATCGCATCGATTGGCGGATTTGTGACCTGTGCAAATAACTGTTTGAAATAGCCAAACAGCGGCTGCCTCTTCTTAGAAAGAACAGAAAGCGGTATATCAATGCCCATGGCAGCGATTCCTTCTCCGCCATTCTTCGCCATCGTAAGGATAGAACTCCTCACATCCTCATACGCATAACCGAAAGCTTTCTGCAGACGGGTACATTCCTCTTTTGTGTACTTCGGGATATCCTTGTTCGGGATCGGAAGATCTTTCAGCTGGATCAGGTTGCTGTCCAGCCATTCTCCGTAAGGTTCCTCATTTGCATATTTCTCTTTCAGTTCCTCATCATCGATCACCCTTCCGGCGACCGTATCTACAAGCAGCATCTTGCCCGGATGCAGACGTTCTTTCACGAGGATCCTGGACGGATCGATATCCAGCACTCCTACTTCCGAAGAGAGGATCAGGTTATCATCGTCCGTGATATAGTATCTCGACGGACGAAGGCCGTTGCGGTCAAGCACCGCTCCCATTACATCTCCGTCAGAGAACAGGATCGAAGCCGGGCCGTCCCACGGCTCCATCATGGTCGCATAATACTGATAGAAATCCTTCTTATTCTGGGACATGCTGCGGTTGTTCACCCACGGCTCCGGAATACAGATCATCACTGCAAGCGGAAGATCCATACCGCTCATTACCATGAACTCAAGCGCGTTGTCAAGCATGGCTGAATCCGATCCGGAAGTGTTGATCGCCGGAAGGACCTTGTGCAGCTCACCTTTAAGTTTTCCTGCTTCCATCGTCTCCTCACGTGCACGCATCTTATCTGCATTACCCCGGATTGTATTGATCTCTCCGTTGTGCACGATAAAACGGTTCGGGTGTGCTCTCTGCCAGCTCGGAGTTGTGTTCGTACTGAAACGGGAATGTACCATTGCGATAGCGGACTCATAATCCTCATCCTGCAGATCCCCGAAGAACTGGCGGAGCTGTCCTACAAGGAACATTCCTTTGTAAACGATCGTACGGCTGGAAAGAGATACTACATATGTATCATCACTGCTCTGCTCAAACACACGTCTGACCACATAGAGGCGGCGGTCAAAGTCGATCCCCTTTTCGATCTTCTTCGGGCGCTCGATAAACGCCTGCATGATGCACGGCATACAGTCAACAGCGGCCTTTCCGAGTACTTCCGGATGTACCGGCACTTCTCTCCAGCCGAGGAAATTCAGTCCTTCTTTCTTAACAATGACCTCAAAGATATTCTTCGCCTGATTGCGTTTCAGCTCATCCTGCGGCAGAAAGAACATCCCGACTCCGTAATCCCTCTCTCCTTTCAGGTCAATGCCCAGCGGCTTACAGACTTTCTGAAAGAACTTGTGGGATACCTGCAGAAGAATACCGACACCGTCTCCGGTCTTTCCTTCTGCATCCTTTCCTGCTCTGTGTTCCAGGTGCTCTACGATCTTAAGCGCTCCGGCAACTGTGCTGTGGCTCTTCACGCCCTTAATATTTACGATCGCACCGATACCGCAGTTGTCGTGTTCAAAACTCTCGCGGTAAAGCCCCTGCGGGATATCATTCTGCACAGTTTCACTCTGAACATCCCGGCTCTGTGCGGTTACATTCTGCTGTCCCTCATTTTGAAGGGTTTCAATTGCTCTTCTCATGATCGCTGTCCTCTCCTTTTCATTTTATGCAAAGACTATACACGATTTTTTTTCGTTTGTAAATAAGAAATATTTTAAAATTGTCTGATTATTTGAATATATTATTATTTTTTATATATTTTCAGATAATTTAGTTTTCACATTATCATTAGGAATAATTTCTGTTATATATAGTTTTCTCAATATTCTCGCTTGATTTTCTCTTTTCTACATAAAAAAACACGGCAGAAGTAAACTTCTGCCGCACACAATTTAAAATTGTTTTTTTATAAAAACAAAGCCTCTGCAACTCAATATTCACGAAAACATATCATGTCTGTCAGTATCATTTGTATTCAGACGGCTTTCAATCCTCACCGGCATCCTTTGGATCACCACAAACATCACCGAGCAAAGGAATGCTCCTGCTATGACCGCCCCTGCCATCCGCGCGGGGCTGCCTGCAAGATAACGGAATACTCCCAGTTCTGTAAAAACTACTGACCCTGTATTAAGCAGGATATGAAGAACCAGAGGCGCTTTGAAAGATCCAAACTTTTCATACAGATACGACAACAGCACTCCCAGCAGGAATGTATAGACCATCTGCGTTGTATTCGAGTGCATAAAAGAAAAAAGCAACGATGACCAGAGAGCCGAATACCAAAATCCCTGCCGCTCGCGGAATCTTTTATACAAAACTCCCCTGAACATCAGTTCTTCCGCCACCGGAGTAACGATCCCCAGTCCGATGATCTGTACAAGCAAACCTGCCGAATATGTGATCTGTGCAGTCTGCTGATACTGCTCGTCATAAAACGCCAGCTGCACCATTGCCATCAGACAGGTGGCAGCAATACATCCGGCAATTCCGAAAATGACCACTGTCCAGTATTTTGACAGCGGAGCCCTCTCCGGAAGTATGACGCCTGCCTTTTGTTCCAGTTTCCTGTCACGGGCAAACAGTATCCCCGTCAGTACGATCGTACCAAGCGCCGAAAGCGTCGCAATCTCAATCTGGTATCGTACGATTGCCTCAAAAGCCGGCTCAAGTGTCTGCATATAGGAATTCAGCAGTTCCTGCATGGACGGAACTGTATCACCGCTGCCTCGCAGAATCTCTGCGTACGCCCGCATAGCGTATGGCATCTCTATCACAAGCTGAGCTGCAAACTGAACCGCAAACTGAATCGCAAGATATCCGAACATGGGGCCTGCAAGACTCCAGAAAGGACTTTTCCGGTAAATCTGATTCATTTACACCTCACCTGCTTTCTCCAGGATCCACATCCTCATCTCACTTTCACATCCCCGGGCTGTTCCCTGTACCATCTCCGGTTTTCCACCGCCGCGCCCGTTAAATGCTGCATTGAATTCTTTTACAAGTTCACGCATATTCTGTGCCCGGCTGCCGATCACATAACGGTAACCGTCGCTGTCATTTCCATGGAATACTGCACACACGCTATGTCCGGCCTCAAGCACCAGGTTCATGAGAAGACGCATAGAGTCCCCCTCGATATCTTCTGTAAAAATGCACACCGGCTTGCCGTTTTTGGGAATCATTTCCGCTTTGAGAGCGATCAGTTTTTTCTCTTTCTCTCCCAGCTCATACTTCAGGTTGTCCGCCTCATTCCTCAAATGATGCACCGCCTCTGCGATTTCATTTTCCTTTGCGCACAGCAGGGCAGAAATCTCTCCCGCCTGCTCCTGTTTCGTCTCATAGTCCTGAAGCGCCCTTCCGCCGCAGAGCATTGTCACGCGGGCACCGCCCTTATACCGCTGCACATGGGTCAGTTTGATCAGACCGATCTCGCCGGTTTGAGACACATGGGGAGCACAGCATGCACACACGTCATATCCCGGAATCACAATGATCCTCACCTGTCCCTCAATTTCAATCTTGCTCCGGTATTCCATGCCGGCAAGCTCCTCCTTTGACGGGTAGAGTGTCTGTATCTCCAGATTCTTCCACACAGCCCGGTTTGCCTCCCGTTCAATCTGTACAAGCTGCTCTTTTGTGAGTTCCCCGTCAAAGTCCATCGTACAGTCCTCACTTCCCAGATGGAAGCCCACATTATTATACCCGAATGTGGAATGCACAAGTCCCGATACAATATGCTCACCGCTGTGCTGCTGCATCTTCATGAACCGCTCTTCCCAGTCAATACAGCCTTTCACACAGGTTCCCGGCTCCAGAGGGCTTTCCAGCAGATGCAGGATCCGTCCGTCTTTTTCCTGCACATCCATAACTCTGATGCCGCCCAGCACTCCGGTATCCGCATACTGGCCGCCTCCCTCCGGGAAGAACGCCGTGCGGTCAAGCTCTGCTGCGAAACCGCCGCTGCATCCCGGCAGGATATCCGGGGTCATCGGCTCGCAGGACAGGACTTCTGCCTCAAACTCCGCAAGATGACTGTCCTGATAAAAAAGTTTTTCTGTCATTGTATGATTACATCCTTTCCGGCGCTTCAAATCCGAGAAGACCGATACACGTCTCCAGCACACGTCTTGTCAGCATCAAAAGTGCAATATACCCCGACTTTATCTCCTCATTTTCCTCAGACAGGATCTTTGTCTCATGGTAAAACTTATTGAATTCATTGGCAAGTTCATAAATATATGCACAGAGTTTATGAGGCGCCGTCTCCTCATAAACTGCATCAAACACGTCATTAAACTTGAGTACCTGGAGCATAAGCGCTTTTTCATATTCATTTTCAGCAGAACGTACTTTCAGTCCTTCCGGGCTTCCACCGCTTTCCTGATATTTATTCAGGATAGACTTGATACGCACGATCGTATAGAGAATATACGGTCCGGTATTCCCTTCAAATGAAGTAAACCTGTCTACATCAAATATATAATCCTTTGACGCCTGATTGGAAAGATCGCCGTATTTGATAGCCGCAAGGCCGACGATCCGCGAGGTACGCTCCGCCTCTTCCTCTTCTACCGTGCGGTTATCCATGATCTTCCGGTACATCTCCTCATCGATCTCACGGATCAGATTCTCCAGACGCATGACACCACCCTCGCGTGTCTTAAACGGTTTGCCATCCTTACCGTTCATCGTACCGAAACCGAGGAATTTAAGTTCTGTCTCAGGACGCACAATGCCTGCCTTCTTCGCACAGCGGAACACCTGAGTAAAATGGAGCTCCTGACGCTTATCCACTACATAGATCACCTCGTCCGGCTTATAGTCTTCTTCACGTTCCACCAAAGTAGCAAGATCCGTCGTATCATACAGCGCAGCTCCGTCAGATTTCAGGATCATACACGGCGGAACTTCTTTTTTATCCGTCTCCTCCTGCACATCAACAACAAGTGCACCGTCGTCATAGCGGGCATAGCCTTTATCCTTTAACATCTGTACCATATCCGGGATATACTTCTGGGCATCTGCCTCGCCTTTCCACAGGTCAAACTCTACATTCAGTTTTTCATAGTTCTTCTTCAGATCAGCAACTGACACATTCATAATGTGATTCCAGATTGCCCTGTATCCTCGGTAGCCGTTCTGGAGAAGATAGGTAGCATGCAATGCTTCTTCTCTGTAATCTTCGTGTTCTTTCGCGTATGCGCTTGCAGTCGGATAAATTTCTTCCAGCTCCCCGATGGTAAACGGAGCCTCCTCCGGATACTCTCCCTCGTAAGACTCATCAAAATACGGGAGATCCGGCTGACGCTTCTTAAGCTCCGTAATGATCAGTCCCATCTGATATCCCCAATCGCCGAGATGAATATCCCCGATCACCTGATTTCCTTTATAACGCAGGATCCGTTTTACACTCTCCCCGATGATCGCAGAACGCAGATGACCTACATGCAGCGGTTTTGCAACATTCGGACCGCCGTAGTCGATCATGATCGTCTTAGGGACCTTTTCATCCTCAACCCCCAGCTTTTCTTCCAAAGCCATATCATTCAGGTAAGATGCTACGCTCTCTTTGGACAGCTTCAGGTTGATAAATCCTGGTTTCACTACATCTACCAACTCAAAATATTTACTGTCCTTCAGATACGTGACCACATCTTCCGCGATCATAAACGGCGCTTTCTTATATTTCTTTGCTCCCGCCATCGCTCCGTTGCACTGATATTCGCACAGATCCGGGCGGTTGGAAAGAGTCACTTTCGCAAGCTCTTTGTCATAACCTGCCTTTGCAAAAGCCTCCTCCATCTCTATTGTAATAAGTTCCAGTAAAGTCTTCACTATCTTCCACACTCCTCTTCGTCCGTATGAAAGATATTCTACCATGTATAAAGGAGGACGGCAAGTTTTCGTTGGGAAATTCGCCGAAGTCACTCCTGCAGACATAAATCTGCTGTCTTGAGAAAACTCCTGATCTGGTTTATAATAAATTATCGTTGGGGGCTTTTGCCCCCAACAT
>DWWO01000141.1 GCA_019119675.1 Candidatus Mediterraneibacter faecipullorum | reverse complement strand
TTTTTCTCAGATTATGGAGCGGAGCCTGAAGCACATGCCGGTCCTCTCAAAAAAGTATTTCCGTGCCTCATCTCCGTTCTTTTTCGGATCTTATATCATCGGCATTCACTCCGATAAATACGAAATTTTATTATTTTAGCGTCTCTGTTTCTTTACTGCAGCCCTCAGTTTTGGTCCGGCAATTGCAGCTGCAATGATCTTTACTGCGTCGCCCGGCAGATACGGCAGTACACCGAGGGACAGGGATGCAGTAAAGCTCTGTCCTGTCTGCCAGGCCAGCCACGTTGTTCCGAAAGTATAACATACCGCCATTCCGAGGATCATCCCCGGGACGGCGGCGTATTTTTTCTCCGGGAAATGCTCAAGGAAAAAGCCCTGGAGCAATGCAAGCAGGATAAAGCCGGCCAGATAGCCGCCCGTCGGTCCGGCGAGTTTTGCGAGTCCTCCGCTAAATGAAGAGAAAACCGGAAGTCCGGCAGCTCCGAGTATAAGATAGAGGATCACGCAGACTGAGGCGGATTTCATTCCCAGTATGTAAACTGCCAGAAAGATCATAAAGTTTGTAAGAGAGAGAGGTACAGGACTGACAGGAATCGGGATGGAAAATGGGGCAGCGATGCAGATTACGGCTGTTACAAGACCGATTACGGTCATATTCCTTGTCTTGCCAGTCTGGTCATATATACTGTTAGCATTGTCTTTCATGGTCATAACCCTTTCATATATGAAATATTGTTTCGGTTAGCAGTATAATGAATAAAATGGAGAATGTCAACTAAAATTTTTGTGATGGTTAACAATTGAAGGTTCATTTGACACCGGAGAGGCATGACGATAGAATTGGATAGAGAATAACAGGTAGGAGGCAGGATCGTTATGGCAGCAGTATGCATTTTGGACGAATTTGAAGTACATAAGAATGAGAAATTTTTGAAAACAGCAGAAAGATTAAAACCCGGACTCCATGAGAAACTGGTAAGACCGCAGAATCTCCGGGTGCTTGATAAAAAGCAGTTTAAAAGAAATGATCAGGTTGTTCTTGATTTTGGTGATCATCAGGTCGGATATGTAACTTTGGGACTGTCAAGTGCGGGCAGTCATCAGGATGCACCGGCATATATTTATCTGAGATTTGCGGAAAGGATTGAGGAGCTGGGAGCGGATCCGGCAGAATATGACGGCTGGATCAGTAAAAGCTGGATCCAGGAGGAGTATATTCATGTAGATATCCTGCCGGCAGAGTTAAGCCTTCCGAGACGATATGCTTTCCGTTATCTGGAGATAAAAGTGATCGATGTATCCATGAAGTTTTCCGTAGTGGTCGATGACGTGTATGTAAAGGCGGTATCATCTGTATGTCAGGATGATATTTCTCCCCTGAAGATGGAAGATCCGCTGCTCCGGAAGGTTGACCATGTTGCGATCAGGACACTCCAGAATTGTATGCAGGATGTGTTTGAGGACGGACCGAAACGTGACCGCCGTCTATGGCTGGGGGACTTCAGGCTCCAGGCGCGGGCGAATTATGTGACCTTTAAAAATTATGATCTGGTGAAGAGATGTCTCTATCTTTTTGGGGGAATGACATTCAATGAAGGCAAAATTTCAGCATGCCTTTTTACAGAACCACAGCCTGAGCCGGATGATACTTATCTCTTTGATTTTGCACTGCTGTACGGCTCGGCTCTTCTCGATTATTACGAAGAGACAAAGGATGAGGAGACATTGAGGGAGCTTTATCCAATGGCAGTCCGCCAGATTGAGATCGGTCTGGACTACCTGGATGAAGACAATGTGATTCCTGACCGGAGTGACGAATTCTGGTGCTTTGTGGACTGGGGCGAGGGACTGAATAAACAGGCAGCATCCCTTGCGATACTGATCTATGCGATACGATATGGAATCCGTCTGGCAAAATATATGGGAGATACAGAGCGCATCGGTCAATTGGCCCGAAAAGAAGAAGAGCTTAAGAAAAGCGCAGTGGAACATTTCTGGGATGAAAAGCGGCAGCTCTTTGTGAGCGGAAGTGAGCGGCAGATTTCATGGGTAACACAGGTCTGGATGATTCTCGCAAGAGTATTTCCAAAAGAGAAAAACAGGGAGCTGATTTTAAGAACGATCAACGTAAATCCCCGTATTCAGATGGTGACGCCATATATGTATCATCACTATATCGATGCCCTGATACGTTCCGATGAAAAGGAATGGGCACTGGGAGAGATCAGGAAATACTGGGGAGAGATGGTACATGACGGTGCAGACACTTTCTGGGAAGTGTATAATCCATACAATAAATATGAGTCTCCCTACGGATCAGTGATGATGAACAGTTTTTGCCACGCATGGAGCTGTACACCTACTTATTTCCTTCGGAAGTTTTATGAAGAAGCATAGACGGCATTCGTTTACGGCAGTATCCGGACGGTTTGCGCCGGTCAGATAAGACGGATTGTAGAAGATGCTATAATTTTCCCCAATGAAGATAATATTTTTGGTAAATCAGACAGAGGAGGAATGGGAAATGGAGAAGAAACAGGCGTTTAATCCGTACCTGCCAAGCTACGAGTATGTTCCGGACGGAGAACCGCATGTTGTGGACGGAAGAGTATATATCTACGGTTCTCACGATTTGTTTAACGGACTGAATTTCTGTCTTGGCGATTATGTGTGCTGGTCTGCCCCGGTTGATGATCTTGGAAACTGGCGTTATGAGGGCTGCATCTACAAGAGAGAGCAGGATCCGGCGGCGCCGAAGATCCGCTTGACGAACGGCCTGGCAGCGCCTGATATGGTGCAGGGCGATGATGGCAGATATTATCTGTACTATTTTATGGGCGGTACGAAGATGATTTCTGTGGCGGTATGCGATAAACCGGCTGGAAAGTATGAATTTTACGGATATGTACAGTATGCGGATAAAGTGCCCATAGGCAAGAAAAATGAACCTTTCCAGTTTGACCCGGGTATTTTCAGAGATGATGACGGACGGCTGTATCTTTATACAGGTTTTGCTTTACAGGGAAATCCAATCCTGCTGGATGGTTCTAAACCAACAGAACACGGACCAATGTGTTTTGAGATCGATCCGAAAGATATGCTTACGGTCAAGAGCGGTCCGGAGTATATCGGTATTGCGGGAGAGAAGGAATCAATCGGAACGCCGTATGAAGGACATGCGTTTCTGGAAGCAAGCTCTATGAGAAAATTTGGAGATACTTATTACTTCATTTATAGTTCCTTGAACAGCCATGAGCTCTGCTATGCGACCAGTGACAATCCTACCTGTGGTTTTGAATACGGAGGCATTCTCATCAGCAACGGTGATATAGGACTTCCCGGAGTTACGGATGTAGATCATGCAAAGAATGATACGGGAAATACCCATGGAAGCCTGATCGAGATTAACGGAAATTATTATATTTTCTATCATAGGCATACAAACAGAAAACAGTCTTCCAGACAGGCGTGCGCCGAGAAGATCCGTTTTGAGAACGGCAAGTTTTATCAGGCGGAAGTGACGTCCTGCGGGTTGAATAACGGGCCGCTCCGGGGGCATGGGAAATATCCCGCTTACATTGCATGTAATCTCTATGGAAAAGACGGAACAAAATTCCTGAGCATGCTTAAACGCAGAAAAGGCGGCTGCCCGTATATTACTCAGGACGGAGGAGACCGTGAGGAAGGACCGGATCAGTATGTAGCGAATGTATGTGATGGCGCGGTCGTAGGATACAAGTATTTTGATCTCGCAGATACGAAAGAGATCCGGATCAATATCAAAGGAAACGCAGACGGAGTTGTAACCATAAAGGACGGCGAGGAATCGGATGCAGCTTTGCTTTCCGAGATCAGAGTATTTGGTGCAGGCGGCGGAAAAGGCTTTGTCGGAAAACTTGACAATGTGAAGAAAGGACAGGCATTGTTCTTTAGCTTTAAAGGAAAAGGTGCTTTCAAGTTTGTATCATTTGACCTGAAATAAGAAACGAATAAAAGAAATAAAAATAATAACAAAGAAACTTAACCGGGGTTTGTGAAAGCCTCGGTTTTTTAAATTTTTGTAAAATGTTTAGAAAAAAATCATATCGCTGATTTCGGACGCGTGGTATAATGATTGCGCAAAGCGCAATCCAGGCCGATATGGCCGGCCTGCCCTGCTGCGCAGGGATTATACCGGCAAGCTGCGGTTTGAAAAGTAAATGGCGCTAAAGCGCCGCTTCCTTTTCTGCACACGCAGTATAATGATTGCGCGAAGCGCAATCCGGGCCGACATGGTCGGCCTGCCCTGCTGCGCAGGGATTATACCGGCAAGCTGCGGTTTGAAAAGTAAATGGCGCAGAAATATGAAGACAGGAGCAATATATGTTTGGCTATGTAACAATTTGCGAACCGGAACTAAAAGTCAAAGATTTGAAGAAATACAGGGCGTATTACTGCGGGCTCTGCCGTGTGCTGAAAGAGGAGTACGGGTTTATGGGGCAGATGACGCTCACGTACGATATGACATTTGCCATTATCCTTCTGTCATCGCTGTATGAGACTGTTGCAGATATGGAGATGCACCGGTGCAAAGTCCATCCGGTCAAGAAACAGATGATGTTGAGAAATGAGATCACATCCTATGCAGCCGCGATGAATGTGCTGCTCGCATATTATCATATGGACGATGACTGGAGAGATGACAGGAAGATCACAAGTTTTATGACTAAGAGTGTGATCCATGGAAAAGTAAAGAAGATCATAGAACAGTATCCCAGGCAGAGCGAAGCAATCCGGACGTCTCTGGCAGAGCTTGCGGTATGCGAGAAGGAAAATAGCATGGATATCGACCGCACGGCAGGATGCTTCGGACGTCTGATGGAAGAACTCTTACTCTATCGAGAAGATATGTGGGAGAGAAACCTTCGGAAAATGGGTTTTTTTCTTGGAAAATTTATTTATCTCATGGATGCATATGAGGATCTTCCTGAAGATCTTAAGAAGGACCGGTATAATCCGCTCCGAAAGATTTACGGAGAGCCGGACTATGAACAGAGGATCAAACAGATACTCTGTATGATGATCGCGGAGGGCACGTCGGAATTTGAACGCCTTCCATGCCTCGTAGATGTGGACATTTTGCGCAATATATTGTATGATGGGGTGTGGAGTCGATATAATAAGATACAGATGAAGAAAAGTGAGGATCAGAAAAAATGAATAAAAATCCATATGAGGTGCTCGGAGTATCTCCGAGTGCGTCAGATGATGAGATAAAGAAAGCATACCGCGACCTGACGCGGAAATATCATCCGGATGCTAATGTGGACAATCCACTGGCCGATCTGGCTGAGGAGAAGTTTAAAGAAGTGCAGGAGGCATATGATACGATCATGCATGAGCGCGCTTCCGGCAATTCGGGCGGTTATTCCTACGGTGGCGGATCTTCTTCCGGCAGCTCGGGAGGATACTCCTACGGCGGTTCTTCTTACGGGAATTCCGGAGGGTACGGCGGCTATCAGAGCGCGCAGCAGGATCCGAGGCTTCAGGCGGCAGTCAACTACATCAATAACAGACGTTTCCGTGAGGCTCTTAATACGTTGGATCAGGTGTCGGAGCGGTCTGCCCTGTGGTATTATCTGAGCGGCTGTGCCAATGCCGGACTGGGTAATAACGTATTGGCGAGAGACCACGCAGCGCAGGCGGTCAATATGGAACCAAATAACATGCAGTACAGACAACTTTTAAATCAGCTTGATTTCAGCAGCAGGAGATATCAGAACAGCCCGTATGGGAATGGATATGGCATGGGTGGCAACACATCCTGCGGTACCGGGAATTTCTGCTGTGATCTGTGGCTTGCTGATACGTGCTGCGAGTGTATGGGAGGAGATCTTTGTTCATGCATGTAAAGGCAAAGACAGTGGCGTTAGGAGGACTTCTGCTGGCTCTTGCCATAGTTTTTATGGCTCTTGGCAGCATTATAGAGACAAGTACATTGTTCCTGCTCGCAGCAGCTTCCTTTTTTGTGGGAATTGTTGTGAGAGAATTCGGACTGAAGACCGGCGGGGCTTTTTATCTGGCGGCAGTCCTGTTGGGAGCGATCACCGCACCGAATAAATTCTATGTGCTTACTTTTGCGGCTATGGGCTTGTATATCTGGGGGATCGAGGCTGTGTGGAGAAAGCTGGAGAGACATCCGGAGATGACGCAGAGATATAAAGTTTTCTGGATCGCGAAATATGTGATTTTTAATATCATATATATACCGATCGTGATATTTTTCCGCGATCTGCTTTTTGCGCAGGCATTATCTGCCGGGATTATGGCAGGTGTGATCGTGGGCGGGCAGATCGGCCTGCTTATCTACGACAGGGCATATGACTATGTGCAGGTACATCTGTGGGGAAAGATAAGAGGAAGAGTGTTGTGATGGGGATGGTGCAGCTGAATCTGTGACATGATATGAAAAAACCGGACATCATGTGTGGTGTCCGGTTTTTGTATATACAAATACCTTGCTCATCCCGCAGTATTGCTGCCCGATGGTCTCCATTCCGGTCGGCGATAAGCGAACGTCTATCGGACATTCAGTGCCGCTGCCCGCTCGTGCAAGTGCGGCAGTCGCCCTCCGGGCATATCGCGCAAAAAAGGAAGAGCCACATTTCTGCGGCTCAAAGGGGGAAAAAGTTTATGAAAAAGTGTTCTTTTTAAGAACAATTATAGTATAGAAAATAGATGTGTAAAAAGTGTGTTCAACTTTTGAATGGATTATGAACATTACGTAAAAAGTATTGTAATCCTGTTTATAAAGAGTTATATTATATGTCGTAAAAAGGAATAAAATCTTCGGGGTCGGAAGTAAGTGCATAAATCAGAGAATCCCGGAAATACGCCGTTTGCAGGCATCTTTGAAATGAAAAAAGGTCGGTTTTACGACAAATTTACGACAAATGAAATAAAAAACAGATCAGAAGAGCTCTGTAAAAGAAATACCTCGTCCTTGTGACGGGGTATTTTTAAATTATAGATGTATAGCGGTAGATACTCTGGTATAATAAAGAAACATGGAAGTTTTAAATCAGATCAGGAGGAAACAGATGTACCTTAAAAGAAAGATATATGACAGGCTTGTACAGTGGAAAGATAATGCTGACCACAGCACGCTTGAGGTTAACGGCGCCAGACAGGTTGGCAAGACATATCTGATCAATAAATTTGCGGACGAAAATTTTGCACATAAAATATACGTTAATCTGTTTGAACTGAGCGGCAAACAGTTCATGGACTGTTATAAGCAGGCTACACAGTGGCAGCCGGGGCAGAAAAGACCGGAGCATCCCCTGCATGATGCCTTTCATCTGTATGAACCGGATTTTCAGGATACAGATGATACAGTTATTATCATTGACGAGATTCAGGAGTCAGCGGAGATTTATAACCGGATCAGAGAGTTTACAAGACAGTTCCGGTGTCACTTTATTGTGACCGGGAGTTATCTGGGCAGAGTGTATGAACCGGAGTTCCGGTTTTCAAGCGGAGACGTGACAAAGCTTACGATCTATACGCTGTCATTTGAAGAATTTCTGGAAGCATATGATGCAGAGATTTATGAAAAGTATATGCAGATAACAGGTGAGGTACAGGAAGATTCCCTCTATGATAAGCTGAAAGCTATCTATGATATTTATTGTCAGGTGGGCGGCTATCCGAAAGTTGTACAGACATATCTGGAATCAAAAGATATACAGAAAGCACAGGGCGAACTCGTTAAGATCATTGACACATTTACAAATGAATCAATCCAATATTTTACAGATATTTTAGACAACAGAGTCTTTACTCAGATTTTCCTCTCTATATGCAGGATACTGAACCGTGAGAAAAAGGGGCTTGCAGAAGACAGCATCAGCGAGGAACTTCAGAAGATCGTCACAAGAGACTACTCAAGTAATATAACAAAAGCAGCCTGTAACAGAGCGATAAGCTGGCTTTATTTCTCCGGGATCATTGGTTTCTGTGCTAAGATAACTGAACTGGATATCATGGACTTTAAATCGGCGGGCAGATGCTATTTTATGGATCTGGGGGTAGCGAATTATTATCTGAAGCGGACAGGTACCGATGAGCGATCCCTGAGAGGAACACTTAATGAAAATTATGTATTTATTAATCTGAAGAAAAGGCAGGATTTCCCGCCGGAGATTGCTTTTGAAACACCTGCTTTTGCGACCTATAAAGGTGGTGAAATAGATTTTGTCGTCCAGAGTTTAGAAGGAAACAGGCGATATCTGGTGGAAGTGAAGACCGGAAAAGGAAGAGCTGAAACCGCGTTGAAAGCACTGCAGTCAGGAAAGGCAGACCGGCTTCTGTATCTGAAAGGAAATACAAAGGGTGGAGAAGATGGTAAAATTATAACAGTTCCGATTTATATGTTGGAGAGATATAAGTTCTGAGATATCAATATTAAAAAGTGATACAGAAGATTAAGAAATTTCACAAATCCCGAAAACCCACTTGAAATCGCGCTTATAAAGAGTTATATTAGTACACGTAAAAGGAATAAAATCTTCGGGGTCGGGTGTAAGTCCCAACCGGCGGTATAGTCCGCGAACTGCTTCACAGCAGCCGAACCGGTGACCTTCTGATAAGAAGGAATTCCGGTACCGACAGTATAGTCTGGATGAGAGAAGAGATTTATAGTCGTCCGTATATATTTTGTGTATCAGACGACAGTCCATTGCATGAGAGATTAACCCCGGAAAGAGATTTCCGGGGTTTTATTTTGCGCGATACGGCTGATGGACGAAATTTCCGTGAAGATTGCCTTTTTCAAAATAATTTGCCGCATGTGCGGCGGAAAAAGGAGAGAAGAAAGATGAGTACAGAAACAAAAACAACAGTGCAGTCACAGGTGAAGGAGAGGTTCGGCGTCAGAGCCCTTGTGAATATCGGCATGCTTGCGGCAATCGCGGTCATTTTGATGCTTTTTGAGATTCCCCTGCCGTTTGCTCCGTCATTTTACGAGATTGACTTCAGCGAGGTGCCCGTCATGGTAGGATGCTTTGCGATGGGACCCTTTGCAGGAGCTCTCATAGAGTTTGTAAAGATCCTGCTCAATTTTGTTTTTACAGGTACAGATACAGCCGGAGTAGGTGAGCTGGCGAACTTTATCATCGGTTGTTCGCTCTGTGTTCCGGCAGGTCTGATCTACAGGAGAAAACGTACAAGAACAACAGCGCTTATCGGTATGGCTGCAGGCACGGTTACAATGACGGTGATCGGATGCGCAGTGAATGCATTTGTCCTTCTGCCGACTTATGCTACAGCGTTCGGAATGCCGATCGATGCTCTTGTGGAAATGGGAACAGCAGTGAACCCGGCGATCAATAGCCTGACCACATTTGTATTCTTTGCGGTTGCACCATTTAATATCCTGAAAGGCGTGCTCGTATCCGCTATTGTGTTCCTTATCTATAAAAAGATCAGCCCGATCTTCAGGATGCGTCTGTCATGAGAGGGCGAACAGTAAAACTGGTTAAAATGGGAGCGATGGTAGCGATATCGGTCGCGCTGGTTTATCTTATCCATTTTCCTATCTTCCCGGCAGTTGCATTTCTGGAATATGATCCGGCAGACATCCCGATCCTGATCGGTACTTTTGCTTTTGGACCTCTTGCAGGGCTGGCCCTGACAGTAGTAACTTCTGTGATCCAGGGGCTGACAGTGAGTTCCGGAAGCGGACTTTATGGCATCCTGATGCATGTGATCGCGACAGGGATGCTGGTCATCGTATCCGGGTCAATCTACGGTCGCAAGAAGACAAAAAACATGGCAGTTGTATCGCTTCTCTGCGGTATGGCTGCCATGGCGGTCGTTATGATGGGCGCCAATATTGTCATTACTCCTCTTTTTATGGGAGTTTCGGCAGAAGCCGTGTGGTCTCTTATGCCATTTATTGTCGGATTTAATTTGATCAAGGCTGGAATCAATGGCGGGGTTACTTTTATCCTTTACAAACGGATTGCCAATTTTTTGAGGAGATAGATGACTCCCGCTTCTTTATGGAGAAGCGGGAGTTATTTTGCGCGATACGCCCGGAGGGCGACCGCCGTGCTTGCACGAGCGGGCATCCGACGGGCAA
>DWWO01000140.1 GCA_019119675.1 Candidatus Mediterraneibacter faecipullorum | reverse complement strand
TTAGTTTTTCTCAGATTATGGAGCGGAGCCTGAAGCACATGCCGTTCATCTCGAAAAAGTATTTCCATGCCTTATCGCCGTCTGTTTTCGGACCTTATATCATCGGCATTCAGTCTGACAAACACGAATTGACATATTTGAGGGGGCGGCTTCATATGATATATGGAAAAATGCTGCGGGGACAGGGAAATGAAACGTCTGAGGGCATCCTGCAACATCTGGATCCTGCTGATCCTCATTACCGGTCTGGCATCCGGCTGCGTCAGCAGATACGACGGGGAGCAAAAGCTGCGGGATCTTGATTTCACTGTGGTGGACAGGGAAGATGAACCGGAAGAATTGAGCACGATGATCGAAGGAGAGAAAGGGCATCCGTTCCAGATACTCTATGCGGACCAGGGGCAGCTTTATCTTGCGGAGGGATATGGAGAGCAGCCGACCACCGGCTACAGTGTAGCTGTACGGGAGCTGTACGAGACAGAAAATACGATCCACATCCGCACGAATCTTCTCGGTCCGGAGAAAGGGGAGGATATAAAGGAGATCACTACATTTCCCTATGTGGTCGTGCAGCTTGGATATATTGACAAAGACGTCTTGTTTGATTGAGGAGGAGAGATATGGAGCTGATCAGAAAACCGATCCATTATACGCAGGAGGGAAAGAGCCTCTTCGACCAGTTTTATCTGGACGAGGATTACAATGTACCGGACCAGAAGGAGGATGTACAGCGGATCATTCAGGGAAAAGCCGAGCTAAGGACAGAGGATATCCGGCCGGTGGAAAATTATGTAAAGATCACGGGCAAAGTGTATTTTACGATCTTGTACATGACGGCCTCCGGGGACTCGAAGCCTGCCGTGCTGGAAGGAAAACTGCCATTTGAGGAAATGGTGTATGCGGAGAGTGACGGGAATGAGTCGTTCTATCTGAGAAATGTAAGGACAGAATTCACGGCATCCGTTGTTCATTCGCGGAAGCTGGGGCTGAAGATCATGGCCGAGATCGAGATTGGGAGAGAGTGGATCAGAGACGAAGAACTGACCGAAAATATTGACAGTGACATACCAATCTATCGAAAAACCCGGAAAATGAATCTGCTCCGTCTGGCGGTGTCGAAGAAAGATACATACCGGATCAAGGAAGAAGTTACGCTGCCGGGGACAAAGGAAAGCATCGGTCAGCTTCTGCTCACGGATATCAGTGTGAGAAAACTGGATATCCGGACGGGACAGGATGAGATTCTGCTCAGAGGCGAGATGCTCGTATTCTGCATGTATCTGTCCGCCGAGGAGAAAGCGGACTGGATCGAGCAGAGTGTGCCTTTTGAGGGACGGGTCCTGTGCGACGGCGTATCCGAGAATATGTACTACCATATCCAGCATTCTCTGGAAGATACGCTGGCTGACATCCGGCTGGATGAAGACGGGGAAATGCGTGTCATGGGAATCGAAGCTACTCTTGCGCTCAGGATGAACATTTATGAAGAGGAAGAATCGGAAATACTGAGCGATATGTATTCTCTGGAACAGCAGTGTGTATTCGACACGCAGGATACCGTTCTGGAGGAACTCCTGATGCAGAATCAGTCCAAATGCAAAATAGCGGAAAGACTGTCTCTGCCGGAGCTGAAAGAAGACGTCCTGCAGATCCTCCACAGCAGAGGCAGCATCCAGGTGGAGAGCGAACAGCATACGTCGGAGGGAATACAGATCGAGGGTATCCTTCATCTGTCTTTTCTGTATCTGCGGGGTGATGATGCGGAACCTTACGGAAGCTGGCAGGGGATGATCCCGTTTTCCTGGCTGATCCAATATTCCGATATGCCGGAGAAAGTGAGCAGCAGCCTTTCTTATCATGTAGAGCAGCTGGCCGTAACACTGGCAGGAAGCGAGGCAGTTGAAGTCAAAGCTATTTTGTCGTTTGATGTATTCCTGCGCAGGCTTATGCCTGTCGGGATGATCACGGAAGTCCGTATGGAACCTCTTGATATGGAAGAACTGTCAGAGCGCCCGGGAATCGTCGGGCATATTGTGCAAAATGGCGAAGATCTCTGGAGCCTGGCTAAAAAATATATGACAACGATCGACGGAATCAGGGAAATAAATGGGCTAAATGATGAAAAAGTCGCACCAGGGGATAAACTATTGATTTTTAAGGAAAATGTGAGTATACTGTAAGCACACTGTATACAAGATACAGAACACAGTATTAATAAGTCAACAGTTCAGCCATCGGATGTCAGCAGACGGATTTATGCTTGCATAAGAATCCGGCAGCTGACAGTCAGATGAGCTGAACTGTTGCATAGTATGGAGGACACAGGATGAATCAGATCGAATTGAAAGCACTTGCTAAGATCAATCTGGGATTGGATGTACTTGGAAGAAGAGAGAACGGCTATCATGATGTGCGCATGATCATGCAGTCGATCTATTTATATGATGAAGTAAAGATAGAGAAGAAAGACACACCGGGAATCGAGGTGGCGACAAACCTGAGATATCTGCCTGTCGGTGAAGACAATATTGCATACAAGGCGGCAGAACTGCTGAAAGAAGAGTTCCATATCAGCGAAGGTGTGAAGATCACTTTGAAAAAGCACATTCCCGTGGCAGCAGGGCTCGCAGGGGGAAGCTCCAATGCAGCCGCGGTGCTGTTCGGGATGAACCGGATGTTCCGGCTTGGTCTTTCACAGAAGGACCTGATGGAGCGCGGGGTGAAGCTGGGCGCAGACGTCCCGTACTGCATCATGCGCGGGACAGTTCTGGCAGAGGGAATCGGTGAGGAACTGAAGGTACTTCCTGCTATGCCGAAATGTACGGTCCTGATCGCGAAGCCGCCGATCAGTGTGTCTACAAAGACGGTTTACGAGGCGCTGGATTCAAAAGAGATCACAGAACATCCGGATATCGACGGGATCATAGAAGGGCTGGAGCAGCAGGATTTGAGGAAGATCGCGGGCTGTATGGGAAATGTCCTTGAGGATGTCACCATCCCGATGCATCCGGTCATCGATGAGATCAAGCAGGTAATGAAAGATGCCGGAGCGCTGGGCGCAATGATGAGCGGCAGCGGACCGACTGTATTCGGGCTGTTTGAGAGCCGGGCAGGAGCACGTGAAGCTCAGAGACGCATCAGGGAAAAAGCACTGACCAGGCAGGTCTATGTGACGAATATACACAGTGTGAGGAGGAATCACAATGCCGATTGATTTTGAAGTTACGATGAATGAATATCTTCCGCTGCGGGACGTAGTATTCAATACTCTGCGGAGGGCGATCCTGCGAGGAGAATTAAAGCCGGGCGAGCGTCTGATGGAAATCCAGCTCGCCAACAAACTGGGAGTGAGCCGCACGCCGATCCGGGAGGCAATCCGCAAGCTGGAGCTGGAGGGGCTTGTACTCATGATCCCGAGAAAAGGGGCGGAAGTAGCTGAGATCACGGAGAAAAATCTGCGGGATGTGCTCGAGGTCCGGGGGGCTCTGGAAGAGCTGGCAGTCCAGCTCGCATGCGAGAGGATGGACAAAGAGAAACTGAAAGAGCTCCACGCTGCCGCGGATCATTTCCGCGAGATACTGGACAGCGATGACATCACAGCGATCGGTGAAGCAGACGAGGCATTTCATGACGTGATCTTCGCTGCCACGGACAATACCCGTCTGGTCCAGCTTTTGAACAACTTAAGAGAGCAGATGTACCGTTACCGCATTGAGTATCTGAAGAAAAAAGAGTGCCATCCCCAGCTGCTGGAAGAACATGCGGCGATCATGAAAGCAATCGAGGAACATGATAAAGAAAAGGCGACACAGATCACGATCCAGCACATTGCCAATCAGGCGGATACTGTGGGGGATACACTGCGGCACCGCTAAAGGTTTCTGCGGATCTGCAGGCAGCATAACAGAAAAAGTTACAGGCCTTTTCGTATATTTTCCCACGATTTGTCCATACTCTCCATATCAGGTGAAAAGATATGGAGGAATTACATATGGATATGTCAGAGAGAATTTATAGAGGGATTGAGAAACACGCCGTAAAGATCTGTTTTGTACTCGCAGTCATTCTGGCAGCGCTGATCACAACAGGAGTATATTTCAGAGTGGATGCAGCGGCGCAGGAAAAGCTTCAGGAGCATCTGGCGCAGGAAGTGCTGCGGTTCCATGTGCTGGCTAACAGCGACAGTGACGAAGATCAGGAGCTGAAGCTGCAGGTGAGGGATGCAGTCCTTAAGTATATGGAAGAAAATATGCCTGAGGAAGACAGCGCCGATGCAGTAAAAGACTGGGCGCGGGCGCATATCGACGAGATAGAGGATGTGAGCCGGGGGATCATTGCAGAAGCCGGGGCAGAGTATCCGGTGAGTGCGGCGGTGACAACCTGCTGGTTCCCGGATAAAAGCTATGGGGACGTTACATTTCCGGCAGGAAACTATGAGGCTCTTCGAATTGAGATCGGTGAGGCCAAAGGCCACAACTGGTGGTGCGTGCTTTATCCGGGACTGTGCTTTATGGATACCGTAAATGCAGTTGTGCCGAATGAGGGAAAAGAGCAACTGAAAAATGTTTTGACAGAAGAGGAGTATTCCAGGATCACAGCTGATACAGACTTTAAGATCAGCTGGTTTTTCTGGCGAAAATAGAGCCATGACAGAATTTTTAATCAGACATTTTATAAAAGACTATAAAGATGTGGAGAAGATATCCGTGCGGACCGCATATGGAGTGCTGGCCAGCATTGTGGGTATCTTCTGCAATGTTTTTTTGTTTGCAGTAAAGTTTGTGGTAGGACTTGTACTCCACAGTGTGTCCGTTACGGCGGACGCATTTAACAACTTATCAGACGCAGGTTCGTCCATTATCAGTTTTGTCGGTGTGAAGATGGCGGAGAAGCCTGCGGACAAGGATCATCCTTTCGGCCACGGGAGGATCGAGTATATAGCGGCGCTGGTCGTATCATTCCTTGTACTTGAAGTAGGGTTTACATTCCTGAAAGATTCTTTCGGGAAGATACTGCATCCGGAGACAATGAATTTCCAGATTGTTTCAGTTGTTATCCTGATCTTTTCCATCGCTGTAAAGCTGTGGCTCGGTCTGTTTAACCGGAGGCTGGGCGAGAAGATCGACTCCAAAGTGATGATGGCTGTATTTACGGATTCCATGGGTGATGTGATCACTACGTCGGCTACGATCCTGTCTCTGATCTTCTTCGCAGTGACAGGAATCAATATCGACGGAATCGTGGGGGTGGGCGTCGCGCTTGTCGTTATGTGGGCCGGCGTGGGTATTGCGAGAGATACGCTGGAGCCACTGATCGGGCAGGCGATCGACCCGGAAGTATATGAGGAAATCAAACATTTCGTCGAGAGATACGACGGGATCGAAGGAACTCATGATCTGATCGTACATAATTATGGTCCGGGACGCAGTATGGCATCCATCCATGCAGAGGTGCCTAATGACGTGGATATCGAGCAGTCCCACGAGATTATTGACCGGATTGAGCGGGAGGCAGCGAAAGAACTGGGGATTTTCCTTGTGATCCATATGGATCCGGTGGAAATACGAAATAAAAAAATCCTGCGGATCAAAGAGACGGCAGTCAGGATACTGCACGACCTGGATCCTCTGTGCAGCCTTCACGATTTCCGTGTGGTACACGGCGAGCATCAGATCAATCTGATCTTTGACATGGTCGTGCCAATCGACTATGATGAGAAGAAGAAAGAGGACCTGTCCCTGAGAATGGCTGAACGGATGAAAGGGGCAGATTCAAGATATGAGTGTGTGATCACCGTGGAGTCCGATTACGTGGCTCAGGGCGGTTCCGATGATAAATGACAAAAGCAGAGCTTGGAATAAGGAGTGACGTAAGATGGCAGAGAGTGTAATGACACTGGAAGCGAAAAGCAAAGGAAGATATGAATTTGACGGCAGGGTCCGCTACAGTGAGATCGACCACAGAGGGACAATGACGCTGCCGGCCCTGATCAATTATTTTCAGGATGCCAGTACATTCCAGTCGGAAGCAATCGGGCTAGGTATGGACAGGCTGAAACATGACAGGAAAGCATGGGTGCTCTCCTACTGGCAGGTTATCGTAGAACGCTATCCTCAAATGTGCGAGAAGATCACTACGGGGACATTTGCCACGGAGTTCAAAGGTCTCTACGGAAACCGTAACTTTTATATGAAAGACGGATCGGGAGAATTGATTGCCCGGGCCAATTCCATCTGGGCATTTATGGATCTCGAGAAAGGCAGGCCGGTGCGCCCGACAGCGGAGCACATCGATCCGTATGGCACGTGTGAACCTCTGGACATGCCCTATGAGGGAAGGAAGATCGCACTGCCGGAGCAGAGCAAAGCCGGAGAGCCCTTCCCGGTGCGGAAATACCATATTGATACGAATGAACATGTCAATAACTGCCAGTATGTGCAGATGGCGCTGGAGATGGTGCCGGGAGATATACAGGTACGGCAGCTGAGAGTAGATTATAAAAAATCCGCGGTGCTCGGAGATATGATCTATCCGAGGATGACCGCCGAGCAGGAACGCACGGTGGTGGAGCTGTGTGATGCGGACGGGAAACCGTATGCGATCGTGGAGATGAAATAAAGAAAATGAATAAGACAATGCAGGCAATCCTCCAGGCGCTCTCCTACGGCGGTATTGAAGTAGAGTCGGCCAGGTGGATCGCAGATCTGAAAAAACTGGATCCGATGAGGATCTTTGTAAAGAAACTGGATATCGAGATATATAATGAAGAATATAAAGTACCGGTCCGCCTGTATTTCGCTGACGAGGCATCCATGGAATCCGGAAATGAAAATGTCCCTGTGATCTTGTTCTTCCACGGAGGAGGCTGGACGACGGAGAGTGTGGAGACCTATGACCGGGTCTGTTCGCGCATGGCGCAGTCCATCGGGCAGCTGGTGGTCTCCGTGGAGTACAGGCTTGCTCCGGAACACCGGTTCCCTGTGGGATTCGAGGACTGCTATGCAGCAGCCAAAGCACTTTTTGCCGGTGAGATCCTGCCGGGAATACGGCCGGAGCAGATCACCATCATGGGAGACAGTGCGGGAGGCAATCTCGCCGCGGCTGTATGTATGAAAGCGAGAGATACAGGAGACTTCAGACCACAGCGCCAGATCCTTATTTATCCGGCGCTGAGTAACTGCTATACAGAAGATTCGCCTTATGAATCCGTGCGGACGAACGGGACAGGTTATCTGTTGACAAGTGAGAAGATGGCAGATTATCTTGAATTATATGAGAGTAAGCCTGAAGACAGGAAAAATCCTTATTTCGCCCCGCTGTGTGCAGAGGATTATACGAATCTTCCGGATACGCTGATCCTGACGGCAGAGTTTGATCCCTTAAGAGACGAGGGAGAAGAATACGGAAGGCGGATGAGACAGGCGGGATGCAGGGTGCGCATCGAGAGGATCGAGGGGGCGCTGCACGGATATTTCGCTCTTGGAATCCAGCATTTATATGTGCAGGAGAGTTTCAGGCATATTAACCGGTTCCTGAGTGTGGAACGGGCATTGAATGAACAAAGACTGTAAATCGGAAAGGAAAGGGGGACAGGCAGGGTGAAAGAAAAACGGCAGAGACGATGGAGAAAACTTGATAATGCCGCACAGGCATTTCCGGCGGCTGCCGGGAAGAAGGACTCCAGGGTATTCCGGTTCTACTGTGTCCTGAAAGAGACGGTAGATGCGGATACTCTGCAGCGTGCACTGGATCTGACTATGGAGAAATATCCTCTCTTCCGGTCTGTGCTGCGCAAAGGCCTGTTCTGGTTCTATATGGAGCCGAGGAAGCTCCCTGCGCTTGTCAGGGAGGAAGACAGGCCGCCATGCAGCCGGATCTATGTCCCCGACCAGAAAAGGCTGCTCTTTGAAGTTACCTACTATAAGAACAGGATCAATCTGGAAGTGTTTCACGGGCTGACAGACGGAACAGGCGCCATGCAGTTCCTGAAAGAGCTTGTGAGAAATTATCTGACGCTTACATATCCGGGACATGAGTTCCCGGAGGCAGACGGGGGAGAAACACTGACAGACAGTGATTATGAGGAGGACAGTTTCTCGCAGTATTATACAGGGAAGAAAAGCAGAAGCAAAAAATCCCGTAAAGCATTCCAACTCAGGGGTGAACGGCTGGAACAGGCGGAGATGCAGATCACGGAGCTCATACTTTCTGCATCGGAAGTCCACAAAAAAGCAAAAGAATACGGAGTTTCGGTGACAGCTTATCTTGCCGCGGCATTTCTCTATGCGATATATGAGGAAGTGCCCAAAAGCGGACTGAAACGTCCGTTATCACTTATGATCCCGGTAAATCTGAGGAACTTCTTCCCCTCAGGATCTATGACAAATTTCTGGAGCTGGATCGAGACAGCCCTGGATTTTGATGAAAATACAAAGCTGGAAGATGTTATCGGAAAAATGAAAGAGATGTTCGGAAAGGATTCTGTAGAAAAGGAAATTTCCGGACGGATGAATGATCTGGTGCGGCTTGAAAAGAATCCGTTTCTGCGAGCGGTCCCGCTGGAGATCAAGAACCTGTTCCTGCTGGCGGGGACTACCCTTGGCGGCCGCAGCATTACTGCTGTGTATTCCAATATGGGACGTATCCAGATGGCGGATGTATATGAGGATTATATCGAACGTTTCGGTTTCTTCGCAAGCACGGATAAGATGCAGATGTGCTCCTGTTCATATGGGGACACCATGGTGCTGGGGCTTACTTCGAAGATCATAGATCCCAATATATGCAGAAACTTTGTAAGCATACTGAAGCGCGACGGGATTGAATGTCATATACAGGAGAACGATTTCCCGGGATATCAGGAAAAACCGTCCAGAAGAGCTCTTATGGGACTTAAGATTTTTTCGTTTACATGTACCGCGGCGGTCGTGATCTGCTGGATGCTTAACTACCTTCTGACGTTCGGGCGCTGGTGGGCAGGCTATGTGACTGCCGGAGTATTCTGCACCTGGCTGCTCATTATGGTCGGTTACCGTAAGAGGAAGAATCCTCTGAAAAACGGGATGTGGCAGCTGGTCATTGTGACAGCAGGTGCTATTCTGTGGGATGTCTTTACCGGATGGCAGGGGTGGTCTGTGGATTTTGTCATCCCTCTGGCAATACTTGTAAATATGCTGTCTATGGTGATCATCTCGGCTGCGGGGAAAATGGAAGTGTCGGAATATCTTTTCTATCTGGTGCAGGCAGGAGCGTGCGGGCTGATCCCGTTTATCCTTCTGATCGCAGGTGCGGTGTCGGTGCCTTATCCTTCTGTCATATGTTCCGGCGTCAGCCTGCTTTTTCTGCTGGGACTTGTGCTCTTTAAATGGAAAGATTTTGTCAGAGAAGTACAGAAAAAATTCCGTGTTTGAAAGCCGGACTATAGTCCGGCCAGCACATCCTCCAGCACTTCTTCTACTGAGTCTGTCACATATCTGGCGTGGCCTGCGATGCCGGGCGCCGCGTTTGACATGGCATAACCGTATCCGGCGAGCTCCAGCATTTCTACGTCATTGTACTGGTCTCCGAACGCCATGCATTCTTCGGGTTTTACACCAAAGAGGTCCATCATTGTCTGCAGGGCAGTGCCTTTGTTGTATCCTGGTACAATGAAGTCAATCCAGATATTTCCCGATGTGACGACTTTGACAGCCGGGGAAAACATTTCCTGCAGATGCTTCAGGTAGGGGCCGAGATCATGGGATTGCATATTTGCGATAGCGAGTTTGAGAAACGGTCCCTCGACTTTCGTAATGTCATCGACGATTTCAGTTGTATTGTGCATTACATTTACGATATGGTTGACAAAAGCAGGGTCATTGTCCTCAATCAGACAAGTATCCTCGCGGGATGCAACGATCTCGTAGCCGGGTTCCTTTTTGATTTCATGCATGATCCTGTAAGCCAGATCGTCCGGTATAATGCCCCGGGAGATGACTTTTCCCTGATGAATGCAGATTGAACCGTTTTCAGCAATATAGGATATCTCATCTTTGATATCGGTAAAGAGCCGGCGTTCGTTGTCATACTGGCGCCCGCTTGCCGCAACAAAGTGGATCCCCTTCTCTGTAATCCTGTGTATCAGATCTATCGTGTAAGACGACAGCTCCTGCGCTCCGTTGTGGAGAAGGGTGCCGTCCAGATCGCTTGCAATTAATTTGATCATAAAGAATCCTCCGTAACAGGTCATAGTTGAAATACAACATTGATATCGCAGTTCGTTCTTCCTGAAGCGATATCAGTGCCAGATTCAGTATAACTGAAAAAAAATGCAGAGTAAAGAGAGGAAGGGAAACTTTGACATATACCTTCGATATGTTTGGCTGAGGGAACTGTAACAGAAAAGAAATACTTGTAACTATTTTGTAATAGTAATATAATGGAAACGTGGCGGGATGCAAGATGAAATTTCCTGTTCCGGCATAAATATAATTGAAAAGTAAGAGGACTATGATTATGGGAAAATATTTTGGGACCGATGGCTTCCGCGGCGAGGCCAATGTAGTACTTACAGTGGAACATGCATTTAAGGTGGGACGTTACCTGGGCTGGTACTTCGGACAGGACCACAAGGCAAGAGTTGTGATCGGTAAGGACACAAGAAGAAGCAGTTATATGTTTGAGTATGCTCTGGCAGCAGGGATCACCGCGTCAGGAGCAGATGCATACCTCCTTCACGTGACGACGACTCCGAGTGTATCATATGTCGTAAGGACAGAAGATTTCGACTGTGGTATTATGATCTCAGCAAGCCATAACCCGTTCTATGACAACGGTATCAAGGTTATTAACAGTGCCGGACATAAGATGGAAGCAGAAGTTGAAGATAAGATCGAGGCATATATCGACGGTGAGATCGAGGAGCTTCCGCTTGCAACCAAAGAAAATATCGGACGCACCATTGATTATTCCGCAGGAAGAAACCGCTATATCGGGCATCTGATCTCTATTGCGACCCGTTCATTTAAAGATATGCGCATCGGTCTCGACTGTGCGAACGGAAGTTCATTTGCCATAGCAAAGAGCGTGTTCGATGCACTTGGCGCAAAGACATATGTGATCAATAACGAGCCTGACGGAACAAACATCAACACGAACTGCGGTTCTACTCATATCAATGTGCTTCAGGAATTTGTCAAAGAGAAGAAACTGGATGTCGGCTTTGCTTATGACGGAGATGCGGACAGATGTATCGCAGTAGATGAAAACGGAAACGTAGTAGACGGCGACCGTATCATGTATGTATGCGGCAAGTATCTGATGGAGCAGGGACGCCTTGAGGGAAATACGATCGTAACGACGGTAATGTCCAACCTGGGACTCTACAAAGCCTGCGATAAGATCGGCATGAAATATGAGCAGACAGCAGTGGGTGACAAATACGTATACGAAAATATGTTGAAGAACGGTTTTGTGCTCGGAGGCGAGCAGTCAGGACATATCATCTTCAGTAAGCATGCGAGAACCGGCGACGGTATACTTACCTCACTGATGATCATGGAAGTAATGCTTGAGAAGAAACAGACACTTGGAAAACTGGCGGATGAGGTTAAGATCTTCCCGCAGGTTCTGAAAAATGTCCGCGTAAAAGACAAGAAAACTGCAAGAGAGAATCCGGCAGTTGTAGAAGCAGTCCAGAAAGCAGCAGATGCACTGGGGACTGACGGACGCATCCTCGTCCGCGAGAGCGGCACTGAGCCGGTGATCCGTGTTATGGTAGAGGCGGCATCGGACGAAATCTGCGAGAAATACGTGGATAGTGTCGTTGATGTCATCAAAGCAGAAGGATTGACGGAGTAATTCGTATTTATCTGAGAGACATTTCTCAGTAAAATATCCGA
>DWWO01000139.1 GCA_019119675.1 Candidatus Mediterraneibacter faecipullorum | reverse complement strand
GTTAACCGAAGTGTCGTTGGTTCAAGTCCAACAGGGGGAGCTTACAAAGCCTCATGTTACATATGTAATGTGAGGTTTTCTTTCTATAAAAATAGTGGCAGTTCTGTATATAGATTCCAATAACTTGCGGTACCCTGCCTTTCTGCTAAATCCCCAACAATATGTGTTATAATTGAAAAAAAGTGGAAGTTGCAACGAAAAATGCGTGTCAAAGATTATTTGCATAGCTATACATCTGATGTAAAGAGTTAATTGCTTTACTTTGAACATTATTTCTCACATGATAGTATTCAAAGAAAGACGAATATATAAACGGATAATAACAAAGATAGAGGAGGGTGAGACGCTATGAACCTGGGAAATCAAATATTGAATATTCGGAAAGAACAGCAATTAACACAAGAAGAATTTGGCAGGTTATTTCATGTTACTTGACAAACTGTTTCAAATTGGGAAAATGAAAAAAGCTATCCTGACTTACAAGTGCTTGTAGACATGAGTAATCGGTTTGAAATTTCTCTTGATATATTGTTAAAGGAGGATTCCAGAATGGTAAGGGCAATAGATAAAGAAAGAATTTTGGGTACAGTAAAGCATGAAAAATCAATCATAGATTTTTTTACGGGTGTAGGTACCGGACTGATTACATCTTGCTTGTTTTCCCCAAATTCCACAATAAGAACAGTAGTAATTTTTGTTGGACTTTTAATGATAGGTATTGGGTGGTATAAAAAGTCAAGGTGTGATAAAAAGGTATTTGAATATATGGAAGAGCACGATAAAGCTGAATTTTAAAAATTATACAAAATTATTGTAGTATTATTGTATAAAATAGAGAAAGCAAAAGAAGTTTACGCGAAATACAAAAATATGCTGATATTGTGATATTATACTCATGTAACGTTCAATGGAGTATGTTAATTAGAAAGGGATATTAATATGAAACGAAAACTATCAATTTTGTCAGCTGTAATATGTGTTTTGGGTTTGATGTTAACTGCATGTGCAGAGGAAACAGAGAAAGCGGATAATGAAACATCTGGAACTTATAATAGTTCATTGCCGGAAACATTTTCTTATGACGTTACGATTGAAGAAATAGGGGAAGACATTGATCAATACATAGAAGAACATGATATGGGCATAAAACGGGATACTGAAGAATATGCAGAACTTTTAAATGAGTTTTGTTTTTCTGACTTTTCTGACTTAACAGATACTACAAAGTGTTTTTATGAAGCGTATGCTTCAGTTTACCTTTCAGACCCCACAGTTAAGTCAACGGATGATGCCTTTGCCGATAGAACAATAGGCGAGATAAGAGGAGAAAATCAAGAAACATCAAATAAAATACTTGAAGAAGCAGAAAAGTTTTGATCATAACATAGGTTGTTGCAGTTAGATTTACAAACTAAAAGAGCCATGGAGTTGTAGTTATAACTTCATGGCTCTTTTATGACGGATCATAGATTCTATGATAAAATATAATAAAAGCGTGAAGGAGGAAGTGATCATGGCAAAATATGTAATGGCTCTGGATGCAGGAACAACGAGCAACAGATGTATCCTGTTTAACGAAAAAGGCGAGATGTGCAGTGTGGCTCAGAGAGAATTCAGACAGTATTTCCCAAAACCGGGATGGGTGGAACATGATGCAGATGAGATATGGGCGAGCCAGCTCGGTGTCGCCGTAGAAGCTATGAACATGATCTCAGCTGCAGCAGAAGATATTGCGGCGATCGGTATTACAAATCAGAGAGAAACAGCGATCGTCTGGGATAAAAATACCGGGGAGCCGGTCTACAATGCGATAGTCTGGCAGTGCCGCAGAACATCAGAATACTGTGATTCTCTGATAGAAAAAGGACTGACGGAGAAATTCAGAGAAAAGACGGGACTTGTGATCGACGCGTATTTCTCGGCTACAAAGATCAAATGGATCCTCGACAATGTGCCGGGAGCAAGGGAAAAAGCCGAGAACGGAGAGCTGCTGTTTGGAACTGTAGAGACATGGCTGATCTGGAAACTTACGAAAGGCGCAGTCCACGTAACAGACTATTCGAATGCATCCAGAACGATGCTCTTTAATATCAATACGCTTGAATGGGATGATGAGATCCTGGCGGAGCTGGATATTCCGAAATGCATGCTGCCGGAACCAAAACCGTCAAGCTGCATCTACGGTGAAGCCGATCCGTCTTTCCTCGGCGGCCCGATCCCGATCGCGGGGGCGGCGGGAGACCAGCAGGCGGCTCTTTTCGGACAGACATGCTTTGCTCCGGGCGAGGCAAAGAATACATATGGAACGGGATGCTTTCTCCTTATGAATACCGGGGAAAAACCGGTATTTTCAAAGAACGGACTGGTCACCACGATAGCCTGGGGACTGGATGGTAAAGTCAACTATGCCCTTGAGGGATCTATCTTTGTAGCGGGGGCTGCTGTACAGTGGCTTCGCGATGAGATGAGGCTTATTGATTCTGCGGCAGATTCTGAATATATGGCTCAAAAAGAAAAAGATACAAACGGGTGCTATGTTGTTCCGGCATTTACGGGGCTTGGTGCGCCGCACTGGGATCAGTATGCAAGAGGAACAATAGTAGGAATCACAAGGGGAGTGAACAAATATCATATTATCCGCGCTACACTGGAGTCTATTGCCTATCAGGTTAATGATGTCCTGGAAGCGATGAAGGCCGATTCGGGAATCAGGCTGTCATCCCTTAAAGTAGACGGCGGAGCAAGCGCAAATGATTTCCTGATGCAGACACAGGCTGATATTATCAATGCACCGGTGAACCGGCCGCAATGCGTCGAGACGACTGCAATGGGAGCTGCTTATCTTGCGGGACTTGCCGTGGGATACTGGGAGGACAAACAGGATGTGATCAGGAACTGGAAGATTGACCGGACGTTCAGTCCGTCCATCTGTGAAGAAGACAGACAGTGCAAGATCAAAGGATGGAATAAGGCAGTCAAATATGCTTATGGCTGGGCAAAAGAAGAGTGAGGAGGACTGCCGTGAGAAAATGATGAAGGGAGAAATAGCAACATGTATGATGTGATCATAATAGGAGGAGGAGTCTCAGGCGCGGCGTCAGCGCGGGAACTGTCCCGATATAAAGTCAGGGCATGTGTGCTGGAAAAAGAGGAGGACGTGTGCTGCGGAACTTCGAAGGCAAACAGTGCGATCGTACATGCAGGCTACGATGCTGCTCCGGGTTCTCTGAAGGCAAAGCTGAATGTGAGAGGAAATGAGATGATGGAACAGTTGTCTGAGGATCTGGATTTCCCGTTTCAGAAGACTGGTTCACTTGTCATCTGTCTGAGCGGCGAGGAGATGCCAGGACTGCAGGAACTCTATGACAAGGGAGTCGCAAACGGTGTGAAAGGACTGAAGATTCTGGATCGGGAGGAAGTTCTCGGAATGGAGCCCAATATTACAGACGATGTCTATGCTGCCCTGTATGCCCCGTCAGCCGGAATTGTATGTCCGTTCGGCATGAATATCGCGCTTGCTGAGAATGCCTGTACGAATGGTGTGGAATTCAGATTTAATACAGAGGTGCTGGATATCCGGAAAACAGAAAATGGGTATGAAATCCACACGAACCGGGGCATGTTTCAGGCGAAATGTGTAGTCAATGCAGCGGGCGTCTATGCGGATAAAATCCACAATATGGTAAGTAAAAAGAAAATCCATATCACCCCCAGGCGCGGCGAATACTGCCTGCTGGATAAAAGCGCGGGAACTCATGTCAGCAGAACGATTTTTTCGCTTCCTACAAAATATGGGAAAGGCGTGCTGGTCACTCCTACCGTACACGGCAATCTTCTGATCGGACCGACGGCCGTTGATATTGAAAATAAAGAGGGGACAAACACGACCAGAGAGGGGCTGGATGAAGTTATCTCAAAGGCAGGGCAGAATGTAAAAAATCTTCCTATGCGCCAGGTCATTACATCATTTGCCGGACTGCGTGCCCATGATGACGGGTCAGAGTTTATCATTGGGGAGGCGGATGATGCAGAAGGATTTATTGACTGTGCGGGAATCGAATCGCCGGGGCTTACAAGCTGTCCGGCGATCGGTGGGATGGTGGCAGAAATATTAAGAGAAAAATTGGGACTAGAGGAAAAGGAAAATTTTATCAGCACAAGAAAAGGTATCCTGAATCCGAATACACTGGCAAAAGAGGAGCGGGCTGAATTGATCCGGAAAGAACCTGCATATGGAAATATCATCTGCCGCTGTGAAATGATAACAGAGGGAGAAATCCTGGATGCGATCCGGCGTCCGCTTGGCGCACGGTCGCTGGACGGGGTAAAACGGAGGACCAGAGCAGGGATGGGACGATGTCAGTCAGGGTTTTGTTCTCCCAGAACTATGGAGATCCTGGCCCGTGAGCTGCATGTGAATATGTCGGATATCACGAAATCGGGCGGAAATTCAAGGCTTGTCGTGGGCGTCAATAAGGATACACTATAGAAAGGAAGACTCCGGGTATGAAAAAATATGATATTGTTATTATCGGCGGAGGTCCGGCAGGTCTCGCAGCTGCAGCTGCGGCGAAAAAGAACGGGATTGACAGTATCCTGATCCTTGAGCGGGATAAGGAACTGGGCGGGATCCTGAACCAGTGTATTCATAACGGGTTCGGACTCCATACTTTCAAAGAGGAGCTGACCGGACCGGAATATGCACAGAGATTCATCGATCAGGTGAACGTACTTGGGATAGAATACTTTCTGAATACAATGGTCATGGATATCAGCCATGAGAAAGTGGTCACTGCGATGAACCGGACAGACGGACTTTTTGAAATCCAGGCAAAGGCGGTCATCCTTGCCATGGGCTGTCGGGAGCGATCCAGAGGAGCGCTGAATATTCCGGGTTACCGTCCGGCGGGAATCTATTCTGCGGGAACGGCACAAAGACTTGTAAATATGGAAGGGCTTATGCCGGGACGCGAGGTCGTGATCCTTGGGTCCGGAGACATCGGGCTGATCATGGCAAGGCGAATGACACTGGAGGGGGCAAAAGTTAAGGTGGTTGCCGAGCTGATGCCGTATTCCGGAGGGCTGAAGAGAAATATCGTCCAGTGTCTGGATGATTACGGAATCCCGCTCAAACTCAGCCATACTGTTGTGGACATCAAAGGAAAGGAACGGCTTGAGGGTGTGACGCTGGCCGAGGTTGATAATACAGGGAAACCGATCCCGGGAACCGAGGAGGAATATTCCTGTGATACGCTGCTCCTCTCGGTAGGACTTATCCCGGAGAATGAGCTTTCCAGAGGTATGGGCGTGGAGATGAGCAAAGTGACATCGGGACCGGTCGTAAACGAGAGCCTGGAAACGAACATTGAAGGTGTATTTGCCTGCGGAAACGTGCTTCACGTACACGATCTTGTGGATTTCGTCTCCGAAGAGGCGGGAACAGCGGGAAAGAATGCAGCGGCATATGTCAAAGGAGAACGGGGAAGCGGAAGCGGCCGGGAGATACGGCTGAATCCTGTAGACGGGGTGCGCTACACTGTTCCGGTATCGATCGATCCTGCGCGAATGGATGAGAATCTGACGGTGCGTTTCCGTGTCGGAGCGGTGTTCAGCAACTGTTATGTAAGTGCTTATTTTGATGATGAACGTGTCATTCACAGAAAGCGGCAGATCATGGCTCCGGGAGAGATGGAGGAGATTAAACTGACGAGAGAACAGCTTTTAAAATATCCTGACTTTAAGACGATCACGGTGAAGATAGAGGAGGCATAGAAATGGAAATCAGAAAACTGACATGTATCAGCTGTCCGATGGGATGCCAGATCACTGTGGAGATGGATGGAAATGAAGTTGTCAGCGTGACAGGAAATACCTGTAAGAGAGGGGATGTGTATGCCCGCAAAGAAGTAACGAACCCGACCCGGATCGTAACGTCTACAGTGAAAGTCATCGGCGGAAAAGCAGATATGGTTTCGGTCAAAACAAAAGAGGATATTCCCAAGGGAAAGATATTCGATTGTGTGAAGGCACTCAAAGGTGTGGAAGTAGAAGCTCCGGTACATATCGGGGACGTGATCATCGCGGATGCAGCAGGTACGGGCGTTGATATCGTTGCTACAAAAAATGTCGAGAGAGCGTGAAAAATATATCGGCTCCAATGTGGATCTTGCGGATCTTGCGGGTTTCGCGAAATTATGCTTGCAAAATCGTTACTCTTATGCTATGATATAAAGCGCTGCTAGGAGTGGCAGCGCTTTGTATTATGCATTCTGGCCCCGTGGTCAAGCGGTTAAGACATCGCCCTTTCACGGCGGTAACAC
>DWWO01000138.1 GCA_019119675.1 Candidatus Mediterraneibacter faecipullorum | reverse complement strand
TTGATTTTCGGACGTTTTACCGAGAAAATATCTCTCAGAGAAATATGGAATTCACCGTATCATCTGATTCTTATTCCGCCATTCTCTCGGCGATACCCCATACACATTTTTAAATGCCCTCGAAAAATGAAGCTGATTAGGATACCCTACCGCATTGCCGATATCACTGATGGACAGCTCGGTCAGCTTGAGCAGCTCCGCTGCTTTTGCCATTCGGTAGCTGAGCAGGAACTGCTGGGGGGATTTCCCGACAGTTTCTTTGAAAATACGCCCGAAGTAGGTGCGGTTCAGTCCACAGAAAGAAGCGATATTCTCGACGGAGATATCGTTCTGGAAGTTCTGTTCGATGTAGTTGAGTGCTTCTTTTATATAGAAATCTCTCACCCGCCCGCTTGTTGCGATCTGCGATGAAGAGGAACGGGAAAGATAGTCGATAAAGAGATAGAGATGCCCCATGAGATGAAAAGGCGGAGCATCGTGATGTTCTGCGATGTACAGCATCTCGTCTTTCATATTTTCCCGAAGATCTTTACAGGCAGCGTGATAGACAGGATGGTCGGGCGACAGTCCGGCCGTCTCGATGATCTCACGCGCGCGCATGCCGTCAAATTCGATCCAGATATATTCCCAGGGCAGTTTCGGGTCTGCAATGTAGGTATTGATCTGACGGGGGAAGATCATGAATCCCTCCCCGCTTCTGATCTGATATTCATGGGAAATCCCCCTGGAATCGTTAGCCATCAGCCTGCCGGTCCCGGAGAGGACATAGTGGAACAGATAATGATTCCTTGTGGCAGGACCGAAAGAATATGCAGGAGGACACTGTTCCATTCCGTACTGGTACAGGCTCAGGTCAACGAAGTTCTCATTCGGGAATATAGAAAATACAGGCTCGCTCATAGAAATCTCCTTAATTTAGTCAGTATGTGTATTGTGCTCAAAAAAGAAAGCTTTTCCCCTCTGTTTATGGATAATTATAACACGAAATATATCGAAATGCGACCTCACTATACATAAAATGGATATAAGTTGCATTTTGGCATAAAATATGGATGATATAGATATTTTAGAAATATTTTATAATTGATATAATGTGACCATAAGCGGAAAAGCTAAAAAGGAAGGAGCTGAAACTACTATGAAAAAGAAAAAGGTGATCAGTGCGGTGCTTGCGGTTTCTATGCTTGCAGCAGTCATTCTTCCGGGATGCGGTTCGGATGAGAACAGCGGAAAAACGGAGATTGAGATCCTGCAGTACAAGCCGGAAGCGGCAACATACTTCGATCAGGTGGAAGAACAGTTCAATGCGACCCACGATGATATTCATCTGACGATCAGTTCACCGAACGATGCCAGTACGATTATGAGGACAAGATTCATCCGTGAAGATTACCCGGACATCATCGGCATAGGAGGGGATATCAACTACTCTTATTATGTGGATGCTGATATTCTGGCGGATGTATCGGATTATGAGGGGCTTTCAGATGTCAAGCAGTCGTACATCGATATCCTGGAGAATCTTGAGATCACGCCGAAAGACGGCACATACGGTGTACCTTACGTGGCAAATGCAGCGGGTATTCTCTACAATAAGGATATGTTCGAGGAGCATGGCTGGGAGATTCCGGAGTCATGGAGTGAACTGATCGATCTGTGCGAGGAGATTCAGGCGGAAGGAATCCTGCCGTTCTATTTCGGGTTCCGTGATACATGGACCTGTCTGGCGCCGTGGAACTCTCTTGCAGTCGATCTGGCGCCGGCAGATACGTGCCAGCAGGTAAATGCAGGTGAGACAACATTCTCGGAAGAGTATGTGGAGGTGGCTGAGAAATGTCTGGAACTGGTAAGCTACGGTCCTGAAGATCCTTTCGCATACGGCTATAACGATGCGTGTACGGCATTTGCAAACGGTGAATCCGCGATGTACCCGATCGGAAGCTACGCAGTACCGCAGATCCTTTCGGTAAATCCGGAGATGAACATCGATTCATTCGTGACACCGGGAAATGACGACCCATCGAAGAATACACTGAATTCAGGTGTGGATCTTATGTTTGCAGTGACAGCAGAATGTGAGAACAAGGAGGCTGCATACGAAGTACTCGACTTCCTGATGGCGGACGAGAATATCCAGGCATATATCGACGACCAGAATGCGGTTCCGTGTAAAGACGGAGACTTCGACCTTGCTCCGATGCTTGACGGTATGACTCCGTTTATCGAATCGGGCAATATGACGGATTATCAGGATCACTACTATCCTTCAGAGATGGCGGCGGACGCACTTATACAGACGTATCTTATCAATAAAGATGCAGATGCTTTCCTGAAAGATTTCGATTCGCGCTGGCAGAGATATAACAGAGACATCATCCGTGCGGTTCAGGAATATAACGAAGAGCACGGAAGCGCCGAGTAGGAAAGGAGTGGGAAGATTATGAAAAAAGTAAATGACAGCAAGCGGACTTATATGCTGATCACAATACCGATCCTTGCACTGTTTGTCTGCTTTAACACAGTACCGCTGATCCGCGGTGTGATTTACAGTTTTACGAACTTTAAAGGATTTGGTACATACGATTTTGTAGGCTTCCGCAACTATATGGATCTGTTTACAGATCCGAGAATCGGCGGATCCTACCTCTTCACAATTAAACTGGCTATTGCAGCTACGATCGTGACAAATGTGATCAGTCTGGTCCTCGCGCTGGGGTTAAACAGCAAGATCAAAGGAAAAACATTCCTGCGGGCAGCATACTTTGTACCGAATGTACTCGGAGCGCTGGTTGTAGGTTACATCTTCCAGTACCTCTTTACATACATTCTGCCGGGTCTTGGCGATGCGCTCGGGATCGAGGCATTACAGGGAAGTATGCTTTCTAACAGCAAGACGGCATGGATCGCAATCGTGATCGTCTGCGCATGGCAGTCTATCGCGATGAATACGATCATCTACATCTCCGGTCTGCAGACAGTGCCGGAAGATGTATATGAGGCAGGAGACCTTGACGGAGCCACAGGATGGAAGAAGTTCAGATACCTTACATTCCCGCTGATCATTCCGTTCTTCACCATCAACATGGTCCTGTGTGTAAAGAATTTCCTGATGGTATTCGACCAGATCATGGCTATGACAAAGGGCGGTCCGGAGCAGAGCACAGAGTCTATTTCATACCTGATATACAACAATGGTCTTTCAGGCGGAAGCTTCGGATACCAGAGCGCGAACGCGGTTGTATTCTTCATTGTAATCGTGGCGATCTCTGTAGCGCAGATGACTATATCAAGTAAGAAGGAGGAGCAGTTATAATGTATGAGAAAATGAAAGCAAGAGTAAACTGGCCAATCACAATCCTTCTGTTTATCGGACTTATTACAGTAGCATTTCCGCTGTATATGACGATTGTAATCGCATTTAAGCAGCCGTCTGAGATGACCAACAGTATCTCGGGGATCCTGTCCCTGCCGGCACACTGGAGCCTGAGCAACTTCGCACAGGCAATGGAACTGACAGACTTCTGGCGTTCCCTGGGGAACAGCTTACTGGTAACGATCAGTACGGTCGTGCTGTGTATCCTGCTTCATTCTCTGATGGGATTCGCAGTAGGAAGAAATAAAGCGCACAGCAAGATTTACAATCTGGTATATCTGTTTATCGTAAGCGGTATGTTTGTTCCGTTCGCGATCCTGATGATGCCCCTGGCAAAACAGACTGCGGAGATGCATCTCGATAATTGGGCTGGCGTTATCATCCTTTATGTGGTATTCTATATGCCGATGAATTTACTTCTATACACAGGATACCTTGTAAATATCCCGATCGCACTTGAAGAAGCGGCGAGAGTGGACGGAGCGAGCACATGGCGTACATTCTGGAAGATCATCTTCCCGATCATGAAGCCCATGCATGCGACAGTTGCGGTTATTACGGCCCTGGCAGTATGGAACGATGTTATGACTCCTCTGATCATTATGTCAGGAAAAGGATCAAACACGCTGCCGCTGGCACAGCTTACGTTCCAGACACAGTTCGGTACGAACTACAACCTGGCGTTTGCATCCTATCTGCTGGCTCTGATCCCGATTATCATCTTCTATGTAATCTGCCAGAAACATATTATCAACGGAGTGGTAAACGGCGCTGTGAAATAAGTGAGCCCTGATGCGCACACGCGCGTCTTACCCGGGCGGGTGTTATGTGCGAAGAAGTACATTCACCCGCCCTTTTCCTTTAAACTAAATATTCACAGATCAGGAGAAAATATTATGAGCATAGTATATGACGAGGCGCAGAAGACGTTTACTCTTCATACGAAGAACACAACATATCAGATGCAGGTGGACAAGTATGGTTTCCTGCTGCATTTGTATTACGGGAAATATGCAGAAGGCTGCATGGACTATCTGCTGACTTATTATGACAGGGGGTTTTCCGGCAATCCGTATGACGCCGGAAATGACAAGACATACTCAATGGATTCTCTGCCGCAGGAATTTCCTTCCCTGGGAACGGGAGATTACCGTACACCGGCGTGTATTATCAAGAATACGGACCGGACCTACTGCAGTGACTTCCGATATGAAAGCTACAGCATCCGGGACGGAAAATATGCGCTGGAAGGACTTCCGGCAGTCTATGCGGATGACAGTGAAGCGCAGACTCTTGAAGTGGTGCTTGAAGACCGGGTGACCGGGGTGCAGGCAGTACTTCTTTACGGTGTGCTCCCGGAGTATGATATTATCACGAGGAGCGTGCGCATCGTAAACGCAAGCAGCGGACATATTTCTGTCAAGAAACTTGCTCCGGCATGTCTGGACATGGTGGGCGGACAGTATGACTTTATTACTTTCTACGGACGCCACGCGATGGAGAGGAATATGCAGAGGATGCCGGTCGGACACGGCGTACAGAAGATCGGAAGCCTGAGAGGATCATCAAGCCACCAGTATAATCCGGCTGTCATTATGGCGGAACGCGAGACGACGGAAGATGCGGGAGGCTGCTATGCAATGGCATTTGTATACAGCGGCGGTTTCCAGAGTGAGGCCGGACAGGATCAGTATT
The DNA here is from genome assembly GCA_019119675.1 of Candidatus Mediterraneibacter faecipullorum. GTDB lineage: Bacteria > Bacillota > Clostridia > Lachnospirales > Lachnospiraceae > Mediterraneibacter > Mediterraneibacter faecipullorum. The sequence continues at coordinate 48,709 of DWWO01000138.1, read as the reverse complement.
ACCAGACGAGGCTGCTCATGGGATTCCCGGAAGAGCAGTTTGCGTATCCGCTCAGTGCCGGTGAAGAATTCCAGTCTCCTGAGGTTATTATGAGTTATTCTTCAGAGGGGCTTGCAAAATTGTCCCAGAACCTTCACCGCTGTATGAGGAAGCATCTGTGCCGCGGCAAATATAAAGAAGTCGTAAGACCGATCCTCTTAAACAGCTGGGAAGCTTCTTATTTTGATTTTACAGGAGAGTCGCTTCTCAAACTGGCGTCCGAGGCGGCGAAGCTCGGCATTGAGATGTTCGTAATGGACGACGGCTGGTTCGGTAACCGTGACAGTGAGCTGAGAGGACTTGGAGACTGGAAAGTAAACGAAGAGAAACTTGGATGTACGCTCGGAGAACTGATCGAGAAGATCAACGGCATGGGACTGAAATTCGGTATCTGGATCGAGCCGGAGATGGTGAATGAGGACAGTGATCTCTACAGAGAACATCCGGACTGGGCGTTCGTAATTCCGGGACGCCGTCCGAACCGTTCCAGACATCAGCTTGTACTTGATTTCTCAAGAAAAGAAGTGGTAGATCATATTTATGATCAGATCTGTTCCGTTCTGGATCAGGGGAATGTTGAATATATCAAATGGGATATGAACCGCAGTATTTCAGACGTATATTCCGCAACGGCGGACAGCCAGGGCAGAGTGCTGCACGATTATGTGCTGGGACTTTATGATTTCCTTGAGCGTCTGGTGAACCGGTATCCGAATATCCTGATCGAAGGCTGCAGCGGCGGCGGCGGACGTTTTGACGCAGGTATGCTGTACTATACCCCGCAGATCTGGTGCAGCGATAATACAGATCCGATCGACAGACTGGAGATCCAGTATGGTACATCGTTTATTTATCCGGCTTCCTGCGTAGGATCCCATGTATCCGCTTCGCCGAATCATCAGACTGAGAGAGTGACGCCGATGAAGACACGCGGAACTGTAGCTCTTGCCGGTACATTCGGGTATGAGCTGAATCTGAATGAGCTGAGCGAGGAAGAGAAAGCGGAGATCCGCAGACAGATCGCAGAATACAAGGAGTATGCAGCTCTGGTCCAGCGGGGGCTCTATTACCGCCTTACAAATCCGCAGACAGATAACCAGGGAGCATGGGAGTTTGTGTCAGAGGATCAGAGAGAAGCACTGGTCCAGGTGGTCGGTATTAAAAAGCATGCGAATATGACGGTCGATTACATCAAGGTCAAAGGGCTGAAAGAGAATACGATGTACCGCGAGACAACGACCGGGAAACTGTACAACAGTACGGCCCTGCGGGAAGCAGGTGTGCCGAAGCCGGTGCTCCACGGAGAATATCAGGCATATCAGTGGCATTTCGTACAGATAGATTGATAAGTATATGCATTATCGTGGACCGGAAGAACAGCCAGCCAGCCCGGCGCGGCTTAGGTCAGACTGTTTTTCTGGCAGGAAAGTTTAAGATAACGGGAGATATAGGATTATGGCAAAGAAATCAAGAGCAGTCAGAAAGAAAGAGGCCGCAGCAAGTACAAAGCCGGCTGCCGCTGTAAAAGCAGCAGCCGATACAAAAGCGGAGGCAGAAGTGAAAGCAAAGGCAGAGGCCGGGGCAAAGAAGAAAGCGGAGGCAGAAGCGAAAAAGAAAGCGGAAGCTGAGAAGAAAGCGAAAGCTGCAAAGGCGGCAGCAGAGAAAAAAGAGGAGAATGACAGAATCTTTGCACAGCGGCTGGGGCGCCATCATGACGAGCTTCGCTGGCTTTACATGGAGCTGTATGGCAATGACGATATGTTCGCGGAATTGTGCGGACAGATGAAGCGCTACTATGATATGAGAAATGACAAACTCAAACAGCTCGATGCGCAGCGCGAGGTTGCAGGCGAGTGGTACCGCAAGCGCGATATGGTCGGCATGATGATGTATATTGATAATTTCGCCGGCAATATCAAGGGCGTACAGGAGAAGCTGTCATACATTGAAAAATGTAATGTAAATTATGTCCATCTGATGCCGTTTCTTGATTCTCCGAAGGGCCGCTCCGACGGTGGTTATGCGGTGGCTGACTTCCGTAAGGTGAAGCCGGAACTCGGGACGATGGAGGATCTGTCCGAACTGGCGGAGAAATGCCACGAAAAAGGCATCAGCCTGTGCATGGATTTTGTGATGAACCACACATCCGAGGATCATGAGTGGGCAGTGAAGGCGCGTCAGGGAGACGGCGAGTATATGAGCCGCTACTTCTTCTATGCGGACCCGTCCATCCCGCAGGAATATGAAAAGACGGTCCCGCAGGTATTCCCGACAACAGCACCGGGCAATTTCACTTACCTTCCGGAGCTTGGACACTATGTGATGACGACATTCTATCCGTACCAGTGGGATCTGAATTACCGCAATCCGCGCGTGTTCAATGAGATGATGTACAATTTCCTCTATCTGGCAAACCAGGGTATGGATATCATCCGTATCGACGCGGTGCCGTATATCTGGAAAGAGCTGGGAACGAACTGCAGAAATCTCCCGCAGGTACACACGATCGTCCGTATGATGCGCATGATCGGTGAGATTGTGTGCCCGGGAATCGTGCTGCTCGGCGAGGTCGTCATGGAGCCGGACAAGGTAGCTCCGTATTTCGGAACAGTAGAAAAGCCGGAGTGCCATATGCTCTATAACGTGACGACAATGGCAACTACGTGGAATACGGTGGCGACAAGGGACATCCGTCTTCTCAGAAAACAGATGGATATTGTATGCGCACTGCCGAGAGAATACACATTCCTCAATTATCTGAGATGTCATGACGATATCGGCTGGGGGCTGGACTACGATACCTTGAGGACATGGGGCATGGAGGAAGTGCCTCATAAGAAATACCTGAATGATTATTTCCAGGGGAAGACAGAGGGCAGTGTCAGCCGGGGCGAGCTCTACAACGAAGATCTGGTGACCGGAGACGCAAGATTCTGTGCGACAACAGCGTCTATGTGCGGTGTTGAGAGTGCGGGATTCGAGCAGGATGAACAGAAGATGGATCAGGCGATCACGAAGGATGTGATGCTCCATGCCTATATGTTTACCCAGTCGGGAATCCCGATGCTGTACAGCGGCGATGAGATCGGACAGGTAAATGACTATACCTATAAGGATGATCCTGAGAAAGCCCCGGACTCCCGCTATATCCACAGAGGAAAATTCAACTGGGATCTGGTGGAGAATATCAAGGATAAAAGCAGTGTACAGGGACGCATTTTCAATGCTCTTGGAAAACTGGAAAAAATCCGCAGAAGCGAGCCTGTATTTAATGCAGATGCCAAAGTGTGGACAAAAGACTACAGTGATCAGTCGATACTCTGGATCGTCCGCAGGGCAGAGGGAGAAGAACTCCACGCAGTGTTTAACTTCAGCGATTACCCGAAGACAGTATGGATGCCGGAGAAAGCGGAGTATACAGACCTGCTGTCAGGCAGGACGGCGGAAGTGACAACAGTAGATCTGCCGGAATGGGGATTCTTCTGGATGAAGAAAAAGTAATATGATTTGACATTTGTGAAAGCAGATTATATAATGAATGACGAAACAAGGGCGTTTTCTTATGGGGGAGAACGCCCTTTTGTCTTTTGGGAGGAGCATACTGTCAGCTCAGCCATGTCATTCATAATTTGGCAGGCGGTACAAAGCTGACGTATCTAAAATATGTCTGCCAAATTATTCATGCAGGGCGTCCGCCCTATAACGCCTGATATGCAGTTTCCCATCAGGAAACCAGTTTCCATGGCAAAATTGCGTATCCGCCGTTGCATGACTGAACTGGTAACTCAAATGAAAAGGAGGTTTCATTTTATGCATAACTATACAAGAGAGGATATTCTGCGCCTGGTGGAAGAGGAGGATGTGGCTTTCATCCGCCTTCAGTTTACGGATATCTTCGGGACGATGAAAAACATGGCGGTGACCGTCAGCCAGCTGGAGAAAGCGCTGGATAACCGCTGTATGTTCGATGTGTCTTCTCTCGACGGGCTCTCAGGGGAAGAGGACTCGGATATGTATCTTTATCCGGATCTGAGTACGTTTGAGATATTTCCGTGGCGCCCGCAGCAGGGCAAGGTGGCGCGCCTGATCTGTGATGTATACCGGACGGACGGAACGCCCTATGAAGTCGATCCGAGATATGTGCTGAAGAAAGCGATCGCACATGCCGCAGAACTTGGGTATACGCTTAATGCGGGTCCCGAGTGCGAGTTCTTCCTGTTCCATACGGATGACGACGGCCTTCCTACTACGCTTACACATGAGAGGGGCGGGTATTTTGATGTCGGTCCGGTCGATTTCGGTGAAAATGCAAGACGTGATATGGTGCTGACCCTCGAAGATATGGGGTTCGAGATAACGTCTTCCCATCACGAGATCGCTCCGGCGCAGCATGAGATTGATTTCCGGTATGATGAGGCTCTGGTGACAGCGGATAATCTCATGACATTTAAGATGGTGGTGAAGACGATCGCGAAACGTCACGGCCTGCATGCAACTTTTATGCCGAAACCGAAGATCGAGACTTACGGATCCGGTATGCACATTAATCTGTCCTTAAACCGTGACGGTGTGAATGCATTTCAAAGTGAAACAGATCCGAATGGATTAAGCAGAGAGGGGTACTATTTCATTGGTGGCCTGATGAAACATATGAAAGCGGTCACATGCATCACAAATCCCACAGTCAACTCCTACAAGAGATTCGTGCCGGGATATGAGGCTCCGGTCTATATGGGGTGGTCTTCGAAAACGAGAGGGCCGTTGATCCGCGTGCCGTCGGGAAGAGGAGAGAATACAAGGATTGAGCTGAGAAGCCCGGATGCAACGGCGAATCCGTATCTTGCTCTCGCCGTTCTCCTCATGGCCGGGCTGGACGGTATTGAGAATCAGATCATGCCGCCTGAGTGCATTGACGAGAATATCCAGAAGATGTCGCCGGAGCGCCGAGCAGAACTCGGTGTACAGGAACTGCCGAGGTCTCTGAAAGATGCAGTGGCAGAACTGGAAAAGGATGATCTGATCCGGAACGTAATGGGAGAAAAGCTAGCACAAAAGATCATCAAAGCACAGAAGAAAGAGTATAAAGCATACTGTATGCAGGTGACAGACTGGGAAATCGAGAACTATTTGTACAAGATGTGATACCAGTCCGCTCATGCGCAGGAATTGATGTTCAGCATCGTGCAAGCTTGCTTGCAAAAGGTGCTGGACGTCAATTCCGGCATATGGCGGACGCCATACAGTGAGATGAAGCCCGTAAGGGCGGAATCGAACTGAGAGCATGAGCAGACGTGGAAAGAAGAATTGTCTTACGGCACTGTGCAAGCTTGCTTGCAAAGAGTGCCGGATGACAATTCCGGCATATGGCGGACGCCATACAGTGAGATGGAGCCGTAAGCGGCGGAATCGAACTGAGCGCATGAGCAGAGCGGACTCTATACAGTATAGACAGCAGGAGGTGGCACGGATTTGAGTAACATTATTGTGGCATTTTCCAAGCGGGAAAATGCAGTGAATATACGGAATATCCTTGTAAAATCCGGGCTCGAAGTGTCTGCTGTCTGCCAGACCGGAGCGAAAGTGCTGCAGTATGCAGAAATGTGGAGCGACGGGATCGTGATATGCGCGCATCAGATGCAGGATATGCACTATACACAGATGAGGGAATACCTTCCGGAAGGATTCGAAATCCTTCTGATCGCACCGGCTGAAAAGTGGGTTGACGGTCTTCCGGACGGCGTTGTAGGGGTGCCGATGCCACTGAAAATATACGATCTTGTCAATACGATTGAAATGATCCTGCAGACCCAGTACAGAAGGCGGAGAAAAAAACGCGAGGCAGGTAAGAAGAGAAGTGATAAAGAACGTCAGATCCTAGAACAGGCGAAAGCGCTTCTGATGGAACGCAATCATATGACTGAGGACGAAGCCCACAAATATGTGCAGAAGACCAGTATGGAAAGTGGCACGGATATGACAGAGACTGCACGGATGATCCTGACGGTAATGGATAAATAGCAGCACATAATTTCCGGTTGGATTCTGCCGGGAGCATGTGTATAATGGGAGTATAATATTACGCAGAAAGTATGGGGTATGACTATGAAATTTACAAAGATGCAGGGGCTTGGCAATGACTACGTATATGTGAACTGCTTCAGAGAAAAGATTGATGATCCTTCGGCGCTGGCAGTAAAGCTCAGTGACCGCCATTTTGGCGTCGGATCGGATGGGCTTATCATGATCAACCCGTCTGATAAGGCGGATTTTGAGATGGAGATGTATAATGCGGACGGCTCGCGCGGAGAGATGTGCGGAAACGGTATCCGCTGTGTGGCAAAATATGTGTATGACTATGGTCTGACAGATAAGACACAGATATCAGTGGAGACGCTGGCCGGGATAAAATATCTTGACCTTACAGTGGAAAACGGAAAAGTGAAGCTGGTGAAAGTTGATATGGGAAAACCGGAACTGGATCCTGCCAGAATTCCGGTTATTGCAGAGGGGGACAGGGCGGTAAACGAGCCGATCCTTGTAGATGGAAAGGAGTATCATATGACCTGTGTTTCCATGGGGAATCCGCATGCAGTTGTGTATGTTGACTGTAATGTAAATGAACTTCCCCTGGAGATGATCGGTCCGAAGTTTGAGAATCATGAACGTTTCCCGAACAGGGTCAACACAGAATTTGTACGGGTGCTGGACAGGAATACAGTGGAGATGCGTGTATGGGAGCGCGGTTCGGGAGAGACGCTTGCCTGCGGGACCGGCGCATGTGCAGTTACCGTATCCTGCATCCTTAACGGGCTGACAGAGGATGAGATTACTGTGAAGCTTCTTGGTGGTGATCTGCAGATCAGATGGGACCGGGAGAAAGACACGGTCTATATGACAGGGCCGGCGGAGGTCGTATTTGACGGGGAGTGGGGAGAATAAGATAAGAATACAATCAGGAGATGAAGAAAAAAACGCAAAGCCTCATTATAGAAGCTTTGCGTTTTGATAAATAAAAAAATCGGAGTGACAGGATTTGAACCTGCGACCTCTACGTCCCGAACGTAGCGCTCTACCAAGCTGAGCCACACTCCGATTTGCAATAGAAAATATGCTCCGCATACTTTCTCTCGGGAAAAATAAGGAATCTGCCGTCCGGCAAATTCCCAGCTACGGAAAAGGGACTTGAACCCCTACTAACAGAGTCAGAGTCTGCTGTGCTGCCAATTACACCATTCCGCATCAATTTTTTTTTGTTGCTCACAAGCAACATGGTTATTATATCAGACTTAACAAAAAAATCAAGCACTTTTTTTAATTTCTTTATAATTATTTTTTTGAATGCTTTTTTCTGAATTTCCAATTATTTTACCAAATTTTAAAAACATTTTACAAAAAAATCCATATAATGTTCATATTTTCTTCCTATACTATAACGACAGGTGCAGGTATATTTTCCTGTACCGGCATTTTTTCAAATAAGAAAAGATGAAATTCTGAATGAAAGGAGCTGTTATATATGATAACGGGAGTGTTGAATACTAATTCAAATGCAGGTATCTATATTACCGATGAGAAACGATCCAAAAGTGTCAATGTCAAACCGGGACAGTATCTCTATTTGGCTGTTAACGATTGCTGGATTCCGGTGGTTATTCGTTATTCTCCGCGATCACACGGCTGGGTTTTTCAGAATTTAGAGAATATAGATATCAACGGACAAAAAGTAATGATAAAGTGACAAAAAGTACAGATGAGCAGTCCGGATTGCCGGACAGAGGCAGTTTCATACAAGATGTCATGGAATGTTAATAATTTTTAAACAAAATATAGTATTTTCTTAAAAAATATCCACTATAATAAAACATGTTATATGAGATAAATTTCATGTTAAAATATATAGCGAACGGGAGATAAATAAGAAAATGCTGAAGATAAAGCGGTATCTAAAAAAATACCGTTACAATTTTAACGGGCTCATCCTGTGTGGACTGGTTTTTTTTGCAATTGGCGCTACAGCCTTTTGTATGGTCGCAAACAGCCGGGAGGCCGAAAAAAATAAGAAACTGGCGCAGAGTCTGATTAGCGGGGAACCAGAGGCGGCGGAAGCACTTTCCACTGCGGTAAAAAATGCAGTGGATCAGCAGCGGGCAAAGGCGTCATCCGTACAGCCGGGAGTGCCGGTCGGAACGACGGATCCGCCGGCTGATGAGAAAGTAGTATATCTGACTTTCGATGACGGCCCTTCCGAAAATACGAAGAAGATTCTTGATATTCTCGCAGAGTACGATGCAAAGGCTACGTTTTTTATTACAGGCGCAAATGAACAGTGCAGACCATATATAAAAGAAGCATATGATGCAGGACACACGATCGGTCTGCATACGTATACGCATAATTACGACGAGGTCTACGAGTCTGATGACGCATATTTTGCTGATCTGGAGAAAGTTGGCGAAGTGGCAAAAGAACAGATTGGTTTTGTCCCCTGTTTTATCCGTTTCCCGGGAGGATCATCCAACATGGTGTCCGCCCAGTATAATAAAGGTATTATGACAAGGCTTGTCAAATCTGTTCAGGAAAAGGGATACCAGTATTATGACTGGAATCTTGACAGCGGTGATGCTGCCGGATGCGGAAAGGAAGAAATTGAACAAAACGCTACAACAGATAAGATCGATCATGTCATGATCCTCTTTCATGATACACAGACAAAAGACCCAACGGTTGAGGCCCTGCCGTATATTCTGAAATATTATACAGATTTAGGCTATGAATTCCGCGGGATCGACAGAGACAGTTATGTCAGCCACCACAGTGTGCAGAACTGATGGAAAGCAAATGGCAGGTCAGTACGTGCCGATTGCAGAAAATAATGATTTATCGACTTATACCTCTTTCTGTGCTATGATTATGAAAGCATAATCATAGACAGAAAGGGGTATTTTCTATGGGAAATACGTCTGATAATAAAGATAACAAGACTGCCGGACATGGGATAAGACATCTTAATATCGGCATCCTGGCCCATGTGGATGCCGGGAAAACAACGCTCTCGGAGGGAATGCTCTACTTAGGCGGCAGTATCCGGGATATGGGAAGAGTAGATCACGGCGATGCATTTCTGGATACATATGAAATGGAAAGAGAGCGCGGGATCACGATCTTTTCCAAGCAGGCGGTCCTGAAGTGGAAAGATATGGAGCTTACGCTTCTCGATACGCCGGGACACGTGGACTTCTCAGCTGAGATGGAGCGTGTGCTGCAGGTATTGGACTATGCGGTCCTGGTGATCAGCGGAGCGGACGGAGTGCAGGGGCATACTGTGACGCTGTGGCGGCTGTTGAAACGATATGGGGTACCGGTCTTTCTGTTCGTCAATAAGATGGACAGGGAAGGAACGGACAGAGATGCGCTGATGGCAGAACTGAAGAACCGGCTGGATGAGGGGTGTACGGATTTTGAACGGATATCAGACGGAGAGCCGGATGCACTTGAGAGTCTTGCGGTATGTGATGATGAGATGCTTGATGAGTATCTTGAGACCGGCGAGATTTCGAGTGATACGCTGAGGCGTGTGGTGGCTGAACGGAAAGTATTCCCATGCTGGTTCGGATCTGCCCTGAGAGCAGAAGGAATCACAGAACTGCTGGATGGGATAAGGGAATACAGCGTCTGTCCGGAATATCCGGAAGCATTCGGTGCAAAAGTTTATAAGATTGCAAGGGATCCGCAGGGAAACAGGCTGACTTATCTGAAGGTGACAGGCGGAGACTTGAAAGTGAAAGAAACGCTTCCGGGAATAGGTGGAAAAGTAAATCAGATCCGCATATATTCCGGTGATAAGTATGAACTGGCTCAAAATGCACAGGCAGGAATGGTCTGTGCGGTGACAGGTCTGGAAGGAACGTATCCCGGACAGGGGATTGGCGCGGAGTCAGATTCGGATATCCCGGTGCTCGAACCGGTCCTGACTTATCGGATCGAACTGCCGGAAGAGTGTGACGTCCATGCAATGCTTCTGAACCTGCGGCAGCTTGAGGAGGAAGAACCGGAGCTCCACATCGTCTGGGCAGAGGAGACGCAGGAAATATATATCCAGCTTATGGGTGAGGTGCAGACAGAAGTGCTGCAGCACCTGATCAAGGAACGGTACGGAGTCCTGACAGAGTTCAGAGAGGGCCGGATCATATATAAAGAGACGATCGCCGGACCGGCAGAGGGAGTCGGACATTTCGAGCCATTGCGGCATTATGCGGAAGTGCATCTTCTGCTGGAGCCGGGTGAAAGAGGCTCTGGTATGCAGTTCGCTTCTGAATGCAGCGAAGATATCCTTGACCGTAACTGGCAGAGGCTGGTCCTGACACATCTGGATGAAAAGGAACACAGAGGTGTACTGACCGGATCTGCGCTTACCGATGTGCGCATCACCCTGATATCAGGGCGGGCGCACCAGAAGCACACAGAGGGCGGAGATTTCCGTCAGGCCACATACCGGGCGGTCCGCCAGGGACTGATGAAAGCCCGGAGTGTCCTTCTGGAGCCGTATTATGATTTCCGTATGGAGCTCCCTATGGAAAATGTAGGGAAGGCGATGAATGATATCCAGAGGATGAACGGTACGTTTTCAGGTCCGGAGACAGAGGGTGAGCTGGCAGTTCTTACAGGCAGTGCCCCGGTATCGGAAATGCGCGGTTATCAGAAAGAGTTTGCGGCATATACCGGCGGATTTGGCAGAATGTTCTGCACGCTGAAAGGGTATGATATCTGCCATAATGCAGAGGAAGTTGTGGGGAAAATCGGCTATGATCCGGAAAGTGATCTAGAAAACACTGCGGATTCCGTATTCTGTGCCCACGGGGCAGGGTTTATCGTACCCTGGTATCAGGTAGAGGATCATATGCATGCAGAGAGTCCGTTGAAACGTACATCAGAGCAGACGGAAGGCGGGGAGCAGCGGCGGTCTGCCAAAGCCGCTGCTGTCAGGGCGGCTTCAAGGACGATCGAGCTGACGCAGGAAGAACTGGATGCGATCTACGTGCGCACACCGGATCCGGTCAGGCGGAATGTCAGCAGCACGCCGGTGAAAGTGTCGTCTGATCAGGCTGATGAGCGGAGAAAGATGCGTCAGGATGAGACATCAGACAGGAAAAATACGCCGTCCGGCAAGAGGAAGAAACCGGACGGAGAAGAATATCTTCTGGTAGACGGATACAATATTATCTTTGCGTGGGACGAGCTGCGGGAACTTTCAGAGATCGATCTGGCGGCAGCCAGGGGTAAACTTGCAGATATTCTCTGTAATTACCAGGGATACCGGAAATGTACCCTGATACTTGTCTTTGACGCTTATAAGGTGGAGGGAAATCCCGGCGAGATTTCCAAATACCACAATATCCATATCGTCTATACGAAGGAAGCAGAGACAGCGGACCAGTATATCGAGAAGACTGTGCGGAAAATCTCCAGAAACCATCATGTGGTTGTGGCTACATCGGACGCACTGGAGCAGGTTATCATCCTCGGGCAGGGAGCACACCGTATGTCTGCGGCTGGGCTGAAGGAAGAAGTAGAGCTTGCGTTAAAGGAAATCCGCGGGGAACATCTTGGCAGAGGAGATATTTTGAGAACATATCTTTTTGACTATCTGGAGGAGGATACTGCAAAAGAAATGGAGCAGGTGAGACTGGGCAGGAAAAACTGGACTGTATAAAAAGACAGAAAGTGGACGTTTTAATAAAACCAGTCAGGTGATAATATACTGTAGCAGATAAGTTTATACAGAAAAGAGGAATCACCTATGGAAAGAAGAAATGAAACGTTGATAAAACTGGCACAGACCGGATTGATGGCAGCCCTGTGTTTTGTGACTTTTACATTTTTACAGATAAAGATACCGCTGCCGGGAGGCGGGGCGACATCTTTTCATGTCGGAAATGCATTCTGTGTGCTGGCGGCCCTGATCCTGGGCGGGTGGTACGGCGGCCTGGCCGGCGCGATCGGAATGGGGATCGCTGACATGCTGGACCCGGTATATATCACAGGTGCGCCAAAGACCTTTGTCCTGAAGCTGTGTATCGGGCTGATCACGGGACTGGTCGCTCACAGGATCGCAAAGATCAATGAAAGTACGGATAAGAAATATATTTTCCGCTGGAGTATGATCGCTTCAATTGCCGGTCTCGCTTTCAACGTGATCGCGGATCCGCTTGTCGGATTTTTCTACAATCAGTATATACTCGGGCAGCCGCAGCAGATCGCGGAAGTGCTGGCCAAGTGGAGTACGGCGGCGACTTTCGTAAATGCGGTATTGTCGGTTGTCATCGCAGGTGTGTTGTACAATGCGCTCAGACCGGTGCTGATGAAGACCGGAATGATCCATCCGGTGAAAAATTTACAAACTTTTTGATGATTTTTGTCTCATTCAATGGTATTATTAATGCAGTACCGTAATATGTATAATACAATAATGAGAGTGAGGTATGAGAAATGAATTGCATCAAATGTTATCAGGAAATCCCGGAAGGCTCAAAATTCTGTCCACATTGCGGAGCAGAGCAGCCGGATACAGCATCTGCCGCCAATACAGATGCGCAGGCAAATACAGCTGCACAGCCGGATGCCGCTGCTTCGCAGTATACAGCAGCACAGCCGGATGCCGCTGCTTCGCAGGATACGGCTGCACAGCAGGATCAGAACACTCAGTACCAGGATCCGTATGCACAGTATCAGAATACTTATACGTCTGATTATCAGAATACTCAGTATCAGACACCGCCGGTATACCAGTCATCCTATGAGCCGGAGAAGCCGATCAACTGGGTTCCGTATCTGGTATTGTCGATCATAACGACGGTTTGCTGCTGTCTTCCGTTCGGTGTTGTAGGTATTGTATATGCTACAAAGATCAACAGTGCAATGAACGCAGGAAACTATGAAGAGGCACAGAAATCTGCGAAGACAGCAAAGATATGGATCATCGTGGCTGCAGCCGTCGGCGTGATCGCAAATATTATTGTTGCTGTAATGGCAGCTATGGGCGCTATGGATTCTTATTACTATTATTATTAATCAAAGGAATCGGTTTGAACAATGCTGAAATTGGCAGTGCGCATTCAACAGAACAAAAAAATGAGGATCGCTCTCGTACTTTGTGCGGGAGCGGTCTGTGCTGTGGGGGCCTTCTATCTGTATCACCATAATCCGCACAGCTATCCGCTGCCCTGTATTTTTTATATGATGACCGGTCTGTACTGTCCGGGATGCGGAGCGGGGAGAGCATGTTACTCTATTCTCCATCTGCAGTTTAAGGATGCATTTTGCTATAATCCGCTTATGACCATCCTTCTGCCACTGATCGGTCTGTATATCACCGCCCGTGCGGTCGACTGGATGTTCACGGGAGGAAATCATGTGGACCGAAGGATCAGTGTGAAGCTGCTCGGATGGATCCTTGCTATCGTATTTGTATACGGCGTGCTCAGGAATATTCCCGTATTTCCGTTCACACTGCTCGCTCCGGGAGGTTTTACACAGATATTGTGAGAGATTTGGTGAAAACGTCTGAAGAAACTGAGACTTCAGGCGTTTCTTTTTGTTTTACTAAGGGACGGACTTATGGTATGATAAGGAACAGGTATATCAGATTGTGAAAACGGAGGAATAGCAGATGATCAACAAATTAGTGGAAAAGATCAAAAAGACAGGAGCGCCGATCGTGGTCGGACTTGACCCGATGCTGAGCTACATCCCGCAGCATGTGCAGGATAAGGCGTTTGCAGAATATGGAGAAACACTTGAAGGAGCTGCAGAAGCGATCTGGCAGTTTAACAAAGAGATTGTGGACAAGACCTACGACCTGATCCCCGCTGTCAAGCCGCAGATTGCAATGTATGAGCAGTTCGGCGTGCCGGGCGTAATGGCATTTAAGAAAACGGTGGATTACTGCAAGGAAAAAGATCTTGTAGTGATCGGCGATATCAAGAGAGGGGATATCGGTTCCACTTCCGCTGCGTATGCGACAGGACATCTTGGGAAAGTGAAAGTGGGCAGCAAGGAATATGTTCCGTTTGACGAGGATTTCGCTACAGTGAACCCGTATCTCGGATCCGACGGGGTGAATCCGTTCATCAATGTCTGCAAAGAAGAGAAGAAAGGAATCTTCGTACTGGTCAAGACATCCAATCCGTCCAGCGGCGAGTTCCAGGACAGACTGATCGACGGACGTCCGCTCTATGAACTGGTAGGAGAGAAGGTCGCCGAGTGGGGCGCGGACTGCATGGGCGATGAGTACAGCTACGTGGGAGCTGTAGTCGGAGCTACTTATCCGGAGATGGGAAAAGTTCTCAGGAAGATCATGCCGAAAGCATATATACTCGTGCCGGGATATGGTGCGCAGGGCGGCCAGGGCAAAGATCTGGTGCACTTCTTCAATGAAGACGGACTGGGAGCTATCGTGAACTCTTCGAGAGGTATTATCGCGGCATATAAGCAGGAGGCATATGCGAAGTACGGCGAGGAGAACTTCGGTGACGCGTCCAGAGCGGCAGTTGAAGCAATGCTCGCTGATATCAGCGGAGCGCTTGCAGGAAAATAAACACAGCGGCTCGATCATCGGGGCCGGGATGAACTGTTAAAAAGTGCGAAAAGGAGCAGCTATGATAAGTAAGAAAAAAGAAAATGCGCAGGTCATCTCACAGGAGAGGCTCGCGCAGGATATCTACAGCATGTGGATCAAAACGGAGGCGGCGGCTGAAGCGAAACCGGGACAGTTTATTTCCATGTATACCAATGACGGAAGCAAACTGCTTCCCCGTCCGATCAGTATCTGTGAGATTGATAAGGAAAACGGCAGCCTTCGCGTAGTGTATCGCGTGACGGGAAAGAATACGGGGACAGAGGAGTTCTCAAAGCTTCAGGCAGGAGATACGATCCCTGTGATCGGGCCTCTCGGAAACGGGTTCCCGGCTGAGAAGGCAGCAGGGAAACGGGCATTCCTGATAGGAGGCGGCATTGGCGTCCCTCCGATCCTTGAGCTGGCGAAGCAGATGGAATGTGAAAAGAAACAGATCATCGCAGGCTACCGTGATGCTGAGACATTCCTGCGGGAAGAATTTGAGCAGAACGGAGAGGTGTATATTTCGACGGAAGACGGCAGCGTCGGCACAAAAGGAAATATAATGGACGCCATTCGGGAAAACGCCCTTGAGGCGGATATCATTTATGCATGCGGTCCGACACCTATGCTCCGCGCGATCAAGACATATGCGGAAGAAAACGGCATTGAGTGCTATATTTCCCTTGAGGAGCGCATGGCGTGCGGGATCGGAGCCTGTCTCGCATGTGTGTGCCGGTCAAAAGAGAAGGACCACCACAGCAACGTACACAACAAGCGGATCTGTAAAGACGGTCCGGTATTCCTTTCTACGGAGGTGGAGATCTGATGGATATGAAAGTAAATATCGCCGGTGTGGAGTGGAAGAACCCAGTGACAGTGGCTTCGGGCACATTCGGCTCTGGAGCTGAATTTGCAGATTATGTAGATCTGAACTGCCTTGGCGCAGTGACGACAAAAGGTGTGGCGAACATTCCGTGGACCGGAAATCCGACTCCGAGGGTCGCGGAAGTCTACGGCGGGATGATGAATGCCGTAGGGCTCCAGAATCCGGGGATGGATGTTTTCTGCGAAAGAGATATCCCTTTTTTAAGGCAGTATGATACTAAGATCATCGTGAATGTATGCGGAAAATCTACGGAGGATTATTGCGAGGTAGTGGAGCGCCTGGCAGGAGAGGACGTGGATATGCTGGAGATCAATATCTCCTGTCCGAATGTGAAAGAAGGCGGCATTGCCTTCGGCCAGGATCCGAAAGCTGCGGAAGCGATCACGAAAGCAGTGAAAAAATATTCGAAACAGCCTGTGATCATGAAGCTGAGCCCGAATGTGACAAGCATTGCCGAGATGGCAAAAGCCGTGGAAGCAGGCGGTGCGGACGCAGTATCTCTGATCAATACGATCACGGGAATGAAGATCGATATCAACCGGAAGAGCTTTGTGCTGGCTAATAAGACTGGCGGCGTCTCCGGACCGGCGATCCATCCGATCGCAGTGCGCATGGTCTATGAGGCGGCGAATGCTGTAAGTGTGCCGGTGATCGGCATGGGCGGCATCGCAACAGCAGAAGATGCCATTGAGATGATACTTGCGGGGGCCAGTGCGGTATCCGTCGGGACGGCAAATTTCCACAACCCGGGAGTGACGATGGAGATCGTGAACGGGATTGAAGAGTATATGGAACGACAGGGCTTTGAGTCAGTTGATGAGATGGTCGGAATCGTGAAATAAGGTAAGGGAAAAAAGATATGGACAACCTGATTTTCAGCCTGAATGCTACGGTTCCCATTTTTCTTCTGATGGTGCTGGGATTTGTATTAAGAAAACTCGGTCTGATCGATGATGTTTTTGCGTCAAAGATGAATAAATTCGTGTTCCTCGTACCCCTGCCGGTCCTGTTGTTTGAGGATCTCTCGACGGTGGATTTTTCGCAGGTATGGAATCTGAGATTTGTCCTGTTCTGCTTTGCGGTCACGCTGATCTGTATCATCATTGCGGCGCTGGTATCTTTTCTGTGGCGGGACAAGAGCATACAGGGAGAATTTATACAGGCGTCGTACCGCAGCAGTGCGGCACTTCTGGGAATTGCGTTTATCCAGAATATATACGGGGATGCAGGTATGGCTCCCCTTATGATCATCGGCAGCGTGCCGCTCTATAATATCATGGCGGTAGTCGTACTCTCGTTTTTTAAGCCGGAGCGAAAGAAACTGGATAAAGAAGTGTGGATGGCAACACTTAAAGGGATTGTGACGAATCCGATCATCCTGGGTATCGTGGCGGGACTAGTCTGGTCAGCCTTTAGACTGCCTGTGCCGCCTGTTTTGGAGAAGACGGTATCAGACATCGGGGCAACAGCAACTCCGCTGGGATTGATGGCGATGGGAGCCAGCTTCGACCTGAAGAAAGCATTCGGAAAAGTAAAGCCTGCAGTAGCCGCTTCTGTCATGAAGCTGGTACTGTTTGCCGCACTGTTCCTGCCGCTGGCCGTGTGGATGGGCTTTCGAAAGGAAGAGCTGGTGGCAATCCTTGTCATGCTCAGTTCGGCGACGACAGTAAGCTGCTACGTGATGGCCCGGAATATGGGGCATGAGGGCGTACTGACTTCCAGCGTGGTCATGCTGACGACACTGTTCAGTGCATTTACACTGACGGGGTGGCTGTATATACTGCGAAGTATGGGAATGGTTTAAAAATGGAAATGGGGACGTAGTAAAACCCGGTTTTACTACGTCCCCATATCCGTTTTCGGTTATTTTAATATGCGGCAGTTTTTCTCCATATCGTAATCTTTATGTACCCCGTCATCATCATAGAGCACATATCCGGCTCCTTCATAGCCGATCAGCCGGAGCGTATCCATATCGATCTCATCCACGCATTCTGCCGTATCGACTACCGGGATGCATCTGCCGGAACGGATAAAGAGCGGCACTTCATTGAGTGCGATGTCCACATAGTGGATGCCTTTTCCAAGCACCTCTTCAGAGATACTTCCGTCAGGCAGGAATTTCACGAATTTCATCTCTTCCGGAAGATATACGTATCTGCCCTTTCCGTTCTGTTCATAGACCGGCGCGATCATGATCTCATTGCCCAGCATGAGCTGGTCTTCGATCCGGGACGCCATTTTGTCGTCCGGGTATACGAAGGCGAGCGGTTTGAAATACATATCGTCCGTTAAGGCTGCTTTCATATACTCGCTGTACAGGTAAGGCAGCAGGCGGTATCTGACGCCAATCACATGACGGAAGTCTTCCATGTGTTCAAACTGATAACATTCCTGCTCCCGTGTGCCCAGGGCGGCGTGGTTCCTCATGAGAGGGGTGAATACGCCCAATGCGAGGAAACGGAGCAGCAGGTCCCTTGTTGTGTCCGAACCGAAGCCGCCGAGGTCAGCTCCTGTATAGAGGAATCCGCACATATTGAGTGACGGCATCATTTTCAGGTTGAGCAGGATATGTGACCACCAGGAACGGTTGTCGCCTGTCCATATGCCGCCGTAACGGTGCATTCCTACATAAGAAGAGCGGGAGAACATAAGAAAACGCCTGTCAGGATCAATGCGCTCAAATGCTTCTCCGGCAGCCCTTGTCATGTTAAAACCGAACAGGTTGTGTACCTTGTCGTGACGGATCATCTGTCCGTTTACATTATGATAGAATCTCCGGTAATCATCCTGGCTGTTTGCGAGGCTCCCCAGCTTGTCGCCGAGCTGCCATACGCCGATATCTTCTTTCGCTTCCGTTGCTTTTTCGCTTCCGTCCCAGTTACTCGTTCCGGTCTCGGCAAACTTACGTGCCATCTCACGGGCTTCTTCAAGACCTTCCGCAGAGTAGAAGATTGCCGGTTCGTTCATGTCGTTCCAGAAGCCCTCAATGCCCTGATCCGTGAGAAAACGGTATTTGTCACCGAACCATTTCCGTGCCTCGGGATTCAGCACATCCGGGAAATGGGTATCTCCCGGCCACACTGCAGCCACGAAGTCGCTGCCGTCCTCTCTCTGACAGAAGTAGCGGTTTTTAACCCCTTCTTCGTAGACATCGTATCCGTCCTCGATTTTTACACCTGCGTCAATGATCGGGATCAGACGGATATGCTGGTCTTTCATTTCCCGGACAAATGCAGGGAAATCTTCGAAATCATCATTTACGGTAAAGTCTTTGTATGAATCCATGTAATCAATATCCATATAGATCATATCCAGCGGAATGTGATTCTCACGGTAGCCCTGTGCGACTTTTTCAAAATCTTCCTTTGTCTTGTAGCCCCAGCGGCTCTGGCCGAATCCGAATGCGAATTTCGGCGGGATATAGCTGTGTCCGATCATGCCGCGGAACTGTTTTACGATATTATAAGGAGTATCTCCGTCAATGACGTACAGTGCGAGGTCCGCGTTCTCGCAGGAAATCTTCAGTGTGTCCATGCGGGTGTATCCGATATCAAATGTCAATTTTGAAGGATAGTCAAAAAACAGCCCGAAATTCTTCTCTCCGGCTATGATAATGAAGTTATGAGCGCCATACAGGGAGCGTTTGTCTTCCGTATGGTTCGGATCATCCGCGCAGTCACTGATGTAGCAGTATCCTCTTTTATTGATGCCGCGGTTGGCTTCTCCCAGACCGTAGACGGTATCATCCTCATCCATGATATAAGTAAAAGAAAAGCCGTCCTGTGTGTCGACAGCACCGTAAGCAGGCGTGCCGTCTGTCTGTGCGATATCAGTTACGACCGCCTCTGTCTCAAAAGGTGTTCCATAGATGTATTTGCGGATCATGTCATTTCCTCCTTTAATTTCATAAATCGTAACAGTTCAGCCCGCGCCATTCGCAAAACCGCACTGCGTGCTTACTGCGGCTGCCGCCGCTGTTTTACTCATATACTGAATCTGCATTGTCTATATTGTATTTTAATGCTTTGGACGGAATAAGACTTGCAGTATTCTGCAAAGTTATGACATAAAACTGCTCTTTCGACTGCCGTTGACTGATGTCTGCCGGGATCAGCCTATATCAGCCTGTGCGGCATATTGATTTCCGGTTTTACGTATACTAAAATCTAGTTAAGATTTGACAACAGGCGAGGTGAGATATACATGGAACAACTGTATACCAGATGGGGAAGAAATATTGATCCGCAGAATGTCCTTCAGGAGTATCCGCGTCCGCTGCTGGAGCGCGGCAGTTATATTAATCTGAACGGATACTGGGACTATGCATTCACAAAAGAATTCAACAAGCCGGAACAGTATGACGGGCAGATCCTCGTTCCGTTCTCGCCGGAGACTGTGCTCTCCGGTGTATCCCGGCAGCTGAAGCCGGACGAGTATCTCTGGTACCGGCGCACATTTACGCTTGAAAAATGGGACGAGAGAAAAGACAGCAGACGTCTGATCCTGCATTTTGGGGCAGTGGATCAGGCGTGTGTCGTCTATGTAAACGGGCAGAAGGCGGCGAGGCATACGGGAGGATATCTGCCTTTCAAGGCGGACATCACTGCCCTGGTATGTGATGGCGAGAATGAACTGAGCCTTGCGGTAAAAGACTTAAGTGATACTTCCTACCATGCCAGAGGCAAGCAGCGCCTGGAACGGGGCGGCATGTTCTATACGGCGCAGAGCGGGATCTGGCAGACTGTCTGGATGGAGGAAGTGCCGGAGAAGTATATCGCCAATATTGAGACGGAGGCTGATCTTGAGAGGAGTGCTGTCCGGATCCGTGTGTCGGCGGCGGAAAATCCCGGGAGCGGAGTCTCTGTAAATGGTCAGGCGGCACACACAGGGGCTCCGTCAGATGAAGAAGAAGCAGAAAGCAGTCAGGCCGGACACCCGATAACGATACAGATCCGGCATCCGGGCCTGTATACGGACAATGATTCCCCGGAATCGAAAAATCAACCGAACACTCAGCAGATGTGCAGCGCGTCCGGCATTACAGGCGACTGGGTCGAAATCCCGATCCCGGATATCAGGCCCTGGACATGCGAGACTCCGTATCTTTACTTCTTCACAGTAACCATGGGGGAAGACCGGGCGGAAAGCTATTTTGCAATGAGAAAATTTTCGATTGAGAAAGATGAAGATGGAATTCCGCGCATCTGCCTGAACGGGAAAGTACAGTTCCAGAATGGAGTCCTTGACCAGGGATACTGGCCGGACGGGCTGTACACAGCGCCGTCGGATGAGGCATTGATCTTCGACATTACAGAAATGAAGAAGAGCGGATTCAACATGGTGCGTAAGCACATCAAGATCGAACCACAGCGATGGTACTGGCACTGCGACCGGCTGGGGCTGGTAGTATGGCAGGACATGGTGAACGGCGGAGGAGCTTACAAGTACTGGTTCGTGACATATCTGGCCACGGTAATGTCCTGGCGGGGCATTACGATGAAGGATGACCACCCGTGGCTGCTGGCCAGGAGAGACAGGGCGGGCAGGGCGGAGTTTGTCCGTGAGATGAAAGAAACGATCCGGATCCTGAAAGGCCATCCGAGTATCGGTACATGGGTGATCTTTAATGAGGGGTGGGGGCAGTTTCAGACAGAAGCTCTTACCCGGATCGCAAAGGAAGAAGACCCGTCAAGACTTATCGACGCGGCAAGCGGCTGGTTTGACCAGGGCGGCGGGGATCTGCAGAGTGTCCACAATTACTTTTTTAAATTAAAAGTACGTCCTGAGAAAGAACGTGCCGCCGTACTGTCAGAGATTGGCGGTCATACTTACCGGGAGCCGGGGCACAGTGCCTGCGAAGAACTGTATGGTTACGGTGCCTGCAGGGATAAGGAAACCCTTGGGAAAGCGTACCGTGACCTGACAGACAAAGTGCGCGCGCTGATCCCGCAGGGGCTCTGTGCCAGTGTGTATACCCAGTGGACGGACATTGAGGAAGAAATCAACGGGGTGTATACATGGGACCGGGAAGTCAGGAAAATATTCTGACCCGTGTTCCTTTATAAGAATCAGACCGATTATAAGAAGCGGATCGATCACCGCACCAGTGTCCAGACCCAGTAGATAAATCCCAATAGCCAGCTGGTGAAAATACCATACAGGATCACGGGGCCGGCAATCGTGAAGATCTTGCAGCCGATGCCGAATACCTGTCCCTCTTTCTTATATTCAATAGCCGGGGCGGCTACGGAGTTTGCAAATCCGGTGATAGGGACAAGTGCTCCTGCGCCGCCCCATTTCGCCAGACGGGGATAGACTCCCGTCCCGGTGAGAAGTACGCTGATCAGGACAAGGGTCAGTGAGGTCCAGCTGCTGCACTCGTCGGCAGTTAATGAGCGAAACTCGCAGTAATGATAGATGACCTGCCCGAGTGTGCAGATCGTGCCGCCCAGCAGAAATGCCTTGAGCATGTTCAGCCAGACATTGTGTTTGGGAGTCTTTTGATTGACATATTTCTCATATTCTTTTTCTTTCTTTAATTTTTGTATCTTATCCATAGGAAGATCTCCTTTACTGCCGGTTTCGGCCGGCACTTTTATATCGTGTCCTCCTTAGTATTCTGATTTGACTTTCCAAATATACATTTTTCTTTGGCTGATCATTTGTTTTATTGTTTTAAAGAACAAGACATGGGATACCGTGACGTTTTGAACACGATCCATGAGAACTATGAATATATCCCGATCCGAGCAAATTATATTCTGCAGCTTCACCGTGACTTGTTCCGATATTCGGAGAAAGGGATTGGCGGTCATTTCAAGAATACGCAAAATTATATTAGTGCAGCAGACTCGGAGGGAAACGAATTTGTTCTCTTTACTCCGGTAGCATCATATGAGACTTCAGCTGCAGTTAATGCGATATGTGAGAGTTACAATCGCATGATCGACACGCAGGAAATTGACGCCCTTATCCTGATTCCTGTTTTTATTCATGACTTCCTTTGCATCCATCCATTTAACGATGGAAACGGAAGGATGAGCCGGCTGCTTACAACTTTACTTTTATATAGGAGCGGCTATGTGATCGGCAAATACATCTCGCTGGAGAGTAAGATAGCTAAAAACAAAAATCTGTATTACGATGCGTTGGAAGCCTGTCAGCGTGGCTGGCATGAGAACCAGGAAGAACCTGCACCGTTTATTAAATACCTGCTGCGAACGATCCTCGCGGCGTACCGCGACTTTGAGGAACGAGTGGATCTGGTCCGTGAGAAGCTTCCTGCAGTAGAGATTGTAAGGCGTGCTGTGTATGGAAAAATCGGAAAATTTACTAAGAGTGATATCATGGAGCTTTGTCCGACCATCGGAAAAACTTCTGTGGAAAATTCTATCAAACAGCTGGTTGACAGGGGCGTATTGATAAAGCATGGTTCCGGCCGCTCAACGTATTATACCAGAAGCGATGCAGAGTGAAATTCTGAAGTAAAAAAATATAGCATATTTTCCACAGCAGTGCAGATAATATTGGTATCTCCATAGAATCACAGAAATGAGGATATCAATATGAACCGGATAATAAAAGGAAAACAGAGCCTTCTCTTTGAAAATGCACCCTATATCGTAAGTGCCGCCTCTGTGACAGGCAGTAAAGAGGCGGCCGGCCCGCTGGGAAAGCTCTTCGATATGACAAATGAAGACGATCTGTTCGGCGCACAGACATGGGAAGAGGCTGAGAGCACCATGCAGAAAGAAGCATGCGTGCTCGCCCTGGGGAAAGCACATGTGAAAGCAGACGAGATCCGATATCTCTTCGGCGGAGACCTGCTGCGGCAGGGGATCGCCACATCCATGGGAGTGGAGGCGCTGCAGATCCCCATGTTCGGTCTGTACGGGGCCTGTTCCACATCGGGAGAAGCGCTCGCCCTTGCAGGAATGAGTGCGGCAGCAGGATACGGGAAATATATGCTGGCGGTCACATCCAGTCATTTCGGGAGCGCGGAGAAAGAGTTCAGGTTTCCGCTCGGATATGCGAACCAGAGGCCGCTGTCCGCTCACTGGACGGTGACCGGAAGCGGGGCATTCCTCGTGCGGGCGGCGGATGCCGCGGCACCGGACGCTCCGACAGCCGATATTCCGACAGCCGATATTCCGACAGCCAGTATTCCGGCAGCAGATCTGCCGGAAGCTCCATCAGCAGCCCCGGCTGAAGACGACATCAGCACCACTCATGTCTCTCATGTCCGTATCGCAGGCGTGACGGTCGGAAAGATCGTGGATTACGGACTGAAAGATTCCCAGAATATGGGAGCCTGCATGGCGCCGGCTGCGATGGATACGATCGTGCAGAACTTCGAAGATTTCGGTAGAAGCGAGCAGGATTATGACAGGATCATTACAGGGGACCTGGGATACGTGGGACAGTCCATCCTGTTCGACTTGGTGAGAGGAAAAGGGTATGATATAAGGAAAAAACATCTGGACTGCGGGATGACTATCTATGACCAGGAAAAGCAGGATACACATGCAGGCGGGAGCGGCTGCGGGTGCGCGGCAGTAACGCTGGCGTCTTTCATTATCCCGAAGATAGAAAAGGGAGAGTGGAAAAGGGTGCTGTTTGTTCCTACGGGGGCACTGATGTCCACTGTAAGCTTCAACGAGGGGGCGAGCGTGCCCGGGATCGCCCACGGGATCGTGCTGGAGCACTGGCCGCAGGCGTAATAACGCAATGCCCGCGTGCCCGGGAAAGCGCCGTGTCAAAAATCATTAAAATACTGGAAGAAGGAGTGGAAAATATGGAGTATATAACAGCGTTTGTAATAGGAGGCCTCATCTGCGCTGTGGTACAGATCCTTTTAGACCGCACGAAACTGATGCCGGGAAGGGTCATGGTACTTCTCGTATGTACGGGAGCACTTCTGGGATTCTGCGGGATCTACAAGCCGTTTCAAGAATTCGCCGGTTCCGGCGCCAGCGTGCCTCTGCTCGGATTCGGCAACGTGCTGTGGCAGGGGGTGAAGGAAGCAGTAGACCAGAACGGCTTTATTGGGATCTTTATGGGAGGATTCAAAGCAGGGGCAGTAGGTATATCGGCGGCCCTGATCTTTGGGTATATTGCATCCTTTATCTTTGATCCAAAGATGAAAAAATAGCGGATATAGATTGATAGTTCTGACATTATTTTGTGGATTACCACATAAAACTGGCACAATATGTCGGAAAGATGTAAAAAAGTGTATATTGACAGTAGAAATATGCAATGTTATTATAAGTTTTGAATTCACAGAAGTTTTTCTGTGTCATAATAAGAGACAAGGCAACAGGAGGGATAAGATTTCTAAAAACTTTATCCCTCTTTTTTCGAAGAATTATTATATCGAAAAGTTACATCACAGGTTAGGCAAAAGGAGGCGTTAGAATATGTGTGGAATCGTCGGATACGTAGGAGAAGAACAGGCGGCACCGATCCTTCTGGAAGGATTGTCAAAGCTTGAGTACAGAGGTTATGATTCTGCCGGAATCGCAGTGCGCAATGAGACGTCAGGAGATATCTCCATCGTCAAGGCAAAGGGAAGGCTTAAGATCCTCTCAGAGAAGACGGATAACGGAAGAAGTGTGCACGGTACCTGCGGAATCGGTCATACTCGCTGGGCGACGCACGGGGAACCATCAGAGAACAATGCACATCCCCATTGCACAGACGACAGGTCTGTGGTACTGGTACATAATGGTATTATCGAAAATTACCAGGAACTGAAAGACAAACTGGTGAAATCGGGATATACATTTTATTCCCAGACAGATACAGAGATTGCTGTTAAATTGGTGGACTATTATTATAAGAAGACAGGGACTCCGCTGGAAGCACTCACAAGAAGTATGCTCCGTATCAGAGGCTCTTATGCATTCGGTGTGATGTTCCATGACCATCCGGGCAAGCTCTATGCAGCGAGAAAAGACAGTCCGCTAATCATCGGCAGGAGCAGTTCCGGAAGCCTGATCGCTTCCGATGTGCCAGCAATCCTGGACAAGACAAGAAACGTATATTATATCGATAACATGGAAATCGCAGAATTGACGAAAGATGAAGTGCATTTCTATAATATCGACCGGGAAGAGGTACAGAAAGAAATCGTCGAGATCAAATGGGATGCAGAGTCTGCAGAAAAAGGCGGATATGAGCATTTCATGCTCAAGGAGATTCACGAACAGCCGAAAGCAGTTCAGGATATGATCGGCGCCTATGTAAAAGACGGCGTGATTGATTTCTCAGAGGTTGGGCTGGAAGAAGAAACGCTCAAAAACGTCGAAAGAATTTATATCGTTGCCTGTGGATCTGCTTACCACGTAGGCATGGCGGGCAAATATGTGCTGGAGGATCTTGCACGGATACCGGTGGAAGTAGATCTGGCGTCTGAGTTCCGCTATCGCAATCCGATCATTGCTCCGAATGCTCTGGTGATCGTAGTGTCGCAGTCTGGTGAGACGGCGGACAGCCTTGCAGCCCTTCGCCTGATGAAAGACCGTGGAGTACCGGTGATGGGTATTGTAAACGTGGTCGGATCCAGCATTGCCCGGGAGAGTGATTATACGCTTTATACCTATGCGGGACCGGAAATATCTGTGGCTACTACGAAAGCGTACAGCACCCAGCTGATCGCCATGTACCTACTGGCGATCCAGGCGGCAAAAGAGAAAGAGATGATCGATGAAGACCGCTATGCAGAGCTTCTGACAGAGATGGAGACACTGCCGTCCAAGATCCAGAAGACACTCGATGACAAAGAGCGTATCCAGTGGTTTGCCAGCAAATATGCCAATGCAAGAGACATCTTCTTTATTGGCCGCGGACTTGATTACGCGATCAGCCTGGAGGGCAGCCTGAAGATGAAAGAGATCAGCTATATCCACTCTGAGGCATATGCGGCGGGCGAGCTGAAGCACGGTCCGATCAGCCTTGTGGAAAATGGTATTCTCGTGGTGGGTGTCCTTACACAGAGCGCACTCTTTGAGAAGACCCTCAGTAATATGGTAGAGGTCAAGAGCCGTGGCGCTTACTTGATGGGACTTACAACATACGGCAATTATAATATAGAAGATACTGCTGATTTCTCAGTCTATGTGCCGAAGACAGAAGAGTACTTTACCACCAGCCTTGCGATTGTTCCGCTGCAGCTGATGGGATATTACGTCAGTGTGGCAAAAGGACTGGATGTGGATAAGCCGAGAAATCTGGCGAAGTCCGTGACAGTAGAATAAATCTAAAAAATACCGGGGGGGGGGAAATATTGACAAACCCCTCCTTTCAGAGTATATTGTTATAGGAGTTTGAGAATACAGATGGATCGATTGGTTGATACACATTGCCATATACTTCCAGAAGTTGATGACGGGGCACGAAGTATGGAAGAGACCCGCCAGATGCTGCAAGAGGCGTATGAGGATGGGATACGCTATATCATAGCGACTCCTCATCATCACCCAAGAAGAGGTAGGAAATCTCCCAAACAGCTTCGCAGACAACTGAAACTTGTTCGCGAAGAAGCGGCGCAGATTAGTGATGAACTCAGAATATATCTGGGGACAGAGATTTATTTCGGACAGGATATACCGGAGAGGCTCAGAGAGGAACGGATCCTCACAATGAACAGGACAAGGTATGTGCTTGTCGAGTTTTCGCCGGGAGATCCTTTTGAATATATCTGCCAGGGGATCCAGCAGATCCAGATGAAAGGATATGAAGTGATCCTTGCACATATCGAACGATATCAATGCATGTATAAAAATATTGAAAATGTAGAACATCTAAAGCATATGGGAGTGCGGATCCAGGTCAATGCGGACAGTATTACAGGCGAGTGCGGCTGGAAAGCAAAACGCTTTGTAAGACAGCTCATAGATGCGAGACTTGTGTTCTGTGTCGGAACGGATGCACACGATCCGAAGCGGCGTCCCCCGCGGATGAAGAAAGCTGCGGAATATGTAGAAAAAATGTGTGGAGAAGACTATGCGAGGAGGATATTCTTCAGCAATCCAAGGATTATGTTGAGGAAGAAGAGAAAGAAAGATGAATCAGGAAAGAACGACACATGATATAGACAATGACGAGCTGACGATCGACCTGGGTGAATTATTCAGTGTATTATGGAATAAGATATATATCATTTTACTTGCCGGCATTGTGCTGGCTTTTGCTGCGTTTGCATGCACGCAGCTGCTGATTACACCGATGTATACATCAACGACAAGCATGTATATGCTGGTGAGAAGCAATGGAGGAACAGGGATTACATCCGGAGACCTGCAGACCGGTACTCAGCTGACTCAGGATTACATGGAGCTGACCAAAAGCCGTACCGTGATGGAGAAAGTGATCGCTACTTTGAATCTGGATATGACAGTCGGAGAATTGAGCGACTGCATTACAACAACCAATGTCCAAGATACTCGTATCATGACCATAGCGGTGGAAAATGAAGATCCTGAGCTGGCACGTGACATTGCAGATGCTCTCCGACAGACTGCAAGTAATGAGATCGTAGATATTATGGGAATCGAAGCGGTCAATACTATCGAGGAGGCAAACCTCCCAACCAACCCGTCTTCGCCGTCTGTTATGAGGAATACAGCCATAGGCGGTCTTCTGGGAATCGTTCTTTCAGCAGGGATCATCATTATCATCTTTTTACTGGATGATACGATCAAAACACCGGATGACGTGGAAAATTATCTTGGCCTGAATGTGCTGACCTCCATTCCGATCCAGGAAGGTGAGGAAAAAGCGAAGAAAGCAAAGAGACGGACTACGCGAAGAATGACGAAAAAGATGAAGCGTTAGGAGAGAAAAAACATGCAGAACGTCGTAATAAAAGGGATTCACAAAGACTATAGATCAAATGAAGCATTTAAAACGCTCCGTACTAATATCGAATTCTCCGGAGAGGATAATAAGGCGATCGTCTTGACGAGCAGTACTCCGGATGAGGGAAAAAGTACCGTAGCTCTGGGTCTTGCTGTGGCTCTTGCAGAAGGAAACAAGAAGGTGCTCTTTATCGATGCAGATTTGAGAAAATCTATACTCATAGGTCGATATCGTGTGACGGAGGAAGTGAAAGGACTGAGCCATTTCCTGTCAGGACAGGCATCGCTAAATGAGGTGATATGCAGCACCCAGGAAGAAAGACTTCATATGATCTTCGCTGGAATCGTGCCGCCCAATCCATCAGAGCTGCTCGGCCAGGAGAAATTTGCTCACCTGATCGAGAATGCCAAGAAGGAGTATGACTACATTATCATTGATGCACCGCCGCTCGGCAGCGTGATCGATGCCGCTGTGATCGCAAAAGTATGTGATGCATCTGTACTGGTTGTTGCAGCAAATGCGATCAGCCACAAGTTCGCCCGGACCGTGAAGGAACAACTGGATAAGACTGGATGTCCGATCCTCGGTGTAGTACTCAACAAAGTGGATATGAAGAAGAGCAAATACTACGGAAAATATTATGAAAAGTACTATGGTAATTACGGTACCAAATCCTAGAAAACAGTAAATTATAAAACCTTTAATTCCAGATGAAAAAGGAGAAGACACAAATGAGTACACACAGACATTCCCGTAACAGTAATGGACATCATTCTCACGGGAAGAACAGCAGAGCAGTGACAAGAAATCTGCCGGGAAAACTGATCACACTCGTACAGCTGCTGATGACGGTCATCTTTGTTGCACTGTTGTGGAACAGCGGGATGGTACCGGGAAGATATCTTGCAGCACTTGCTGTAGTACTGTTTGTCCTGTTTGGGGTAATGTTCGGGCTTCAGTTCCTGCGAAGCAAGATCTATATACTGGGGATTGTCCTCAGTGTGCTGATCAGCATTGGGTTGGGCTTTGGGTCCTACTATCTGGCAAGGGCAAATCAGATGCTGGCAGATGTGGGCGGAGCTACTTACAAAACGGATAACATGATCGTCGTTGTGAGAGCAGATGACGCGGCAGAAAATATACTTGATGCCAAAGATTATAAATACGGAATCCAGACTTCTCTTGATCAGGAGAATAATCAGAAGATGATGGATGACATCGAATCTGTCCTTGGACAGGCTCCGGATGTAGATGAGTATGTGACAGTGCAACAGGAAGCGCAGGCATTGCTCAACGGAGAAATCGGGGCAGCAATCTATAATGAGGCATTTACCGGTATTATCGAGGATGAGATCGAGGGGTACTCAGACCAGGTAAAGATCCTATATCAGTATGGAATCGAGACAGAGATCGCCCAGGAAGAGGAAAAAGATGTAGATCAGCCGTTTAACATCTATATTAGCGGTATCGATGTATCCGGAGATATTACGACAAACAGTCGAAGTGATGTCAATATTATCATGACGGTCAATCCGAATACTCATAAAATTCTGTTGACGACAACACCGAGAGATTATTATGTGACAATTCCTGGTATATCTGGGGACCAGAGAGATAAACTTACACATGCCGGCATCTACGGTGTGGACGTTTCGATGTCTACATTGGAGAGCATTTATGGTATTGATATCACCTATTACGCGAGAGTAAACTTTACTTCACTTATAAGGATTGTGGATGCTTTGGGGGGCATCGATGTATATTCGGAATATGCCTTTGAGGGACGAGGGTATCAGTTCCAGGAAGGCATGAATCATATGGATGGTGAGGCTGCCCTGGCATTTTCCCGTGAGCGTTACAGTTTCGAAAGCGGTGATAACCAGAGAGGAAAGAACCAGGAAGCTGTGCTGACAGCAATTCTTCAGAAAGCTATGTCTCCTGCTCTGCTTGCTAACGCAAGCGAGCTCATCACCAGTGTAAGTGATTGTGTAGAGACTAATATGACCCGTACGGAGATGGCAAAATTCATCAATATGCAGCTCTCGGATGCGGCAAGCTGGGAGATCGAGTCCACTGCAGCAACCGGAACCGGTGACAGTCAGGCATGCTATTCATCAGGCTCACAGCTGCTGTATGTGATGTGGCCTGACGAGGCGTCTGTGGCCGAGATCAGCGATAAAATGCAGCAGGTACTTTCCGGTCAGTAGATCTGAAATCGGTAGCATATAAATCTAAGGGAAGAAGAGAGTAGTGTGTAATCATGTACAGTAAGATTGACAGCACATGGCTGAAGCACTGGGATTTCATTCTGCTGGATATGCTGATGATCCAGATTGCCTATGTTTTCAGTTACATTATAAGGATGGGATTGGTAAATCCATATAAAGATAAATTATATCTGTCCATCGGAGTGATCTTATGTCTGGCTGATATCTGTGTGGCGTTCTTTACCGAACCATACCACGGGATCATGCGCAGAGGATACTTTATTGAATTTAATAATACGCTCAAGCATGTATTTTTTGTGAGCCTTTTGGAAGTGTGCTTCTTGTTCTTAACTCAGAACGGAACAGCCTTCTCCAGATTATCCTTTGTGTGGTTTTTCTGTATAGCTGTCGTATTAGTGTATTGTGAACGGCTGATCTGGAAGCATTATCTGATCAGCCATAAGCAGCTGTTTTATGATAAGGTAAAAATGCTGGTGGTCACACCAAAGGAGCAAGCCCATGAACTGATCTCAAGGCTGCTGGAATACCGATTTAATGAATTTGAAGTTGTGGGAATATCTTATACGGACAGCAAGATAAAGTCTGATGAAAGGATACAAGATATACCGGTCGTCTGCATGGCAGACGAAATTCCGGATTACATACAGACGAAATGGGTTGACTCAGTATTTATAAGAGTCAACGACAGAATGCAGCTCCCAGCGGGATTGCTGGAAAAGTGCATCGATATGGGCGTCACAGTCCATACATGTCTGGAAGGCCTGGAAGAGTGGACTGGCAACCAGTATATCAATAGGATGGGAGGCTATACAGTTCTCACATCCAGTGTAAGAGTAGTATCATCACGTCAGACCGTGATGAAGCGGCTGTTTGATATATGTGGAGGAATTGTAGGACTGATTCTGACAGGAATCTTAACAATATTTCTTGGACCAGCGATCTATATCGCGTCACCAGGACCTATTTTCTTCTCACAGACACGGATCGGAAAGAATGGAAAACCATTCCGAATCTACAAATTCCGCAGTATGTACATGGATGCGGAGAAGAGAAAAAAGGATCTTATGGAGAAAAATGAGATGAAAGGTCTCATGTTTAAGATGGAATCGGATCCGAGAATTATCGGAAGTGGGCCGGACGGCACCAGACATGGACTGGGCTGGTTTATACGAAAGACATCGCTGGATGAATTCCCTCAGTTCTGGAATGTGTTGAAGGGCGATATGAGCCTGGTAGGAACAAGACCACCGACGGAAGATGAGTGGCAGCAATATGAATACTACCATAGAGCACGGCTGGCGGTGAAGCCAGGACTTACCGGAATTTGGCAGGTGAGTGGCAGGAGTGATATCGTAGACTTTGAAGAAGTCGTGAAGATGGATATGCAGTATGTGAAGAGTTGGAATATTGGGATGGATATCAGGATACTGTTGAAGACAGTGTTGGTGGTGTTGACCGGAAGTGGGTCGAAATAATTTACGGTGTGAAGTCCAAATAATAACAATTATTTAAACACAATTAGCTTTCACTTATATCTCTTGGTTCAATTTACATATTATTATTTACGCATATAAAAATGCCATACATTACACCATGCGAAAACTAGTCGAGTTTGCCCTCTGTGGCACATGAAATCGGATAAAAGGAACTGAAAAAATGAATAAGAAATACAATATTGCAGTTGCAGGAACAGGCTATGTGGGCTTAAGTATTGCTACCCTTCTGGCACAACATCATAAAGTGACTGCTGTGGACATTGTTCCTGAAAAAGTTGATTTAATTAATCAAAGGAAGTCACCTATACAGGATGAATATATAGAAAAATATCTTGCAGAAAAAGATTTGAATCTTATGGCAACACTTGATGCAAAGTCGGCATATAGTACAGCAGATTTTGTTGTTATTGCAGCACCGACAAACTATGACAGCCGAAAGAATTTCTTTGATACTTCTGCTGTTGAGAATGTGATAGATCTGGTTATGAAAGCTAATCCTGACGCTATTATGGTCATTAAAAGTACAATTCCTGTTGGCTATACAGAATCTATCCGCAAAAAGAAGAAAACAGGAAATATCCTTTTCAGTCCGGAGTTTTTACGGGAAAGCAAAGCTTTATATGACAATCTGTATCCTAGTCGAATTATTGTGGGCATTAATCCAGAGGACAAAAGCTTATGCGAGAAGGCTCATATATTTGCTGGCCTGCTACAGGAAGGTGCCATTAAAGAGAACGTAAATACACTGTTTATGGGATTTACCGAGGCGGAAGCAGTCAAATTGTTTGCTAATACTTATCTGGCGCTCCGTGTGGCTTATTTCAATGAGCTCGATACCTATGCTGAAAGCAAAGGCTTAGATACGAAACAGATCATTGATGGGGTGTGTCTGGATCCAAGAATTGGAACACACTACAATAATCCGAGTTTTGGTTATGGTGGCTACTGTCTGCCAAAGGATACCAAGCAGCTATTGGCAAACTATGCAGACGTGCCGGAAAACCTAATCCAAGCAATCGTTGAAAGTAATAGGACGCGAAAAGACTTTATTGCTGACCGTGTGCTTCAGATGGCCGGATATTATGATTATGCTGATGATAATGAATATGATCCAGATAAGGAAAAAGACATAACTATTGGAGTATACCGGCTGACAATGAAGAGTAATTCTGATAACTTCCGTCAGAGTTCTATTCAGGGGGTTATGAAAAGGATCAAAGCGAAAGGTGCGACAGTAATTATTTATGAACCGACACTGCAAGATGGTAGCACGTTCTTCGGAAGTCTCGTAGTAAATGAGCTTGAGAAGTTTAAGCAGATAAGCAACTCGATTATTGCAAATCGTTATGACAATTGCCTGGACGATGTCAAACAGAAAGTATATAGCAGAGACATCTTTAGGCGAGACTAGATGCAGGATTCTTAAAGAATATGAGAAAACAGAGGTCAACTCGATAATGGCAATTGAAAAAGTAAAAAAGAAAATTTTAATTTATGCCCATTACTATGCTCCTGATACTGCTTCAACTGGTCAGCTTCTAAAAGATCAGGCTGAAGGAATACTGAAAGAGTTTGATGTCACAGTTATTTGCGTTGTGCCTTCTTATGGGGGAACAATTGGGGATGAGTATAAAACAGAAAAATATTATTTTGAAGAACTTAACGGGGTGAAAATTATCCGTGTTCGAGTCCCGGAGTTTACGAAGACGAGTAAGATAAGCCGAATCAAAAATATTGCTGCATATTTCTTTGGCGCTTTGGGTGCATCTCGCAAAATCGGGAAACAAGACTATGTCTTTACTATAAGTCAACCTCCTATCTTGGGTGGCGTATTAGGTGTTCTAGGGAAGTGGATGAAGCATGCAAAAATGATTTATTGTATTCAGGACTTTAACCCTGAGCAAACAATAGCAGTTAATTATATGAAAAACAGGTTGATTCTCCGGATAATGTTGATTATCGATAAGTTCAGTTGCCGTCATTCTGATCTGATTGTTACAGTTGGACGTGATTTGGTAGAGACATTAAAAAGACGCTTTAATTACCACAATGTGCCAAACTATACCATGATTAACAACTGGATTGATGAAAAACAAGTATATCCTTTGCCAATAGGTAATGATAAGGTACTTGCATTTAAAAAAAGGTATGGACTAGATGGAAAGTATATCATTATGTATTCTGGCAATATAGGCTTGTATTATGACCTTGAAATGTTGTTCAAGGTTTTGAAGCAGTTCCGTAAGGGTTATTCGCTTAAAGGTGTGTATGAAGAAGGACCGAAAACCAGTGATGGACGTGAAGTTGTTTTTGCATTTGTCGGAGCAGGCTCTTTGCTAGACAAATTGATTTTATATACCCGTAAGCATCACTTTGAAAATATCGTATTTATACCCTATCAGGATAAAGAAGACCTTATTTATAGTTTAAATGCTGGCGATGTGCACCTATGTGTGAATGCAAAAGGTATCAAAGGGGTGTCCTGCCCCTCAAAAGCATATGGCATTATGGGGGTTGGGAAGCCCATTATTGGGGTTCTTGAGAAAGGTACCGAAATCCGACATGTGATAGAGGAAAGTAACTGTGGTAAATGTTGTGAACCGGGAAATTATACGGAGATTGCAAATATTATTCGTTGGTTTATAGAAAATAGTGATATGAATGAAATAGCTCAAATGGGGCTTAGAGGTAGAGCATATTTAGAAAACAACCTCACAAAGGATACAAGCATTAAGAAATACATAGACGCAATTGAATCATTGTAAGGAGTTACGAAACATGAACAGCAATTGGTTTAAAGCCATCATGAAAGCTACAAAAATTGAATATGGGAAGAACCTTTTGCTAAAAGGAGTTCCACTTATTTTCAATCAGAAAGGAGCTCGTCTGAAGATTGGTAGGAATGTTACGATTAAGAGTAGTTTCTTTAGTAATCTGGTTGGATTATATAGTCGAACAATTATTGTCACCAGAGCGTCTGGAGCTGAAATTATAATTGGCGATAATGTTGGAATCTCTGGTGCTACTATCTATGCACGGAAACATATAGAGATTGGTGAAAATACTTGTATTGGAGGTAATTGCAAAATACTTGATAATGACTTTCATCCAATTGAAGTGGAAACAAGAAATAAACTTCTACAGGAAACAAATGGAGGTGATAGTAATCTGATTCCTAGTAAAGAAATAAAAATAGGAAAAAACTGCTTTATTGGCTGCAATTCTATCATCTTAAAAGGCACAGTATTGGGTAATGGATGTGTCGTCGGGGCTGGAGCTGTGGTGTGTGGAAAGTATGAAGATAATTGTGTAATTGCCGGCAACCCGGCAAGAGTAATTAAGCGACTGGATAAGTGCAGATAAAACAGTAGCTGTTTTATAGAGTTTGGATTATAGCATTGGATAGTAAATTGATTCAAGCATAGGAACTTAATTACTACTTATATATCCCTATTGGTAGATATGTTAACAGATACATTATGAAAGATACTGTATAGCTTGTAAGTGGAAATGAGGAGAATCTGAAAAATGTCAAAAATAGCACTTGTAGGAGTTCACAATTTGCATTTGATGCAATTTTTATACAAATACACTGATATATTAGATTCGCATGACATTGATTATGATGTCCTTTATTGGGATCGAGATATGGACGAATCAATAAAAGTAAAGCCCTTAAGAGGAAAAAAGTATGCATATAAATATCGGATGAGTAATTATCAGCCTAAATATAAAAAAATACGAGGTTTCATTGGATGTTTGCGTTATTTTATGCAAATAATTCGTAACAACAGATATGATAGAATTATTTTATTGACTACACAGACAGCATTACCACTCTATTTGTTTAGCAGAACGGTAAGAAGATCTAAGTTTATTTTTGATTATCGAGACGTAACTTTTGAAAAAATAGATATATGCAGAATCTTGATTCAAAAGATAATTGCAAATTCCGCGTTTACAGCAATCTCTTCTTTTGGATTTAAAGCAGTTCTTGGAAATAGTCCCAAGTTTTTGATGTCCCATAATGTCAGCGACCTTCAGTATGAACCTGTTGAAAAATCACTTTCAGATGATTTAAGAATAGTATTCTGGGGAATTATTCGGCAGCTTGAGTGGAATAAGCGCATTTGTGATATAGTAGGCAATGCCTCAGGAGTTACGTTGACTTATCATGGAGAAGGCGAATACAAAGAATTGGAGGCATATTGTAAAGAAAAAGGTTATAAGAATATTCAGTTTACCGGAAGATATATGACGAATGAGATTCCATTATTTGTTCGTAATACAGATATCCTCTTAAATTTTTACGAGAACGACTATAAAACAAAGTTGACAACAGCTGTTAAACTTTATGATGGTATTCGTTATGGATTACCAATGCTAGTTTCAAAAGATTCTTATATGGCTGATCTGATGAGAGATAACCCTGCAGTTTGGGTAGCTGATTTGACAAGTTTTAGTGTTGACAGATTAAAAAACTGGTATCGCAGATTGGATAATAGTGTTTATCACTATCAGAAAGAATTGAAACAAATTTGGATGGATGATCAATTATTTGATATGAAAGTAATGGATTTTTTGAAAAAATAGGAATTCTAGATATCTATGAAAGTAGCAAAATACAGTTACTTATTCAATTTATATAACAGCAATTGGAGGAAATAACGTTATGCCTAAAGAATTGGTAAGTGCAGTTATTACAACTTATAAAAGAAAACATAATTTACTACTGGAAGCTATTAACAGTGTAAAACAACAAACTTATCCAACGATAGAAATCATTGTCATTGATGATAATGGAATTGGGACAGATTATCAAATCCGAAATGAAAAGATTTTATCTGAATACGGCGTTCGATATTATGCAAATAAAATAAATAGTGGTGCTCAGTTTTCTAGAAATCAAGGAATATTACATGCTAAAGGCGAGTTTATAGCTTTCTTAGACGATGATGATCTGTGGGAAAAGCATAAAATAGAAGAACAGATGAAACTGTTTACAACCGATAAGGTGGGAATGGTGTTTTGTGATGGATATATTTTTTATGGAAATGATATGAAGCACTTGAAGAAGTATCAGGATTTTCCTATATTTAATACAGTAATTACAACAGAAATGGAACTCTATAGGGACTATATTGGTTCAACGACACAAGCACTAGTGAAGAAAGAATGTTTTGCAAAAGTTGGACTGTTTGATTTGGATATGCCGGCAAGACAAGATTATGAAATGTGGATTCGTATTAGTACTGAGTACGAAATTATTGGTGTAGAGAAACCACTCTTTTATTATAGAGTTCATGATAATGAACGAATTACATCTAGTATTGCAAGACAGTTTATTGGCATGAAAAATATTCTTCACAAGTATAAACAATATTATAACAAGAATTCAGCGGCCAAAGCAAAGGTAATCATGAGATTATGTCGTTTTAGTATAGAGATGAAAAAATACTTACAAGCAATTGGGTATTTGTTTAATGCCTTTGTAGTAAATCCTAAATGTACGATTCAGACAATAAAAAATTTCCAAAAGTAATATAGAAGAGGCTTATTTTATGAAGCAGAAAATTGCGATTATTTTTACGTGTTTTAATAGGAAATACCAAAGTTTACAGTGTATTCATAGTTTGATCAGTCAAAACAAAAATTTTGATTTAAGTTTTTACATTTGTGATGATGCATCAACAGATGGAACAGTAGAAGCTATCAAAGCTGCGTATCCTTCAGTGAATATAGTACTTGGAAGTGGAAATTTATATTGGTGTAAAGGGATGTATCGTGCAATGAGCATGGCGGTCAAAGAATACCATGATTTTTATCTTATGGTGAACGATGATGTTGACTTCTACATAGATGCAATTGATACATTGTTGGATACATATAAGAAAGTGGGCGGTAACTGTGGAATAGTTGGCATGACCATATCAAAGCTGTCAGGAAATATTACTTATGGAGGAAGAAAGACAATCCCATTTAAAATAGGGAATAGGACATTTGGTGTCAGGACTAATGTTTTAATTACACCAGAGGATAATACAGAAATAAGAAAATGCGATTTTGCCAATTGGAATTGTTTTTTAATTGATGCAGAGGTAATAGATAAGGTCGGATTGATCAGTAATAAATATGCGCATTCTTTAGGTGATTTTGATTATTCATATAGAATGAAACAGGCTGGCTTTAATATTTTCATTGCACCTAAACCCATAGGTTTTTGTGAGAGAAATGAAATGAAAAATACGTATTATGATGGTAAATGTCCCAGAAAAAAAAGAATAGAACAATTGCTAGGGCCGAAAGGGTTACCTGTAGGGACACAATTTCGTTATGAAATAAGAGTTAACGGAGTATTTGGAATTCTTATTAGTTGTTGGCGATATTTTCAATACTTCAAATGTATTATATTAAGAAAAAATATCGGTAATTAGGTATAGGCTAAAAATTAGTGACTAATTCCCCTATGCTTTAGAGGTGATAATAATGGTAGTTTATCTTGTGTGGTTTATTATTTTTCTATTAATAGGATTTACTTCAATATATCGGAACGGTAAAAGCACCTATGACTCTATGGGGCAAAGAATTAAGGCTAAAAGAATAAGTTTTCAACTTTTTCTTTTTTTTCTGTGCGGATTGAGTCTGATAGGATTAAGAGATGGAGGCGGAGTGGATGATTCACAATATCGTTTGTTTTATGAACAAGGTTATGGCGCGAGTTTGGTCAATGGATTTCTCACCCAGAAAGAACCCGTTTTCATATTAATTCGTCAGGTTGGCGTAGCTCTTAAACTCAACTATAAATTTATGTTTTTCATGTATGCAGCTTTAGCAATGCTGTTTATATGTTTAGCACTAAAAAATTATAAGTTAAACAAAACTTCTCTGACTATATATATATTAGGATTCTTTTGCATAGCATACACATCTGCATATACTACAATGCGGCAGACATTAGCAATGACAATAATTTTATATTACTATTCTCTAGAAAAACCTACTGTCAAGCAGAGCATTGTATTATCGCTTTTTGCTTTTTTTACCCACTATGGTTCGATTATTGTGGTGCTAATTGAATTCATTAGACGAAAGTTAGAATTTAGATTAGACAAAGTATGTAAGACTTTTATCCCCATCATTTGTTTGGTAGGGGGGAGAATTATAGATTTTCAAAGAATATTTGAGAGAATTACCTCAGTAACAGGAATGTATAGCTATATGAACTTAAATGAAAATTATTTAGCTTCTTCAAATGTAGGCGTTTTTACTCTTGTGATGTTTGCAGGATATGTGTTAAAAGTATGGTCTGCAAAACATAAAACAGAAATGCTTCTTCGATTAGAGAGCTTACAGCTTATCTATTTTGCGCTTGCATTTTTAACATCTCATTTAAGATGGGGGACAAGGATTCAAATGTATTATATATTATTTATTCCTTTTATCTTTATCGAGGACTTAAAATGTATATCAGCAAGTAGTCGCAAAATAGCAATCCCTTTATTGGCAATTCTATTAATACCATGTTCTGTATATGTAATTAGTCAAAGTCCAGATATTATGAATGCTACTAGAAGTTTAAATTTTAGATAAGGACCGCAGAAATGAATGTAAAAAAAACAGTTATGGTTTCA
Source organism: Candidatus Mediterraneibacter faecipullorum (assembly GCA_019119675.1). Taxonomy (GTDB): domain Bacteria; phylum Bacillota; class Clostridia; order Lachnospirales; family Lachnospiraceae; genus Mediterraneibacter; species Mediterraneibacter faecipullorum. Next base: position 8,951 of record DWWO01000138.1, on the reverse strand, counting down.
ATTTTGTGTGCCGTATATAATCATGAAAATTATTTGAAACAGTGCTTAGACGGGTTTATAAAACAAAAGACAAATTTTAATTATGAAGTAATTGTGCATGACGATGCCTCAACAGATGCATCTGCAGAAATTATCCGAAAATATGCAGAAGAATATCCAGAAATTATAAAACCCATATATCAGAAAGAAAATCAATATTCTAAAGGCGTGAAAATTTTTCAATCCCTCTATCTAAAGGCACAAGGGAAATACATTGCCTTTTGTGAAGGAGATGATTATTGGATAGATGAGAACAAATTGCAACTTCAGATTGATTTACTGGAGTCCCATCCGGAATATTCAGCTTCAACTCATAATGAAATTGTTGTAGATGTTAGTGGAAATCCATATTCGGAGGAATATCAAGCGATTTATAGAGAGAAAACGGATCGGATATTAGACAAAACTTTTATTTATAATTTCTGTAAAGTTGCACATACAGCAAGTTTTGTATACAGGAGTTCCCTTTACGCAGAAATGTCTAAGGATTGTTGGAATGCATATTTTGATATAAAGGCAAATGGAGACATGAAAATGTCTGCGCTCTTTCTCGCAAATGGTAAGGTATATCATTTTGCAAGAGACATGGCATGCTACAGATTTGTAAATAGTGGCACAGATAGCTGGTCATCACGCAATGCACACAAAAATTTATGTTTTGATACCTGTAATCAACTTGAAGATATTCGTAAATTTATACAGAAGTATTATAACATCGAATTAAATTACAATGGATATTATAAAAAAAGAGCTTATGAATCAATTCATATTTTTCTAAAATACCCATCCCCTAATAACTATATAATTATGAGAAGCACGATGAGATTAGCAAGATATTCATTTGTTGATTGTATATGTGAATTATATCGGAGAATATGTAAAAAAATACAAAGAAAGAAATGGTGATATTCATGACGAACCGAGAAACAGTTATGTCAAATATTGTATGGCGATTTGCTGAACGATGTGGTGCTCAGGGAGTGTCATTTATTGTTTCAATTGTATTAGCCAGACTACTTGATCCAGAAGCATATGGAACTGTTGCTCTCGTTACTGTATTTACTACTGTTTTACAAGTTTTTATTGATAGCGGTTTGGGTAACGCACTGATTCAAAAGAAGGATGCAGACGATGTAGACTTTTCTACCGTGTTCTATTTTAACTTTGTAGTATGTTGTTTACTATATGTTGCCATGTATTTTATGTCGCCAGTTATTGCATCTTTTTATGGTGATGAGTCTTTAGTAAATATTATTCGTGTTTTGTGTTTAACATTGGTAATCTCTGGATTAAAAAACGTTCAACAGGCATATGTATCAAGAACTCTTCAATTCAAGAAGTTTTTCTTTTCTTCTCTTGCGGGTACTATAGGCTCTGCTGTAATTGGTATTGCAATGGCATATATGGGTTTTGGAGTTTGGGCACTTGTTTTGCAACAACTGATAAATGTATCTGTTGGTACAGCCATTCTATGGCTGACAGTAAAGTGGCATCCTAAAAAAGTATTTTCTTTTATTCGTTTAAAAGGTTTATTTTCTTTCGGGTGGAAACTGCTTGTCTCTACGTTAATAGATACTTTTTATAATAACGTTCGCCAATTGATTATTGGAAAAATTTATAGTGCTACAGATCTTGCTTTTTTTAATAGGGGAAATCAGTTCCCGCAGATAATTGTTACAAATATTAATACTTCAATCGATAGTGTACTATTTCCAGCACTTTCGAAAGAACAGGATAATATTACCAGAGTTCGCTCAATGACACGGCGATCTATATCGGTAAGTACATATATTATGGCTCCTTTGATGATGGGACTTGCATTTTGTGCAGAACCGATTGTCAGTATTGTTTTAACTGATAAGTGGCTCGCATGTGTACCATATTTGAGGATTTTTTGTATTACGTATATGTTTTATCCTATTCATACAGCAAACTTAAAAGCAATCGTAGCGTTAGGAAGAAGTGATATTAATTTAAAATTGGAAATAATTAAAAAGGTTGTAGGAATAACTCTTCTTGTTTCTACTATGTGGTTTGGAGTTATGGCAATGGCCTACAGCTTGCTTGTTAATAGCATAATAAGTCAAATTATTAATTCATGGCCAAATAAGAAACTGCTGAACTATGGATATTTAGAACAGTTAAAAGACATTCTTCCAGGAATTTTTTTGGCTATTGGTATGGGGATAATTATTTCGTTAATCGAATTATTACATTTAAATAATATTTTTACGCTTATCATTCAAGTAGTAGTTGGCGCTGTAATTTATTTACTTGGTTCAAAGATATTTCATTTAGATTCGTTTGATTATTTACTTGAAATTATAAAAAGTAAATTACGGAGGTAATATAGAATGAAATTTAAAAACAAAAAATTACTAATACTAGCAGGAGCAGGGCCACACTGCAAAGTAGTGGAAACCGCAAAAGAAATGGGAATATACACAATTGTTGCAGATTATCTTCCGTCATCAGCTTATGCACCCGCAAAACTAATTGCAGATGAAAATTTACTGTGTGATATTTCTGATACAAGAAAACTCGTTGAATATTGCATAACAAACAATGTTGATGGGGTACTGGGGTTCTGCATTGACCCGGCTCAAAGACCTGCTTTTGAAATCGCAGATCAATTAGGAATTAGGACATTTGGCTCATACGAGCAGGTTCTTGCATTGACAGATAAAACCGTGTTTAAACAATTGTGCCGCGACAATGGAGTTGATGTTGTTCCTGAATATGAAGAATCATCTATTGAGACTATAGAATATCCGGTATTAGTAAAACCAATAGATAGCCGGGGTTCACGTGGGGCAAAAGTCTGCTATAACCGAAATGAATTATTGGAGGCTCTTCCACTGGCAAAAAAAGAATCCAGTAATGGCGGTGCTATTGTTGAAAAATATATGGGGAACAATCAGGATTTAACAATAACATATATAGTGAAAGATAGTATTCCATATCTTATAAGTATTGGGGATCGCTTCCCTGGAAGAAAAGAGGATAATCTTGACCGGCAGAACAGCTGCGTAGTCCAGCCTTCACGTTATACTGATATGTATTTAAAAAATGTTAATTCTCGTGTTATTAATATGATTAAAAATTTGGGAATAAAAAATGGTCCCGTCTTTATGCAGGGGTTTGTCGATGGAAATACTGTTCGTATGTATGATCCAGGTATCCGTATTCCTGGTAACGAATATGAAAGGATATATAAACAGGCAACAGGACTGGATCCTATGAAGAGTATTATTTCTTACATTATTGGTGGTGAAATCTTTGATTATGACGGGAAAATAAGAGGAAGTTACAATCTAAATGGTATGACAGCTATCCAATATATGATTAATGTTGGTCCTGGAAAAATCAATTCATTTGAAGGGCTTGAGAAAATTGCAGAGCATCCAAATGTTATAAACGTACAGCAGAGACATTTTATAGGAGATGTCATTGAGAATACTGGAGATATAAAACATCGTGCAGGAGAGATTTCTATTTTAGTTGACAGAGATGCTGAAAAAATGGCCGATATAATAAAATATATACAATCCTGCTTAAAAATTACTGATGAAACTGGCGTTTCTATGATTATATCCCCTATATCAGCAGATTTTATATATCAGACTTATTCATTAGTCTAAGAGAATTAGTTTTTACGGAGGAGCATTCGATGGATGATAAAATTTTAGTAACTCGGTCTTCGATGCCTGAATTATCAGAATACATGGATGAGATATCCGACATGTGGCAAACGCATTGGCTAACAAATATGGGCCCAAAACATAAAAAATTTCAAGCAGAACTCCGCGAATATTTAGGCGTAGAAAATATTGATTTGTTTACAAACGGACACATGAGTCTTGAATTAACTTTGCAGGCAATGAATCTCCAGGGAGAAGTCATCACAACTCCTTTCACTTTTGCCTCGACCACTCATGCAATTGTGCGCAATGGCTTAACTCCGGTTTTTTGTGATATAGATCCGGATACATATACCATGGATACTTCAAAGCTTGAAGATCTTATTACAGATCGAACCTGCGCTATTCTTCCTGTACATGTCTATGGAAATATTTGTAATGTAGAAGAGATAGATCGGCTGGCCCACAAATACGAGCTGAAAGTAATCTACGATGCCGCGCATACATTTGGAGAGACATATAAAGGAAATGGAATCGGTTCATTTGGCGATGCTGCATGTTTCAGTTTCCATGCAACAAAAGTCTTTAATAGTATCGAAGGCGGCGCTGTATGTTTTAAGGATAAGCGGCTTGGCGAAATTCTGTACGAATTGAAAAATTTTGGCATCCGCGGAGCAGAAGAAGTGTCAGCCGTCGGAGCCAATGCAAAATTAAATGAATTCTGTGCGGCAATGGGAATCTGCAATCTGCGTCATGTAGAAAGAGAAATCGATAAACGTAAAACGGTTGTGGAACGTTATCGAAGCCATTTGGAAGGAATTGAAGGGATTAGATTAAATATTATCCAGCCGGATGTAAAATCTAATTATGCTTATTTCCCAGTTGTATTTGAAGAAAAGGTATTTGGTGCAAGCCGTGCCGAAGTGTTTGACAAACTTGCTGAAAATGGGATTGGCGCCAGAAAATATTTTTATCCATTGACGAATACATTTTCTGCATTTAATGGTAAGTTTGATGTGACGGAAACACCTGTTGCATTACATATTAGTAAACGAGTGCTTACGCTTCCTCTCTATGCCGATTTACCGCTGGAGGAGGTAGACCGCATATGTAAAATCATTCAAGAATGCAAATATTAACGGAGGATACAAATGAAAGGGATTATATTGGCCGGAGGTTCCGGAACACGACTTTATCCATTAACAAGCGTAACATCTAAACAGCTGTTGCCTGTATATGATAAGCCTATGATCTACTATCCTTTATCAACTTTAATGCTGGCAGGAATCAAAGAAATATTAATTATATCAACTCCAGCTGACACACCACGTTTTCAGGAGCTTCTTGGTGATGGGAAACACTTTGGAATTGAACTGACATATGCTGTCCAACCTAAACCAGAAGGATTGGCACAGGCTTTTTTGATCGCTGAAGATTTTATTAAAAATGAACCTTGTGCCATGGTTTTAGGCGATAATATTTTTTATGGTGGCTGGTTCCGGAAAAATCTTGCAGAGGCAAAAAAAACTGCAGAAAATGGTAAAGCTACTATATTTGGATATTATGTAAAAGATCCTGAAAGATTTGGCATTGTAGAGTTTGACGATAAACGTAATGTCCTTTCCGTCGAGGAAAAACCTGAACACCCAAAAAGTAATTACTGCATTACTGGTTTGTATTTTTATGACAACCGGGTGGTCCAAATGGCAAAAAAAGTGAAACCATCTTCCAGAGGTGAGCTGGAAATCACGGATTTAAACAGACTTTATCTTAAAGAGAACGATTTGAAGGTTCAGATTTTGGGGCGCGGATTTGCCTGGCTCGATACTGGAACCATGGACAGTCTTATGGAAGCCAGCTCATTTGTACAGACAATTCAGAATCGTCAAGGTGTAGTAATTTCAGCCCCAGAAGAAATCGCTTACCATGAAAAATGGATTACAAAAGAGCAACTTGTAGAATCAGCAAAGAAGTATGGAAAATCTCCCTATGGGGAACATTTGATGAGAGTCGCAGAAGACAAACTGATATTTTAATTGATAATGGTAAAGGAGAGCAGATATGACAATTATTGTGACCGGCGGTGCCGGATTTATTGGAAGTAATTTTATTTTCTATATGCTTAATACATATCCTGATTATCGAATCGTTTGTATTGATAAACTGACCTATGCGGGGAATCTTTCTACACTAAAGCCAGTCATGAATAATAAAAATTTTCGGTTTGTAAAAGCAGATATCTGTGACAGGCAGGCGATTTATAAGTTGTTTGAAGAGGAACATCCGGATATTGTTGTAAATTTTGCGGCAGAGTCACATGTAGATCGTTCAATTGAGAATCCGGGAATATTTCTTGAAACCAATATTATGGGAACCGCAGTTTTAATGGATGCATGCAGGAAATATGGAATCAAAAGATATCATCAGGTATCAACCGATGAAGTGTATGGAGATTTACCGCTGGATCGCCCGGATCTTTTCTTTACAGAAGAAACGCCGATCCATACGAGCAGTCCGTATAGTAGTTCCAAAGCTGCAGCAGATCTTTTAGTACTGGCTTATTATAGAACATATGGACTCCCGGTAAGTATCAGCCGATGCTCTAATAATTATGGCCCATATCATTTTCCTGAGAAACTGATTCCTCTGATGATTGTCAATGCTTTACACGATAAGCCGCTTCCTGTATATGGAAAAGGCGAAAATATCCGTGACTGGTTATATGTTGAAGACCACTGTAAGGCGATTGATTTGATCATTCATAAAGGAAAGATTGGCGAGATTTATAATATCGGCGGACATAATGAAATGAAAAATATAGATATTGTAAAGCTGATTTGTCATGAGTTAGAAAAACCGGAAAGTTTAATTACATTTGTTAAAGACCGAAAAGGACATGATATGCGTTATGCGATTGATCCGACTAAGATCCATGATGAGTTAGGATGGCTTCCCGAAACTAAATTTGCAGATGGAATTAAAAAGACAATTCAATGGTATCTGGATAACAGGGAATGGTGGGAACCCATTATAAGCGGGGAATATAGGACATATTATAAAAAAATGTACGGTTCTAATTTATAATAATTGTTACTTAACTTTATGAAAAGTCTAATCCTCCAGCTATACTGGAGAGAATGGATTAAGTAGGAGCGTATAAGACAATGTTTGCGATACCCGCCCTTTTTTGGCGAGCATGTAACCGACTCTTATAGGGGCAACCCAAACCATCACTTGAGGGTATTATATCAGAAGTGGTGGTTGTGACTAGAAAGTTTTCTAAGAGGAGCAAGTATGATGAATAATCAAAATATTTTAGTAACAGCAATTGGTTCTTTTTCTGCTGATATTGTGATAGAAACTCTGAAAAAAAATCAGTATCATGTTGTTGGTGCCGATATCTATCCTCGCTATTGGATTGCTAATGGTGGAAAAGTAATGCGTTTTTATCAAGTTCCTCTGGCAGTTGAAGAGGATATATATATCGAAGCAGTTATAGATATCTGCAAAAGGGAAAAAATTGATTTTATTTTTCCACTCACAGATGTCGAAATCGATGTTCTTAATAGAAATCGAAAATTTTTTAGTGACATTAATGTAACGTTATGCATATCTTCTTACGAAACGATTAATTTTTGTAGAAATAAAAGTAAAACAAGTGAAATATTGTCGCAGGTAAAAGACGTGAATACTATTCATAATTATAGTAGAGACGAAATAAAGAACGGAAATATAAAGTTTCCAGTAATTTGTAAAAAAATAGATGGAAGAAGCAGTCAAGGCCTGTATAAAATATTTAACAATAATGAGCTAGTGCTGTTTAGTCAAAAAAATGATATGAATTCATATATTATACAACCTTTTATAGAGGGTGATATAATAACTGTCGATGTTGTTAGAAATGCCAAAAATGGACAATGTATAGCTGTTCCGAGGAAAGAACTATTGAGAACATTAAACGGGGCAGGAACCTCAGTATATGTTTATGAAGATGCTGATTTGGAAGCATTATGTATAAGAATAGCGGACAAATTGAACATAAATGGATGTGTCAATTTTGAATTTATTGAGTCTACTTCAGAGATAAAGTATTTTTTGGAGTGTAATCCAAGATTTTCAGGGGGTGTAAAATTTACATGTTTGTCTGGATATGATTGCATTTTAAATCATCTTCGTTGTTTCAAAGAAGAAAATATTGAACCTATAATTCACATTACTCATCAATATATATCACGTAAGTATAATGAATATGTAACATTAATTGAATAATATATCATAGAAAAGTTTCAAAAGTACCTTTTAGTTTTTGGGTTATAAAAAATAGAAGAAGTTAGGGAAGAAGGTGTAACACTATTATGCATACAATACATTTTATAGGAATATCAAATGGATTAAAACCTCGATATATTTTAGAAGAATTTTTTCAGTGTAAGACCAATATTAGAAATAAAGAAATTTATTTCATTACTAACGAGGTAGATACAGAGGGAGAGACATTAGTTTTTTGCAAAAAAAACAATATAAAAATATTAATGGTTGATATGAATAATACAGCAGCCGCAATAAATAAAGTGATGAAAACACATCCTGAGATATTGATTTCTATTGGCTGGAGTCAAAAGATACCGGAAGACTTTTTGGCAATATTTCAATTTGCTATTAATTGTCATGGTGGATTATTGCCAGATTATAGAGGGAATAATGTTTATATGCACAATTACGCAAATCTTTCTGAGTACTATGGAACAACAATACATTATATGAATAATAGATTTGATGATGGAAATATCATTCTACAAGCTCGAGCAAAACTTTTTTTAGATGAGACACCTTTAATTTTACATAGAAGAATTTGTGAAATGACCGCACAAATTTTACCAGAAGCAATCAGACTAGTTGAGCTAGGCTACATGGGCGAGAAACAAACAGGGGTAGCCCGATATTTTTATAAAATTGATCGAATAGAAATGGAAAGTCTCCGACAAAAAAATATTGAAAATATTAGAAACGGTAGGAAAATACAGTTTGGGAGATATAAAGAATGGAATTTGCAATGAATCATGTGAATATTACAGTGCGGCGGAGCCGCCAGTCCGGTGTGGCGAGGCTCTTCCGCATATTTGGGTATAAAGTATGGATTTTGAACCTCATACTTGATAAAATTAATATAATTAAAATGAAAGAAGGAACCTTGAAATGCCTACAAATTCTTCATTTGATTTATAACGATTTTATCCAGATGAGCTTGAAATAGTTTCAATTGAAGAAGAT
>DWWO01000137.1 GCA_019119675.1 Candidatus Mediterraneibacter faecipullorum | reverse complement strand
CAAGCTCATGTGGGTTTAGACCTTTTGACCCTGGCATCATAGAATGCAATAATAATAAAAAACTATGCGGTGGGGGCATGACAGTACATTCAAACAAAGCATTAGACTTTTGCGTATCCGAGGACTAATATTATTTTAGGAAGAAAATTCCCGGTATTTTATAGAAATGGAGGAATTATCAATGGATACAGAAAAAATGAAACAGGATCTTGGCGGACGCGGCTGGTATCAGGAGTGGGGAAAACCTGCACAGGAACTGCATGCAGGCGATGTTGTGAATATTCCGCCGGAAGTAAAACACTGGCATGGAGCAGCAAAGGACAGTTGGTTCCAGCATCTTGCAGTAGAGGTGCCTGCAGAGGGAGCATCCAATGAGTGGCTTGAGGCGGTTTCCGGCGAAGAATATGAAAAATTAAAATAGCATGCTATGAAAGGAAGTGACAATCATGACAGAAGCAGCAGAAAAATATTTCAACAGATTATATCCGGACGGTGAATTTAAACTTGCATCTACAGACCCGGAATTTGCAGAGTTTTTTGCAAACTTTTCATGTGATGAGGTGGTAAATCAGGATGACCTTGACGACCGTACAAGGATGATGGCAATTCTGGCTGCATTACTTGGATGTCAGGGGATTGACGAATTCAGGGAAGTGCTTCCGGGAGCCCTGAATCTTGGGGTGACACCGGTAGAGGTAAAAGAGATCGTCTATCAGGCATGTGCTTATCTCGGGATCGGGAGAGTGCGCCCGTTCTTTGACGCAGTCAATGAAGTCCTGACGGAAAAAGGCATCGCACTGCCGCTGGAAGGACAGGCAACTACTACGATTGAGGATCGTGTGGAAAAGGGCGAGCACGCTCAGGTGGATATTTTCGGAGACGGCATGAAAGGATTTGCTACATCAGGACCTGAGGAGAGCCGGCACATCAACCGCTGGCTGTCCGGTAACTGCTTTGGAGACTATTATACCCGCAAGGGTCTGGATTACGGACAGAGAGAAATGATCACATTCTGCTTCCTCGCAGCACAGGGCGGATGCGAGCCACAGCTTACATCCCACGCAGCGGGCAATATGAAAGTGGGAAATGATAAGGCGTTCCTGATCAAGATCATTTCACAGTGCCTGCCCTATATCGGCTATCCGAGGAGCTTAAATGCACTCAGATGCGTAAATGAGGCGGCAGCCCGGCAATAACAGTGTTATATATGTGTAAAGAATATGGTCATCTTAGGATTTCTCTCTGGATATTGAATGCGCGATGATGTTATAATAACTTTAGCGGTTCATTCGGTTAAAGAACTGTGCAGTTTTATCAAAGCAAGGAGTCATCCGGAAAGGAAATATTATGAGAAAGACAAAGATCATTTGTACACTTGGACCGGCCACTGACAGAGAGGGGATTCTGGAAGCCCTCATCAGGGAGGGGATGAATGTGGCGCGTTTCAATTTTTCACACGGCACCCATGAGGAGCAGAAGGTGCGCATGGAGAAACTGAAAACACTGCGCAAACAGTTTGACAAGCCTATCGCAGCGCTTCTCGATACGAAAGGACCGGAAGTGCGTATCGGATGTTTCAAGGATAAGAAGATCACACTGGAAGAGGGACAGGAGTTTACCCTTGTAAACGACGAAGTCGAAGGAACACAGGAGCAGGTGACGATCAGTTACAAAGATCTCTATAAGGACGTGAAGCCTGGTGATTCTATCCTGATCGACGACGGCCTGGTCGGCATGGAAGTGGTAAATATTGTGGACAAGGATATTGTCTGTATCGTAAAGAACGGCGGAGATATTTCGGATCACAAGGGAGTCAATGTGCCGGGCGTGGAGCTGAAGATGCCGTTTATCAGCCCGAAAGACAGAGACGACCTTCTGTTTGGAATACAGGAAGATTTTGATTTTGTGGCTGCTTCATTTACAAGAACGGCCGACGATATCCGGGAGATGAGACAGCTTCTCAACGATAACGGCGGTCAGGAGATCCACATCATCGCCAAGATTGAAAATCAGCAGGGCGTGGATAATATTGACGCGATCATCGAGGAGGCAGACGGCATCATGATCGCCAGAGGCGACATGGGTGTGGAGATACCGCTGGAACACGTGCCGATCATCCAGCAGAGGATCATCCAGAAAGTCTATGAAGCGGGAAAGGTTGTCATCACTGCTACACAGATGCTTGACTCCATGATGATCCATCCCCGCCCGACCCGTGCGGAGACGACAGACGTGGCAAATGCGATCGCTCAGGGAACGAGCGCGATCATGCTTTCCGGAGAGACAGCTGCCGGCAAGTATCCGGTGGAAGCCCTTAAGATGATGGTCAAGATTGCTGTGCATATGGAACGGAATATTGATTACAACGCAATCTTCCGCAGCAGGGCAAGAAGTGAAGATCCGGATATTACAAATGCGATCTCTCATGCGACATGTATGACTGCCATCGATCTGAAAGCAAATGCGATCCTTGCAGTAAGTAAGACTGGAAATACGGCGCGGATGATCTCAAAGTACCGCCCGGAATGCCTGATCGCAGGCTGCTCCAGTTCGGAAAGAGTCTGCAGACAGTTGAATCTGTCCTGGGGCATCCTGCCTCTGCAGATCAGAGAAGAGTACAGTTCGGAAATCCTCTGCCTGCGTGCCATCGAAGCTGCACAGGCACATGGTATCGTGGAAGAGGGAGACAAGATCGTATTTACGGGCGGAATTCCTCTCGGTATCCCGGGCCGGACAAACCTGATCCGCGTATGCATTGTAGGCGAATAACTTACACCAGAGACATCCCGATGATCGCCACAGCGCCGACGGCGTACATCAAGGTGATCACAAGGCAGATCTTCATCAAATTATTTTTCACACCTGCTGTTGTATATGACAGCAGGTGTGAATATTTTATTATCTCCTTTCAGCCCGCCCGAAATACAGGCAGGAAATCAGTAAACAAGTCAGTGTGATGACGGCAGCCACCGGAATCCAAGGAATCAGCTCCATTTGGCTTTCCCCGATATTCTCAGCGACCTCGCCATATTCTGTCATTATAAGATAGAACGGGTATCCCATCGGATAGAGGAACCAGGCTTTTGTATTGTTAATGAGTACGCTTGGCACGATCGAGACAAGTCCCACGCCCACGGAAAATATGGGAGTGGATATGCATACAGCGATCAGCCAGAACACAGTCAGCATAGGAAGAGAAGCAAGATACAGCTTTCCGGCAAAAGGAAGTACATAGTCCGGCGCAAGGATGAAGCTGTAATCATTCAGCGCTCCTGCGGCAGCTGCGGCGATATAATATCCGGCAGTCATAAACAGGATAAATGCTGCTGCGGTCACTGCCAGGACAATGAATTTGGCAAGGCACAAAAGCGGCGTGCTGACCGGAAGGGCGAGCATCTTGAGGATGCCGTGATTCGTCCGTTCTGTCTGGACGAGAATGACGGTGGTGACGACCATGACTGCCGGATAGATAAACCACGCCATACCCATGAATCCCTGGATGAAGAAACTGTTTTCCGGCGAGATACCTATATCACTCATATCGAAGTTCAGATCCGCGTTCAGGATGTTCGGTAACCACAGGATGACCGTGGCGGCGATCAGGATCAGCAGGATCTTTGAACGCTTTATTTTCTTAAATTCAACTGCTGTTAATGTAAAAATATTCATGCAAATAACCTCCTGACTTTTAAGTAAATAAACTCTGCGGCGCATGCCGCGGCAGTCTCGCACACGGCGGCAATACAATAATGGATCACCCGTGCTGTCTCCATGCCCGGCAGTATCTGAAATGGCAGGACGTACGGAAACAGGGAGATGATAAAATTATCCGTGGGGAGCATGGTCGCCGTAAAGATACACAAAATTCCAATTCCGAGCGTAGTCCACATGTTCCGGCATGCCGAAGCAATCACCAGAGCGATTACAGCTGCCGGAAGCGTGAGGAGCAGCGTAAATCCGAGAGTATGCAGCATTTCGATGAGTTCTTCTTTTCCGGCATCCAGCCAGTGCCATCCGCAGAAACACAGAGAAGCAGTCTCGAAGAGGAGCATCATAAGTACAAACGGCAGGAGTATCCCGCATTTCCCGATAAAAAGTCCTGACTCCCGGACTGGCAGTGACTGCATTTTCTGAAGCCCATTATCCGCATATTCGATGTGATACAGGATGCAGGCTCCGGCTGTGATCAGCAGGAGATTCAGCATGGAGATCAACTGCAGATTGGCATCCGCGAGGACTGCGGCAGGCGAGCCCGCCATAGTGGTAAAGGTATCCGGACGTGCGGCTGTATTAATGACCGGCAGTGCCGCCGCCATGATACTGCCTGCGATAAATGCAGCCGTCAGACCGGTTCGTCTGATCTTCTTATATTCTAGTCGGAAACTCATTTCGCACCACCCCGCCTTATATTGTCTTCCTCGATCAGGGCAAGGAACATATCCTCCAGATTATCATCGGGATAGCCCTCAAAAGCTGCTTTCTCTTTCAGTTCTTCCAGCGTCCCCTCAAAGAGCAGGTGCCCGTGGTTTAATACACCGATGTGGTCTGCCATCAGCTCGATCTCCGAGAGAAGGTGAGAGGAGACGAATACCGTACAGTCAAATTTGTCCGGCAGGGAGCGGATCAGCGTGCGGATCTCGTGGATGCCCACCGGATCCAATCCGTTTGTAGGCTCGTCAAGGATCAGGATGGGCGGCCTGCCGAGAAGGGCGCCCGCAAGTCCGAGACGCTGCTTCATGCCCAGAGAATATTTACGGGCAAGGCGTTTCTTATAAGGGGTGAGATCTACAAGCTCCAATGCGTCGTCCACAGTGGATTTCGGCAGCTTTAGGATCCGGCGGATAATGTCAAGATTCTCCTCTCCGGTAAGGTTCCCGTAGAAAGCGGGAGCCTCGATAAAAGAACCGATCTCCCGCAGGATTTTTACGCGGTTGTGGGGATAGCTCATTTTATCGATGACAAATGCACCGCTGCTCGGGCGGGTGAGCCCGAGGAACATTTTCATGGTCGTTGACTTCCCCGCGCCGTTCGGTCCGACGAAGCCGTACACAGATCCTTTCGGAACGTGCAGGTTCAGGTTCGAGACTGCTGTGCTACAATATCTCTGGCGGCGGATCTGTGCCGTGGCCTGAAAGTGGCAAAGTTCTGCACATGGAAATGTTGATGAAGAGAGGATTTGCCGGAAAAGGAGGAAAATGCCTATGTCATCAGACTATATAAAGAGAAAACGGCTCCTGCTCGTGGACGATGAGCCGGAGCTGCTGGATATGGTCGTATCTATATTAAGAGAGGACGGATATGAGTATATCCGGACAGCAGGTACAGTGGCAGAAGCACTGAAAGAGGCGGAGAAATCCACGCCTGAGTTTGCCATCCTCGATGTAATGCTCCCGGACGGCGATGGCTTCGGCCTGATGGAAAAGTTGAAAGAAAAGGGGGATTATCCGATGCTTTTCCTGACGGCACGGGGTGAGGATGAAGATAAGTTTCGTGGATTCGGGCTCGGGGCAGATGATTATATGGTAAAGCCATTCCTGCCAAAGGAGCTGCTCTTCCGCATCGCAGCAATCCTCCGGAGGAGCTATAAAGATGAAGATCCGCTTGTGAAATTGAGCGGCTGCGAGATCGACCTGGAACGCGCGGAAGTGATAAAAGAGGGGGAGCGTATTCCGCTCACCGCGAAGGAATATGAACTTCTGGGAGCTTTGTACCGCAATGCGGGGAGGATTGTGACAATCGATGCCCTCTGTGAAGCGGCATGGGGAGACAACCCGTACGGATATGAGAATTCTCTCATGGCTCATATCCGGCGCATCCGGGAGAAAATCGAGAAAAATCCATCGAAGCCGATCTCGCTGGTGACAGTCAAGGGGCTGGGATATAAGCTGATGATAGAAAGGAAATGACAGACAATGAAAAGCATTCCTAAATTGATCCGAAGATTTGTCCTGATCCTGCTTCTGAGTATTTTTCTCTTTCTGGTGCTCAATATGGGATTTCTGATTGCCTATACTATGGGACATTCCGCGAACGGAAGTCCATGGACAGCCGCACAGGATGCGGCGGAAGCCATGGCAGTGACAGAAGAAGGATATACTCTGCCGGAGGAGATGCAGGAAGAACTTGAAAGCAAAAATATCTGGGCAGTCTATATAGATAACACTACGCTAAAGGCGCTGTGGCACTCGGATAATCTGCCGGATACAGTGCCGCTCGAATATACTGCATCGGAGATCGCATCACTCACCCGGGGATATATCGACGACTGCCCTGCATTTACCGGAACGGGAGAAGAGGGGCTGATGATACTCGGATATCCGCAGAAGAGTTTCTGGAAGCATATGTATCCGAGCTGGGATTACCAGATGATCGAGAGCGCTCCGATGACGGTGCTGATGGTATTGGGGGGAAATGTTTTACTGGTGCTGCTCATTTATATCGGGGCGAATTCCGGTCTGCTGCGCTCGGTGCGTCCGATCGTGGAGGGCATCCGGAAGCTGCCGGAAGGGGAACCGGTCAGCATAAAAGAGAAAGGAATACTCTCAGAGCTGGCATTTCATCTGAATAAGACTTCGGAAATGCTTCAGTCGCAGAAATATCAGCTCAGAAAGAAAGACGCTGCCCGTGCCAACTGGATCGCAGGGGTATCCCATGATATCCGCACACCGCTGTCTATGGTCATGGGGTATGCGGCACAGCTCGAAGCTTCCGAATATCTGCGGGAAGAGGATCGAAAGAAAGCCTCCGCGATCGTCCGACAGAGCCGCAGGATGAAGAATCTCATCAATGACCTGAACCTGGCATCCAAGATGGAGTACAATATGCAGCCCATTGTCAGAGAAGAGATCAATGCAGTCGCCCTTGTCCGGCAGGTGGCAGTGGATTTCATAAATATGGATGTGGACGGAAGATATCCCATTGAGTGGGAGACGGACGAGGAACTTGCCGTCTGCCGGATCTGTGCAGATAAAGAACTCATAAAGCGGGCGGTTTCGAATTTGATCCAGAACAGTATGAACCATAATGAGGACGGATGTACTGTTTATGTAGCAGTGGAGGAAATAAAAGGATACTGTGTGATCTCAGTGGAGGATGACGGGACGGGCGCTTCTGAAGAAGAAGTCGAAAGACTGAATCATGCGCCGCATTACATGGTATGTGATACGAATACAAGAGAGCAGCGCCACGGGCTGGGTCTTTTGATCGTAAAGCAGATCGCAGAGTCACATGGAGGAAAGGCGGAGATTGGAAAAAGCGGACATGGGGGATTCGGAGTGAAGATTGTGCTGCCGCTT
>DWWO01000136.1 GCA_019119675.1 Candidatus Mediterraneibacter faecipullorum | reverse complement strand
TTTTAACCATTTTCCTGCTTTGTTACTTTGAGTTATTTCCTGTAACCGGAGCCGGGATCAACCTTTTTCTACCTCTGCGGACATGTGAGTCGGATTGCTGTATATTGCTGTATTTCGAACGTTTTCCGTACTATCAGCCAATACGAAAAATCCAAATTTCACACTCTCTTCATACACGTCACAGCCATCGCCCCTGGTCCGATATGGCACGCAACGCTTAAGGACAGCGGTCCTTCCACGATCTCATATCCCGGGAACCGGTCCATGATCTCCTGTTTCCATTCCTGAGCATCTTCTTTCGAACAGGTATATGCCATTCCCAGGACCATCTTGTCTTTTACATCGGCAAACCGTCCATTCAGGTCTTTCTCGATGGCATTTAGCATGGTTTTCTTCGCAGCTTTCCAGCCGCGCACTTTCGCAAATGCATCCAGTTTCTCTCCCTGGATCTGAAGGACAGGTTTTAGGTTCAGTACAGTTCCGATCGCAGCGGCCGCCGGTGTGATCCTGCCGCCTTTCTTCAGATATTTCAGGGTGTCTACCGTGATGTAAATGCTCGACTGGAATTTTTCCCGTTCCAGTATCTCTCTGATCTCTGCTGCAGATTTCCCCTGATCGCGCAGATGCATTGCATCGTACACGGACTGCTCCTGCGTGACTGAGATCCTCTGGTTGTTGACTACCTGTACCCGGCCGTTATACTCCTCGGCAATCGAAGTTGCTGTGGCACAGGTACTGCTCAGCCCGCTTGACATGGGAATACAGACGATTTCATCGTATTCTTTGAGAACCTTCTCCCACAGTTCCATTACATTTCCCGGGGAGGGCTGGGAAGTAGAAATATCCGAATCAGCTCCCAGTTTCTCATAGAACTGTTCCTGCGTCAGTGTAATATCTTCATAATAAATCTTTTCATCGATAAAAAACGGCATGGGAAGCACATAGATTCCCAGTTCTTTTCCTCTGTCCTGTGTAATCCCGCTGTTACTGTCAGTAACGATAGCAACTTTACTCATTTCTTCTCTCCTGATTTTTCTTATCTCCTGATTCTGAATGTTCTTTCTGAATACTGTTACTTTATGCTGTTTCTGTGCAGTTAATTTTTAAAGCTGTGGATCGGAGCCGGTATACGCCCCTTTCTGCTGATAAAGGTCTCGCACCCGAACTCGTTGACCGGCATGATCGGCGCATAACCGAGAAGGCCTCCGAACTGCGCTGTATCGCCCACGTCTTTCCCGATCACAGGGATCAGGCGCACGGCCGTCGTCTTCTGGTTGACCATACCGATCGCCATCTCGTCTGCAATAATTCCGGAGATCGTGCTCGCTGAAGTCTTTCCGGGAATTGCGATCATATCAAGTCCTACCGAGCAGACACAGGTCATAGCTTCCAGTTTTTCCAGTGTCAGAGATCCGGCATGGACTGCGTCGATCATTCCCTGGTCCTCACTGACCGGGATAAATGCACCGCTTAAGCCTCCCACATAAGAAGACGCCATCACGCCGCCCTTTTTCACCTGATCATTGAGCAGTGCCAGTGCCGCTGTCGTTCCCGGCGCACCCACACGCTCAAGTCCGATCTCCTCGAGGATCTCAGCCACACTGTCTCCCACATCCGGTGTCGGAGCGAGGGACAGATCCACGATCCCGAACGGAACTCCCAGACGCTCCGACGCCTCGCCGGCTACAAGCTGACCTACACGGGTCACTTTAAAAGCAGTCTTCTTGATCGTCTCACAGAGTTCCTCAAATCCTTTGCCGCGGACTTTTTCCAGAGCTTTCTTCACCACTCCGGGTCCGCTGACCCCTACGTTGATCACAGCGTCCGCCTCTGTAACACCGAGGAAAGCTCCCGCCATAAACGGGTTGTCATCCGGAGCGTTGCAGAAGATGACAAGTTTGGCGCACCCCAGAGAATCCCGTTCCTTCGTAGCCTCCGCCGTCGCCTTTACGATCTCGCCGCTCAGACGTACGGCATCCATGTTGATACCGGTTTTCGTTGAGCCCACATTGACAGAACTGCAGATGCGTTCAGTCACTGAAAGTGCCTGCGGGATTGAACGAATCAGATTCTCGTCACTTTTTGTCATTGCCTTTGAGACAAGTGCGGAATACCCGCCGATGAAATTGACGCCTACCACTTCCGCTGCCCGGTCCAGTGTCTTCGCGATTTCTACAAAATCTTCCGGCTTTTTGCATGCCGCTCCGCCCACCAGAGCGATCGGTGTCACGGAAATCCTCTTATTGACGATCGGGATCCCGAATTCCTTCTCAATATCCTGACCGACAGAGACAAGGTCTTTTGCAGTCGTCGTGATCTTTTCATAAATCTTGCGGTTCAGTTCATTTAAATCAGAGTCAATGCAGTCCAGAAGGCTGATACCGAGAGTGATCGTCCTCACGTCCAGATTCTCACTCTCGATCATCTTATTTGTCTCTGACACTTCATACATATTAATCATACAGCATTATCCTCGCATTCTACAGTCTGTGCATTTTCTCAAAGATCTCTTCTCTCTGGCAGTGGATTCTCACGCCGATCTCTTCTCCGAGCTTTGCCATCTCATCGCAGACCACTGTAAAATCCTTGTCAAGCTCTGTCACATCAGCGATCACCATCATATTAAAGTATCCCTGAATGATCGTCTGTGAAATATCCAGAATATTGATCCTGTTCTCTGCAAGGTAAGTACACACCTTTGCAACAATTCCGACTGTGTCTTTTCCGAGCACTGTCACTATACATTTCTTCATTTTAGGCTCTCCTCCCTGATTATACCCTTATGATATCCGAAACAGTATCACGGCTGGCGACAAACATATCCAGATCCTCTCCCCGGTAATCGTTGTCGGCAAGCGTGACTTCCAGTTTCACCGTCTCATATGCCAGTTTTGCATAATTGTTTTCTTTGCTCAGATGTCCAAGGACGATATGTTTCAGATTATCATGTAGTATATCACAAAGCAGACGCCCTGACAATTCATTTGAAAGATGACCTTTATCCCCCAAAATACGCTGTTTTAGGTAGTACGGATATCCGCCGACCTCCAGCATATGTATATCATGGTTCGCTTCCAGGAGCACCGCATCCAGATTCTGCAGATGCTCTACCGTATACGAATCATATTTCCCCAGATCCGTTGCAACTGCCACTGATTTTCCGCCGCACTCCAGACGGTATCCGGACGGCTCGTTAGCGTCATGGGATATAGCGAAAGGACTGACCGTGACATCCCCGAGCGCGAACGGTTCGTCTGTGTGGATCGGATGGAGCAGGCCCTCAGGCATGCGTCCCAATCCGGAATAACTCAGAATCCCCTCTATCGTTCCCGGGGTGGCATAGACCGGAATCTCATATTTCCTGCTGAACACGCCCAGTCCCTGTATGTGGTCAGAGTGTTCATGGGTGATAAGGATACCGTCAAGCTCGTCCCCCCTGATCTCCAGTTTCTTTAATCCTTCCTCTATCCGCTTCTTGCTGATCCCTGTATCGACGAGAAGATGAGTGTCATCACTTCCCACATAGATACAGTTGCCGCTGCTTCCGCTGGCAATGCTGCACATTCTCATAACTGTAAATTATCTCCTATCTGTTTCTTTGTATCTTCAAAATCTCCGCTGTTGTCGATCACAACACTGCAGACTGAACGGAACCGCTCTTCTTCCGGCTGTGAGGCGATCATCTGAGATATCTTATCGTCTGTATATCCCCGCGATGCTTTCAGCCGCTCTCTGCGCACATTTTCATCGGCATAAATATACCAGAGCTCGTCGCACAGCTCTTTTCCCACGTCCGGCAGAAGCGCTGCCTCCACTACATACAGCTGCATCCCCTCAGCGGCTTTTTTCCTGATATCAAGCTCCACCTCACGGATCACTTCAGGGTGGACGATCCCGTTCAGCTGTCTTAACCTGTCTTCACTGGAAAATACGATGCCTCCCAGAGCCGCACGGTCCAGTTCCCCCCGGCTGTCGAGTATCTCCGGCCCGAACGCTTCCACGATCCGTTCGAAGCACCGTGTTCCTTTTTTCTGCAGATTTCTCGCCGTTTCGTCCATCTGGCAGACAAATGCGCCGTATGCTTCTTCCAGATACTCAAGCACCATGCTCTTGCCGGATCCTACTCCGCCCGTAATGCCGAGAACTTTCATATTCCTCATCCTTTCCGCTCTTATTTCGCCTCATACCAGTTCTTTCCGGTATGCATGTCCGCGATCAGCGGAACAGAAAGATCTGCCGCATGCTCCATTTTATCCTTCAGGATCTCTTTTACTTCCTCAACCTCATTTTCATCCGCCTCGATCAGAAGCTCATCGTGCACCTGAAGGATCAATCTGGACTTCATATTTCTCTTTCTGAGTTCTTCGTCCACGCCGATCATGGCAATCTTGATAATATCTGCCGCCGTTCCCTGGATCGGAGCGTTCATCGCAACTCTCTCACCAAAGCTGCGCTGCATGAAATTACTGGACTTAAGCTCCGGCACCGGTCTTCTTCTGCCAAAGAGAGTCACGGCATATCCGTTTTCCTTTGCATGGGCTACCGAGTCATCCAGAAATTTCTTGATTCCTGGATAAGTCTCAAAGTAATGCTCGATATACTGTGCTGCCTCTTTTCTCGTGATACTTAAGTCCTGACTCAGCCCGAACGAACTGATTCCGTACACGATCCCGAAATTGACCGCCTTGGCGTTGCGCCGCTGCAGATCCGTCACCTCGTCAAACGGCGTGTGGAACACCTGGGACGCTGTCATCCTGTGGATATCCCTCGCCTCTCTGTATGCCTGGATGAGCTGTTCATCACCGGAGCAGTGCGCCAGGATCCGCAGTTCGATCTGGGAATAATCCGCATCCACGAACACGCATCCCTCTTTTGGCACGAATACCTTCCGGATCAGGCGGCCGAGTTCCATCCTCACGGGGATATTCTGGAGATTAGGCTCTGTGCTGCTAAGCCGCCCCGTAGCGGTGACCGTCTGATTGAATTTCCCGTGTATGCGCCCGTCCGTACCGATAAAGACCGCCAGCCCGTCCGCGTACGTGGACTTTAGCTTTGTGAGCTGCCTGTACTCCAGTATCTTTGCCACGATCGGGTAATCCGGTGCGAGCTTGTCAAGCACATCCGCTGCCGTCGAGTACCCGGTCTTCGTCTTCTTCGCGTGGGGCATCCCCAGTTTCTCAAACAGGATGACGCCGAGCTGCTTCGGAGAGTTGATATTGAACTCCTCGCCTGCAAGGTCATAGATCTCTTTTTCCAGTTCCACGATCCTTGTTCCGAGCTGATCGCCATATGTCTTCAGCTCTTCAGCCTCCACCTGCACCCCCGCCTGTTCCATATTATATAAGGTAAATACAAGCGGCATCTCAACCTCGCGGAAGAGACGGTACATTCCGGTTTCTTCAAGTTTTTTCTCAAGGAGGGGAGCTGCTGCATATGCGGTGTATGCCTCATAACAGGATTTCGCCGTGTCATCCAGTTTCTCATCGATCAGAAGGCCGAGCTGCTCTCTCGCCACATCCTCATAGTTATAATCACTTTTCAGAGGATTGAGCAGGTACGCTGCCACGATCACGTCAAAACTTCTGCCGCTGTCTGCCTGCGGAAGATATCCCAGAAACTCTTTTAGTCCGCACATGGAGAAGCATTTCACCTTTCCCGCCAGATGTGACAGGCGCTCTGTCAGTTTCCCGAAGTCCATATCCATATCGCAGGGGATCGACACGATCTTATCCTTGCCCCATGCCAGAGAGATCCTGCCGTATCCCGACGGATGTACGAAAAGTGGCAGTACGTTTCCCGGGTCTCTGGAAAATGCGGCTCCCACGCACTCTGCCTGCTCCGCCTCGGCAAACACGGCTTCTATTTCCTGTTGATCCGTCACTTCCCTGAATGAATCTTCCACATCATTAGACACTGCCTCTACGTCAAAGCGGCTGAGCATATTCTTAAACTGGAGCTTCTGGAACATCTCATGGGCAGCGCTTGTATACGGATTCCCATGGCGCGCCTTCTCCAGATCAAAATCGATGTCCGCATGGATATCAATGGTCGCAAGCACCTTGCTCATCTTTGCCTGCTCCCAGTATTCCTTCAGATTTTTGCTCGCACGCGGAGGCTTGAGCTCGTCCGCATGCCCGTATGCATTTTCGATGGACTTATACTGCTGTATGATCTTTGTGGCAGTCTTCTCTCCCACGCCCGGCACTCCCGGTATATTATCGGAAGCGTCCCCCATCAGCGCTTTCACATCAATAAATTCCTTCGGGGTAACTCCGTAACGCTCCTCCACTTCGGCTGCATTGTAATCCTCAACCTCTGTCCTGCCCTGCTTCGTCTTCGGGATACGGATCTTCACATGCTCTGTCGCAAGCTGAAGCGTATCCCGGTCTCCGGATATGATGGATACATCCATCCCTTTTTCCTCGCACATATGCGAGATTGTGCCGAGCAGATCGTCCGCCTCAAGACCTTCCTTTTCTATAATCTCGATGTCCATCGCCCTGAGCACTTCCTTGATCACAGGAACCTGCTGCCGCAGTTCCTCCGCCATCGGTTTGCGCGTTCCTTTATAATCTGCATACATCTTATGCCGGAAAGTGGGCGCGTGCACGTCAAAAGTCACAGTCAGATACTCCGGCTGTTCCTCATCCAGTATCTTGAACATGATATTTAAAAATCCGTAGACTGCATTCGTGTGGAGTCCTTCAGAATTTGTCAGGTCCGGCACCCCGTAAAATGCCCGGTTCAGTATGCTGTGTCCGTCTATCAGTACGATTTTCTCTCTCATAGATACGCCTCCGTCTGTGATTCGGCAGGAAGACAGCCTCAGCCGTCCATAGCCATTAATCCAGTATACACTAAAAATATTCTTTTTTAAAGGCTGTTTTTGTGGTATTATAGGGTGAACGTTGCAGTGCGTCTTTGCAAATGACGCGCCGAACTCTCAGACAAGGAGAATATAAGAATGGACAGTATCATTTTTGATGTAGACGGCACAATATGGGACTCTACAAAATCCGTGGCAGACTCATGGAATAAAGCGATCCGGGAGCATTCTGACCTGGATCTTAACCTCGAACCGGTGTCGCTGAGCAGAGTCTTCGGCAAGACAATGACCGAGATTGCCGATATCCTCTTCCCGATGCTGGATACCGAAGACCGCATGAATCTTCTCGACATATGTTTTGATGAGGAAAACCGCTATCTGGAAGATCATCCGGGCGTACTGTATCCGCAGGTGACAGAGACAATCCAAAATCTCGCACGCAGGTACCCGCTCTATATTGTCAGCAACTGCCAGTGCGGATATATCGAAGTCATGCTTAAGACATGCGGGCTGACTCCTTACATTAAGGATCACCTCTGCTTCGGCGAGACACAGCGCTCAAAAGGCGAGACAATCCGCTTGCTGATGGAGAAAAACAATCTGAAATCTCCCGTCTATGTCGGAGATACTCAGGGAGACGCCGATTCCTGCAGATCCGCCGGAATCCCTTTCATCTTCGCGGAGTATGGATTCGGCGATGTGCCGGATGCCAAAACCCGCATACAGACATTTTCCGATCTCGAAAATATATGCCCGTAAGAAAGAACCGGAGCCACAGGTTTCATGCCGACAGCATAGCCTGTAGTTCCGGTTCTCTTTATGTACCACTTATCTATTTTTCATGTAACCCGCCGTCCATCGCGGCGTCTGCCTGTTACTAACTGTTTCCTATCTCAGCGCTCTTCTCTTAAAGGACACTGCCGCGCCAAGCACAACTGACAATCCCATCAGTGCGACCCATATGCCCGGGTCTGCCGTATCTCCGGTCTGCGGAGCTTTCGTACCGGTCCCTGATTCATCATCCAGTGCAATGACATACGGGGAAAATCCACTTACACTGATCGTTACCTGGCCGTTTTCCACAGCTGCCTTATACATCTCGTAACTTCCGTCCTCAGCATAATGGAGAATGATCACGTTCTTGCCGTTATACTCTGTCCCCACCTGGAACGTAAGCTGCGCCTCTCCTTCAAGAGTTCCTGTAAGTGTGATATCGTATACACCCAGGATCACCTTGTCCTTCACGGGATCAGCTGATACATACTTCGTATACTGATCTGTGTTCGGCTCAACAGCCTGTAAGTTTAATACAGCGTCTTCCGAAATCCTGCCGCTCACCTTAATTCTCTGGTCAATATTCGCCAGTTCCCTGTCAGTAACAGAAACTGACTGCTCTGTATCGGCCGGCTGTTCTTTATCATCTGTCTGGTTCGTGTCATCCGTCTGATTCGTATTGTCCGTCTGTCCTTCATCGCCGGACGGTTTATTGTCCGCGCCGTTATCTGCCGAAGGCTTCTCTATATCAGACGGTTTCTCCGTATCAGTTGGTTCCTCTGTATCAGCCGGCTCTTCTGTATCGATTGGTTCCTGTGTATCAGCTGACTCTTCTGTATCGGTTGGTTCCTCTGTATCAGCCGGCTCTTCTGTATCGGTTGGTTCCTGTGTATCAGTCGACTCCTCTGTGTCGTTCGGCTTCTCCGTGTCACTCGGCTCCTCTGTGTCACTCGGCTCCTCTGTGTCTGACGGCTTCTCCGTATCGGCCGGTTCCTCTGTGTCTGACGGCTTCTCGGCATCGCCTGAATTCTCTGTATCACCCGGTTCCTCCGTATCAGTTGAACCCTCTGATCCTGACGACGGCGTATCCGGTGTCTCATCCACGGACGGGGTATCCTCAATATCATCCGGGCTGTCATCGCCGCCCGAGCTTATACCGAGATAATCATGGCTTCCTCCTGCCGTATCCAGTTCCCAGGCGATCGCTGCTGCCTTTTCACCCCAGTACGGATCAGATGCATAGCTCACATTGATACCTTCCGCTTTATTGCCCAGAAGTTCACCGTGATTTCTCCAGTCACTGGAACTCAGATAGCCGTCTGCCATCCATTCCGACATGAATTCACGTATACAATCTTCCACGCTTGCGAAATAATTCGCACTCTGGCCGGGTGACGTGTCTACTGCATTCAGGCCGAACAGGTTATTCTTGTTCATGCAGATCGAGCTTGTCCCCCAGGCACTTTCATTTACTGCAATGCCCAGAGACAGTAAAGCATTCACGCTGTACTTATTCTGATACTTTACAAAAAGTGTGCCCGTACCAAGAAGCTTTGAACTTGAGTTAAAAATCTTTGAACTGAGAATACTGTTCAGCTCATCCCCGCTGTAGTTCGTGGAACTGTTCATATCAAGGAACTGGAAATAGTTATAAAACGGATTTCCCGAGTTCACCGCTGAAGCACCGTTCGCCCCGTTCTGGTAATCGCTGAGCATCGTCTTATAATCTGTGTAAAAATAATGACCGTCGTAACTGTAATACTTTGTCCCTTCACTCAGGTAAGACGGAGCCGGCCCGTTATTGATCGAAGACCCCGGACTTTTATTCAGATTGTAAGAGATATAGTGGATCAGTTTTCCACCTGATACCTTGTAATAACTTACGTTATCCGCAACTTTGCTGTAATCAAGCACCTGTACTTCGGACTTTTTCACCGTTCCTGTCACTCCCGCCAGCATGAAACGGATATTTCCACTCCCGTCTGTCCCTAGATACGCGGCATCCGCACCGTAATCACCGTTCGTATAACCGCTGCCTCCGGAATATGTAAAATCTGTCGTGGCATTGCTCTTTGTATTGAAGTTCACGACTTTCATGCTGACTGTGGAAGCCGCTCTTGCAGAGAACAGTGAAATTCCGGTATCGTTTTCGTCTACTGTACCGTCACTCTCACCGACCTCATAGATACTGCCGTCCTCATCTATGGCAGTAACTGTCTCAAGACGCTGACTGTTCTCATCCTGAAGTTCTGATGTCGCGGCACTCTCCCCCGCTGTTTCTGCCGCGTAGCTTTTCATGCCCGGTAATACAGTCAGAATCATTGACATGAAAAGCGTACATATCAGTAGTTTGTTTTTTCTCATCTCGTGTATACTTCCCTCCTTGAACCTTATTAATTATTTATGGATATAGATACTGATACAATTTTAGATTAACATTAACCTCAAGGATATGCAAGACAAAAATTTCCACAATTGTATACAAGTATGCAATTGCGGAAATTTTTGAACACTGCAGCTGTTTTTCATCTTTTCTCTTTTTCCTGTACATTAAAAAAAGTTCCTGAGCAAACTTATGCAGGAACTCTTTTCAATGCCGCTGGCCGGACTCGAACCGGCACGGATCGCTCCGCTTGATTTTGAGTCAAGTGCGTCTGCCAATTCCGCCACAGCGGC
>DWWO01000135.1 GCA_019119675.1 Candidatus Mediterraneibacter faecipullorum | reverse complement strand
CTCTCTGTGAGCAACTCTTGCCATTGCAAGATACATACCAACCTCAGAGCACTCACCCTCGAAGTTAGCTCTCAGATCTGCAAGGATGTCCTCGCTTACACCCTGAGCAACACCTACAACGTGCTCAGCAGCCCATGTCATCTCTCCTGACTGCTCCTGGAATTTTTCAGCCGGTGCATGGCATACCGGACATTCAGCCGGAGCAGCTTCTCCTTCATAAACATAACCACATACTGTACATACCCATTTTTTCATAATTTCTGTCTCCTTTTCTTAGAAAATAATATTGTTAAGACTTTTTAATGCAGTCACTGCATTCACCATAAAATAATGTAGAACTTGACTCGATCAGCCCGTCAAAATTTTCCGCCGCCAGACGGTTGACTTCTTCAATGCTCTTCATGTCGAGATCAAGATCCAGTAATCGTCCGCACCTGGTACATAAAAAATGATTGTGCGGTTCTGTCCTTCCATCAAACCGATCTCCGCCGTCAGGTGTTGAAATCTTGCTAGCTTCACCAATATCGGTCAGTAGATTTAGATTTCTATACACGGTTCCGAGACTGATATTTGGAAAGTCTCTCTTTACGTGCATATAAACCTCATCGGCTGTAGGGTGTTCTTTGGTTGTCATCAGGAAATGTTTGATGGATTCTCGTTGTCTACTATATTTCAAAGCTGCCAATGGGAATCCCCCTTTCATTGCTAAATGAGAACCGTTATTAAAATAATAATGATAACGATTACTGTAATTAGAATATAATACATTTTTTACTGTTTGTCAACTGTTATTGTGGAAAAAAAGATAATTAAGTAACAGTTCTGCCCGCGCCATTCGCAAAACCACACTGCGTGCTTACTGCGGCTGCCGCCGCTGTTTTGCTCATATACCGGCGCTCAGCTCCATGACTGAACTGTCACAATTAAATCTTATAGTTTTATAAACTCTTTAATAGGTAAGTATATCTGAGTTAAAATATTACAAAATAATTACGAAAAATATAAAAACAGATATAATATAACAGAAAATATAAAGAGGTTGTCGATGTATGTAGACGAAAATACTGGAAAATAAGTTGACATATGCATATCAGGTTGATATAATATCATCGTAACAAATTTAACAAATGTGTAACATTTAGAACTTCCTACAAAAGATAAAGACACAGACATCAAGGAGGTTTTATATGGGTAAAACACACATCAGGCAAAAAGTGGTCCTTTCTGCCATGGCAGGAGTGATCGTGATCCCGGGGAGTATGCTTCAGGTATCGGCGGCCGAAGAGACAGATGAACAGCCGTTTATACAGGCATCAGGGATCGAATCGGTACTGGAAGAATGTTATGAGACAGATGTAAAAGACAATATTAATCTCTATCTGGTGCCAACAGAAGAGGGAGAGTATTTGAATATGGCATTTTCTGATACAGGGGACTATACCTATATCAGAAGTGCCCCGGATGAAAACAGCGACTGGGTCGGGAAGCTTTACAAAGATTCGGCGGCCCAGGTGCTGGAATATCTGGACGGCTGGACAAAGATCCGTTCCGGCTCAGCCGAGGGATATGTCCCTGCAGATGCGCTTATCACAGGCGGCGAAGCAGAGCAGCATGCGGAAGAATACGAAAATAATACAGTCACGGTTACTGCCCGTGTACTCAACGTCAGAGAAGGGCAAGGCACGGATACATCGGTGTTGACACAGATCGAACTGGATGAACAGTATCAGGTGACCAGTGAACCGGTGGATGGATGGTATCCTGTAAAGGTCGGCGATATTGACGGCTGGGTGTCAGGAGAATATGTGACTGAAGAAACTTCTTATTCCTATGGGGAGACAAAAGAGGAAGAAGAGGAACGAATCGCAGAAGAAAAGGCAGAACAGGAACGAAAAGAACAGGAAGCGGCAGAAAAAGAAGCTGCTGAGGCATCGGCATCTTCGGTGAGCAGCACGGGAGTGTCAGGACAGGCGGTGATCGATTATGCCTGCCAGTTTGTAGGCAATCCGTATGTGTGGGGCGGGACAAGCCTCACAAACGGCGCTGACTGTTCCGGATTCGTCCAGTCGGTATATGCGCATTTCGGGATCAACCTTCCGAGGACCACATATGATATGGTAAATTCGGGTTATGCTGTAAGCTATGAAGAGGCGCAGCCGGGAGATCTGATCCTGTACGGCGACTGCAGCCATGTAGGTCTTTATATGGGAGATGGAAATATAGTAAATGCTCTGAATTCAGACAAAGGAATCTGTATTTGCAGCGCGACATATACAAATATCTATGCTGTCAGACGTGTACTCTGATCCGGATATTGTACAAAACGAGAATCTATTATGGTAAGAACGGGAAGATTGTATTTTTAGTGAAAATGCAGTTTTCCCGTTTTCGACATTTATGTCGGTAAAATAAGCAAAATGCACAAAAATGTTTTTATTTGTAAAAATGCGTCGAAATTAAAATTTGGAAAGTTTTCAACTTATCCACACTCTAAGTAATGAAAAACGTGGAAAAAGTGAGGTTTTTTACAAAGTTATCCACATTATCCACACAAAAACATATGTTTTTGGTGAATTACTCGGGGGCGAAAAAAGAACGGACGTTTTGGTGAGTTGTTATGAAAATGTAAAATTGTCGAAAAAAATCGGTTTCATTCTTGACTTTTAAGTATTCAAAAAAACGAAAAATAAGGGAGGAACATGTCAGAAAATTCAGAATTAATTTACCGAAACTGTTCCGTGAGCTGTGGCCGACCGGGCGTATAAACATAGAAAATACTGTTGATAATTTAAATGGCAGGGATTATAATAAAAAACACTGAAGAAATTCAATTAATTTAAGGAGGAAATAGAAATGGCACAGGTTTCTAAAGATACAAAAATCGGAGAACTTCTCAATATTTTTCCGGAATCAGCCCCGATCCTGATGGAGATTGGAATGCACTGTCTCGGATGCCCGGCATCTCAGATGGAGACGCTTGAGGAAGCGGCTATGGTCCATGGTATTGACAGTACTCTTCTTGTAGAGAAGATCAATGCGGCTATGGCAGCAGCACAGAAATAAACCGATAGAATAATAAACAGACAAAAATGAAAGCCCCGGAATCTGCGGTATCCGTTTGACGGACATCGCATTCCGGGGCTTTTTCTTATCCTCATAATGTGGATAATTTTTGTACGGCGTCTGCTGAGATGATGACATCACAGTGCTCCTCAAGAAATGCAAGCACGGTGGAGTCGGCTTTTTCCGGTGTGCCGTATTCTGAGAGCATATTGCAAATCTTGTTGAATTCGTTTGTTGAATGTTCTGAGGGAGCAAGTGCCAGCAGGAAGATATCTTCTGTTCCATCCTTATATAATGTATTGGCGCCTTTGTATGCCGGCGCGATAAGGCGGGCAGCC
Organism: Candidatus Mediterraneibacter faecipullorum; assembly: GCA_019119675.1. Taxonomy (GTDB): domain Bacteria; phylum Bacillota; class Clostridia; order Lachnospirales; family Lachnospiraceae; genus Mediterraneibacter; species Mediterraneibacter faecipullorum. The sequence goes on along the minus strand of DWWO01000135.1, from coordinate 7,865 downwards.
TGGATTACTCCATCCAGAGTACTGAAAGAAAACAAGCGTACGGAAAATGAGGGAGCGCTCTGCTCTTCTTCCTTTTCTTTCACGCTGGTCCTGGTTCCAGCGGCAGCTTCTTTCACTTTATTTAAAAGGTTGAAAAATTCGTCGGCTCCATCCAGCTTTTCGAGCGCTTCAATATTGTTAAGCGGCTCGTTCTCGCCTGAAGGTGTGAATCTGGAAAAACGAGTGTCAAGTTCTTCGGGATCCTCCACTTTTGTTATGATCAGTACGATTGAATCAGACGAGGAAGGGATAGCCTCTATCATCAGAGGAATATTCTCTGCTTCAAATCCAAAATCAAACGAAGCCTGCTGCATCATATCACGAAATAAAGATTTTGCTTTCTCAGTGCCATAGGCGAGCTCGCTCAGTTTGAGGTGGCGCGCTGCCAGATCAGCATGTGTCAACGTACAACGAATCTGATTTTCATTGAGTTTCTCAATCTTCATATAATCACATCCTTATACTATATAAGATAATATGCACATCAAATAGATTTAGATACATATTCTCACGATTAGTATATACAAAAAATATGACGATGTAAAGAAAAATATATGTCTGGGGACTTATCAACAAATCTACAGTGGTTATGAACAATAAACACATTGAAAATGACCGGTATCGCTCATATAATGGCACTTACAAAAGGCGGCATCGTCGATAAATAAATATATGAGAAAGGAGGAAAGCTGATCTGAGGATGATGAGCTTCGCTGCGGACTCTGCTGTCTTTTGCGGATTCAGTATACCGCCAGTGTGTCACGATACTTTCTTATGGTAATCTGAGTAATCTACACTATTTATTGCAGTCCGTGCGAAAAAAGGAGTATACAACAGATGAAAATGGATGAAACAGTTTATAGAGAATTGTTTGCTGAGCTGGAAAAATATGAAAAGAAAGGGATTGATATTTCGATTGACGGATATCGGGCAAGTCCCCTTCAGATCGTGACAGCTTATATGACAAAAGAGGAGGGTACATATATGCGGGACTATACCCTTAGCAGGGATGGGAATATCGAAGCGCTGACGTTTACGGATATCAAAGATCCTCAGCAGGCGGAAAATACCCCTTAATCCGCCGGACAGATGAAAAAGCAGAGCGTATTTTCGCAAAATTGTTTAAAATCTCCTTAAGCAGACAAATTATTAATGACGCTTAGAGAAAATATGATATAATGATTGCGCAAGGCTCAATCCGAAGCGGTAAGATCGCTTCGCCCTGCTGGGCAGGGATTATATCGGCAACCCACGGCTTGAAAAGTAAATGGCGCTGTGCGCCGCTTCCTTTTCTACGCATGTGGTATAATGATCGCGCAACATAATTGCTGGTAGGAGGTGCGGCATGGACGAAAGAGAAAGAAGGGGCGCAGGCAGAATGAGGAGCGGAGCAGATACCCCGCGAAGGAAGCGCCCTGACAGATACGCCCACGGACCGTCAGGCGGCGGATCCGGCCGGAGGCAGCCGGGAAGACCGGGACAGAGAAAAAGAAGCAGCAGAGCCAGGAGAAGACGACGGAATGCAGTCATCAGGTGGCTTGTATTTATTATATTGATCTTTGCAGCAATCGGAGGATTTTTGATCTGGCAGAGATACGGTGCATCAAATGAGAAAGCGGATCTGGAACAATATTATGGACTGGACCAGGAAGACGAGATTGCTGTTGTGGTCAATAATGAAGTGGTCAGAGAAGATTCGGATACACAGACGGAAAATTCGGAACCTGCACCTGCACCGGGAAAGGTTTATGACGGACAGTATTATATAGAATATTCTGTTGTCAGGGACCGGATCAATAAGAGGTTTTACTGGGACCCGAATGAGAATATCCTGTTATATACACTTCCTGACGGAAATGTTTCGGTAGAAGTCGGAAACAGCGAATATACGGAATTGACAGAAACGAAAAGTGTGGACTATACGATCCTGAAAACAGAGGGAAGGACAGCATATATTGCACTCCCGTTCATCCAGGAGTATACCAATATGGAATATGAAGTGTATGATGATCCCGGCAGAGCAGTGATCACGTCGGAATGGGGTGAGATACAGACTGCTGAGATCAAGCGCGACACACAGGTCCGCTATCAGGGCGGCGTGAAGAGCCCGATCCTTACAGAGATATCTAAGAACAGTAAGGTTGTTGTGCTGGAAGACGAAAATGACTGGATGAAAGTCGGTACAGAGGATGGATTTATTGGATATGTGAAGACAAGCACGCTGAGCGATATGACCACAGAGACGACATCCCGTGAGTTTGAGGAACCGGTATATACGAATATTTCCAAAGACTATACAGTCAATATGGCATGGCATAATGTATCCAATTCGGATGCGAACAGCTATATACTTGAGACGATCGCAGGTACTAAAGGATTGACAACGATCGCCCCCACATGGTTCAATCTTGCAGACACAGAGGGAAATATATCGTCTCTTGCTGATGCGGATTATGTAAATTATGCACATCAGTCTAACCTGGAAGTGTGGGCTGTACTCAGGGACTTTCATGGCGGGATCAATTCCTATGATGAGACGTATGAAGTGCTTAGTTATACATCAAAACGTACCAAGATCATTAATCAGGTGATCGCAAATGCGATCGAGACGGGAATTGACGGAATCAATCTGGACTTTGAACTGGTGTCAACAGAATGCGGAGAACATTATATACAGTTTGTGCGTGAATTATCTGTCAGATGCAGACAGAACGGACTGGTACTCTCGGTGGATAATTATGTACCCCAGCCGTATAATGAACATTATGATATAGAAGAGCAGGGGGTGGTGGCTGATTATGTAGTGATCATGGGATATGATGAACATACAGAAGGGTCCTACGAGGCAGGTTCAGTTGCATCGATCGGCTATCTTGAGAATGGAATTGAGGATGCACTTGAATCTGTATCTGCAGAGAAACTGATTGCCGGGGTACCGTTCTTTACCAGACTTTGGTTCGAGACTCCGAAGACGGAGGAGGAGCTTGCAGAACAAGCAGGAACGGAGGCGGCGTCTTATCCAAACAAAGTGACCAGTTCTGCTTACGGTATGACGGAAGCGGCGCAGGTAGTGGCGGATGCAGGTGCACAGACACAGTGGGATGAAGAAACCATGCAGAATTATGCTGAGTGGGAGGCCGACGGAGGCACTTACAAGATCTGGCTGGAAGATGATCAGTCTTTAGAAGAGAAACTCAAAGTTATCAAGTCAAATAATCTGGCGGGTGTTGCAGAGTGGAGTCTTGGTATGGAAGACTCCGGCGTATGGGATCTGATCCTGCAGTATGTAAATTAGTCATATACTTCAGAAAGAGACATCCCCTTTCTGCATATATATTTAATATATGCGGAAAGGGGGATTTTTTTTGCACGAAAAATTAAGGACTATAGCAGTCATCGGATGTCTGCTGGCTGTGATCATTGCCTGTTATAATGCGGGAGAGCGGATAAAAGGACATATTTTAAACGGAAGAGAAACGGCAGGCTCCGTTTCCGGATCAGGAACACTGGTTGTGCTGGATGCCGGACATGGCGGCGTTGATGCCGGAAAAACAGGTATAAATGGTGCGGAAGAAAAAAAGATAAATCTAAAAATATCTTTAAAAATAAAAAAATTGCTCGAAGAGGATGGCGTTTTGGTAGTCATGACAAGAAGTGACGATAACAGATTGGGAGATACACAGAAGGCTGACCTGAAAGAACGAGTCAGGATCATGAATGAGGAACAGCCTGTCCTGGCGGTGAGCATCCATCAGAATAGTTATGAAGGGACGGAGGTGAGAGGACCTCAGGTGTTTTATTATACAGATTCGGATGCGGGCCGGTCAGCCGCTAAGATACTGCAGGAAGAACTTAATCAGATCGAGCCGGCATATTCCAGGGAAGAAAAAGGAAATAGTTCCTACTATATATTAAAGAATGCAGAGGTCCCGGTCGTGATCGTGGAATGTGGTTTCCTGAGCAATGCGGAAGAAGCGGAGATGCTGGTCAGCAACGAATATCAGGATACGCTCTCTGAGGCTGTCGCTGAGGGGATAAAAAAATACATAGATTAAGTTTTTTTTTAATACGAATGATGGTATAATGAAATTTATGGAGACAAAAATCAGAAAAATAGATAAAAATCAAATAGATGAAAAAGTTATTGAAGAGGCGGGGGCGCTCCTGCGGGAAGGAAAACTGGTGGCGTTCCCGACAGAAACAGTCTATGGCCTGGGGGCTGATGCCCTGCAGGAAGAAGCTGCAAGGAAGACGTACGAGGCGAAAGGAAGACCTTCTGACAATCCGCTCATTGTCCATATTGCTGATTATGAACAGCTGAAAAAGATAGCGGTAAACATTCCTCCGGAGACGGATATTCTTGCAGCGCATTTCTGGCCGGGACCTCTGACGATGATATTTGAAAAGAGTGCCCTGGTGCCCTATGGTACTACGGGAGGGCTGGATACAGTTGCGGTGCGGATGCCTGTTGATCCGGTAGCTCAGGCGCTGATCCGCGCAGCCGGCGGGTTTGTTTCGGCTCCAAGTGCAAACACATCCGGCAGACCGAGTCCGACTACTGCCCGGCATGTGGAAGAGGATCTCTCCGGGAAGATAGACATGATACTCGACGGGGGAACTGTGGACATCGGATTGGAGTCTACCATACTGGATATGACAGTCTCTCCGCCAATGATCCTGAGACCGGGTGCGATCACAGCGGAAATGTTCGAAAAAGTGATAGGACAGGTGGATGTGGACAAGACTCTTTTGAGTGAGGAAAGTACACAGGCTCCCAAAGCGCCCGGGATGAAATACAGGCATTATGCACCAAAAGCAAAATTGATAATGGTAGAAGGGGATTTAAGGGAAGAAATCCTTGCGATACGACAGATCTCATATGAGGCTGACAGGAAAGGAAAGCCGATAGGAATTATTGCGACCAGCGAGACACTTCCTTTTTATAATCACGGAATTGTAAAGAATATAGGCACAAGAGAGAACGAAAAAACAATTGCTCGCAATCTTTACAGCATACTTCGGGAATTCGACGAGGAAAACGTGGATACGATCTACAGTGAATCCTTTGCTGTGCAGGGGATTGGCAGTGCCATTATGAACCGTCTGGAAAAAGCTGCCGGTCACCTCAGGATACCGGCTTCGGAGATCGTAAAACTTCAGAAATACAGAAGAGTAACCTTTGTAAGCGGTACGGACTCTGCCCGCGGTCCCATGGCGGCAGAACTTTTACGCCATTGTGATCTGAAGCAGGAATATGTGATCAATTCCAGAGGAATCGTGGTGCTTTTCCCCGAGCCGGCCAATCAGAAGGCGGAAGCGATCATGAAAAGTGCCCGGATGACGCTGGCTGATCATAGTTCTCTCCAGTTTGATGACGAGGACATCAAGGAAGATACTCTTGTCCTTACAATAGATGAAAGCCAGAAAGAAAAGATATTGTCAGAGTACGGTAGTCGCGATAATGTATTTACGTTAAATGAATTTATTGGCGATGACACAGCGATTCCGGATCCTTACGGAAAGCCCCTGACAGCATATGGAGAGTGTCTGGAAGTGCTGGACAAGTTGATAAAAAAACTTGCAGATAAATTAAATTCACTTATGGAGGAAGAAAAATGACAGGAAGAACAGTAGTGATGGATCATCCGCTGATCGCTCATAAGATCAGTTATATCCGTCAGGAGAATGTAGGGACGAAAGAATTCCGTGAGGTTATAGGAGAAATTGCCCAGCTTATGTGCTATGAGGCGACAAGAGACCTTAAGACCGAAGAAGTAACGATAAAGACGCCTATTGCTGAAATGACAGGGAAAGTTCTTGCCGGGAAAAAACTGGCGATCGTTCCGATCCTGCGCGCCGGTCTGGGAATGGTAGACGGGATGCTTTCCCTGATTCCGACTGCGAAGGTGGGGCATATCGGTCTTTACAGAAATCCGGAGACATTGGAGCCGGTAGAGTATTACTGTAAGCTGCCCGCGGACTGCGGTGAAAGAGAAGTATTTGTGGTAGACCCTATGCTTGCGACAGGCGGATCCAGTGTGGCTGCAATACGTATGCTGAAGGAGAAAGGTGTGAAGCATATCCGTTTTCTGTGTATCCTGGCTGCTCCGGAAGGTGTGAAACGCATGCAAGAGGAACATCCGGATGTTGATATTTATATAGGTGCACTGGATGAAAAACTGAATGACCATGGCTATATTGTGCCGGGGCTGGGCGATGCGGGAGATCGCATATTCGGTACAAAATAGTAGAGATGACGTGAGGCAGAATGATGCTCGTGCAGTTTAAACCTGCAGAAGGAGATAATGATATGTCGGGAAAAAGAACAGATTATCTGTCGTGGGATGAATATTTTATGGGAGTTGCTATGCTGTCGGGGATGAGATCAAAAGATCCCAATACACAGGTGGGATGCTGTATTGTCAGTCAGGATAATAAGATATTATCCATGGGATATAACGGTTTTCCAATCGGGTGTTCGGACGATGAATTCCCGTGGGCGAGGGAAGGCGAAGATCCCCTTGAAACGAAATATGTGTATTCTACTCACAGCGAGCTTAATGCCATATTAAATTACAGCGGGGGAAGCCTTGCCGGAGCCAAACTGTATGTTACGCTGTTTCCGTGCAATGAATGCGCGAAAGCTATCATTCAGTCGGGAATCAGGGAGGTCATCTATGACTGTGACAAGTATGCCGACACTGCGGGTGTGCAGGCATCAAAACGGATGATGGATGCTGCGGGTGTCAGATATCATCAGTATCACAGGACGAACCGGAAGATCGAGTTCAGCCTGTGATGTACATGCTCCCTGCGAGGGAGCTTTTCTATGTGCAATAAGCCCGGCAAAGGGATGCTGTGTTCACATGAGCAGGTGTTTGCCGATCAATAGACTACCAAAGAGATGAGGAGTATATCATAATTATGAAACGTATTTTAATGATGGTGCTGCGAAATTTGCTGATGGTTCCGTATGCATGGATACGCCTGTGCTACAGAGCTGCACATGTGGATAAATACACAGAGGAAGATATGTATGCATTTCTAAAATGGATCGATCTTCATGCCAACCGGGGCGGTAATGTCCATATAGATGTTCATGGTGCCGGTAACCTTCCGGAGAAAAACGGATTTATGTTTTTCCCGAACCATCAGGGACTGTATGATGTTCTGGCTATTATTGAAGCGTCCCCGAGACCCTTCTCGGTGGTGGCTAAAAAGGAGATTGCGAATATCCCGTTTCTGAAACAGGTTTTTGCCTGTATGAAGGCATATATGATCGATCGCGAAGATGTGCGCCAGGCGATGCAGATCATTGTCAATGTAACAAAAGAAGTGAAAAAAGGAAGGAACTATTTGATCTTCGCAGAAGGGACACGTTCGAAGAATGGAAATCGTGTCGGTACATTCAAAGGCGGCAGTTTTAAATCCGCTACAAAAGCGAAGTGTCCGATCGTGCCGGTGGCGCTGATTGATTCATTTAAACCGTTTGATACAAATACGATCAGACCGGTGACTGTGCAGGTGCATTTTCTTGAGCCGATATACTATGAAGAGTATAAAGATATGAAAACGACGGAGATAGCTGCAATTGTGCAGGAGCGTATACAAAACGTTATAGATGCAAATGTGTAACCGGTTTGGAAGATTGAAAGTTTTTTGATAGATTTTTGAAATTTCCGTTGACATTGAAAAGCTCATTTAGTATAATAAATTTCGCACTATTAGTGCGGAACTGAATAAAATGCTACAGTGAATAAAAGCTGTGGTCGCATTCAGAGTCAGGAGAAATACTCAAGAGGCTGAAGAGGCGCCCCTGCTAAGGG
>DWWO01000134.1 GCA_019119675.1 Candidatus Mediterraneibacter faecipullorum | reverse complement strand
TGTGATGACATCCTTGCTCTGGCTGTATGCATACTCGTCATATTTGTCAAGCTTGATCATATCAAAGCCTGTTGCCACAACGATAGCACCGTATTTTTCTGTAACGATCTCGTCGATCTGATCATAATCGATCGCGCCTGCCTGACACACTTTTGAACAGATACCGCATTTCCCTGTCTTGAACTTGATGCAGGCATCACGGTCAATGACCGGAACGTTCGGAACCGCCTGTGCAAACGGTGTGTAGATAGCACTTCTTGTATTCAAACCACGGTTGAACTCGCTGGGTGTCTTCTTGCTCGGACATTTTTCCTGGCATACACCGCAGCCTGTACATTTATTCATATCCACGCTTCTTGCTTTCTTGCGGATCTCAACTGTGAAATCTCCGACGAAACCGGATACGCTCTCTACTTCACTATATGTATAGATATTGATGAGCGGATGGGCGTTTACTTCTCCCATCTTCGGCGTCAGGATACAGGATGAACAGTCCAGTGTCGGGAATGTCTTATCGAGCTGTGACATTCTTCCTCCGATACTCGGGGTCTTCTCCACGATATCAACCGGATATCCTGCCTCTGCGATATCAAGGGCTGTCTGGATACCTGCGATACCTCCGCCGATCACAAGCGCTCTCTTTGTAACGCGGCTCTCGCCGGGTTTCAGCGGTGCGTTTAAGTTTACTTTGGCAACTGCCGCACGCATCAGGATGACCGCCTTTTCCGTCGCCTCTTCCATATCCTTGTGGATCCAGGAACAGTGCTCACGGATATTTGCGATTTCCACCATATACGGGTTGAGTCCCGCTCTCTCCGCCGCATTTCTAAATGTCGTCTCATGCATACGCGGAGAACATGAACAGACGACAAGTCCTGTCAGATGTTTCTCTTTGATCGCCTTGTGGATCAGCTCCTGCCCTGCCTCGGAACACATATACTGATAGTCCTCGGCATGAACAACTCCCGGCTCATGGAGCGCCATCTCAGCGACTTTCTTTACGTCTACCGTAGCTGCGATATTAGATCCGCAGTGGCAGACAAATACTCCTATCCTCTGCACCTGTTATCACCTCCTGTATCTTCTGAGTGCACTTACGAGAAGCTGCTGCGGTGTATCGGGATCGATCAGTTCCGGGATCTCGTCCGCCAGCAGATAGTTCTGTCCTCTCTCACGCACAACGATCTGTCTTGCAGCATCGATCAGTTTGCCCGGCTTCACGTCACGCGGGCATCTCTCCACGCATGCAAAACAGGAAAGACATTTCCAGAGAGATTTAGACTTGACCAGTGACTCAATATCCTCGTTGATCACATAGGAGACAAACTGGTGCGGTTTGATATCCATCTCATTGTAGGAGGGACAGGAAGCGGAACATTTACCGCATTTCATACATTTCAGCGGATTCACGCCGCTGATCTCTTTGATCATCTCTGCGCGACTGTGTTCTGTTTTCACTGTTCATCCACCTCCTCTTTAAGTCCCAGCGCCTCTGCCAGAAGCTCTGTAAAATAGTATACCGGCAGGTTGCCGCCGTTGTTCTTATTCAGATTATACATACACAGCGGACAGGCAGTGATCAGCATATCAGCGCCGAAACCTGCCGCGCTCTCTTCGATCTTGCGGCACATATTCTTGGACATATCCTCTTCTTTCAGTGATATGTAGCCGCCGCAGCACTCGTTCCTGTAAGGATAGATCACAGGCTCCGCGCCGATGGCACGGATGAAATCCTCCATGATCGTCGGATTCTCCGGATCGTCAAAGGCCATCAGTTTGCCCGGGCGAAGAAGAAGGCAGCCGTAATAAGCGCCGATCTTTTTTCCTGTGAGCGGCTTCACGACTTTTTTCTTCAGCTCATCGAATCCCACACGGTCACGGAGTACCTCAAGATAGTGAAGTACTGTTGTCTCTCCGGCATATGGCTCGTCGAGTTTCATATAGTTGTTCGCCCTTGTGCGGATATCATCGACATTTTTCATGTCATCGTTTACCCTTTTGATCACGTGATGGCAGGCTGAACAGACTGTGACAAGATCCTGTCCGTGCTCTTTTGCGTCATTGAGCGCACGCACGGAAGCAAGCTTTGTCGCGATCTCGTCCGTGCCGAGCGGATATACTCCGCCACAGCACTGCCACTCGCTTATCTCTTCCAGCTCAAAGCCCAAAGCCTCTGCGGATACTCTGGCGTAGTGATCCAGATCCACAGCTTTGTTCTTCAGAGTACAGCCGGGGAAATAGCTGTATTTCATAGTGTATACCTCCTTTAGATGTCTAACTGAGCGATTACTTCTTTCAGTTTGTTTGCACTTGCCTGAAGTCTCTCGATCTCTTCGTCTGTCAGATGCATCGGAACCTTGCCCTGTACTCCGTTCGGTCCGACAAGTGAAAGCACGCTTAAGCATACATCATCAACACCGTATTCTCCGTGCATCATAGAAGATACTGTCGCAACAGAATCAGAAGCTGCGAGCACCAGATTACACAGTTCGACAACAGACACTGCTACTGCGTAGAAAGTAGCTCCCTTCTTAGCGATGACCTGTCCGCCTGATTTGTGCACATACTCTTCCATAGCAGGCTTATCAAGCTCTGTAAGGTCTGCACCAAGTTCTTTCATTGCCTTGTAATAGTCATCGATCGGCATACTCGCAATGTTTGCTCCTGACCACGGTACGAAGGAAGAATCTCCGTGCTCGCCGTATACATATGCATGGATGTTTTTCTGTGCAACATTGAAATGTCTTGACAGACCATAGCGCAGACGAGCTGTGTCCAGAAGTGTTCCTGAACCGATGATCTGATTTTCCGGAAGTCCTGAAATCTTTGTGAATACATAAGTCAGAACATCGACCGGGTTGCTCACGATGATATATTTTGCATCCGGTGCCGCTTTCACGATCTCCGGTGTGATAGATTTGATAATGTTGACATTTGTCTGTGCGAGCTCGATTCTTGTCTGACCCGGCTTACGTGCAATACCGGATGTAATGATGACGATATCAGAGCCCTTTGCATCCTCGTAATCTCCTGCAATGATGGAAATCGGGCTTCTGAAACATGTTCCCTGCTCGATATCCATAACTTCGCCTTCTACCTTGTCCTTGTTGATGTCGATCATAACGATCTCGGATGCGAAGTCCTCATAGGAAAGTTTGTACGCGATTGTTGCTCCGACACTTCCGGCGCCAATGATAGTAATTTTGCTGCTCATAGTTTCTCCTCTGCCTTTCTTTTTGTTTTCTGTTACTGCAATAAAAAAGAAATCGTGATCAATAAAATGCACCGTTGCCCCTGCAGTTCTAACCCCTGTTTTATCTAACATGTTGTTCTACATCGGTTTGTGACTCCTCACTTCATTAATCAGATTTCGCTTTTTCTATCATATCACATTGTTAATAATTTGACAACATATGATTTAAATTTTTCCGCTTATGAGCAAAGATACGGCAAAGCCGCAGCCAGTACGTCAGTGCGGCTTTGCGAATAGCGAGGATTGAACTGGAAATTCCAGCCATATAAAGTTGACAAAAAGCTATGTTTAACCGATAATAGCAACAGATAAACAAGGAGGACTGACTATGAAACAGTGTATGGATTCCGATAATCTGCACCGCCGTCTGAAAAAGATCATCGGACAGGTACAGGCAATTGACCGGATGATCGACGAAGACATTCCCTGTGAAGACATCCTTTCACAGATAAATGCAGCAAAATCCGCCCTGCATAAAGTGGGACAGATCGTCCTTGAAGGGCACATCAACCATTGTGTACGCGATGGTATTGAACACGGAGATGTAGACCAGACGATCGCTAACTTTACGAAAGCGGTGGAACGGTTTGCAAATATGAAATAGCCCCGGCACACAAGAGTATTCGAGATTTTTTCTCAACTTTTGTGTGTTTTTCTTCGTTCTCATTGACAACCTATACCCCTATAGGTATATAATATACCCGTACCCACATGGGTATAGTTGAATATCTGCAAGGAGAATAATTAATATGATGAAGAAACTTGAAGAAATCATGGAATGGGGTGGAATAAAGAGGGACATCATTTTTCTGATCCTGTCCGGAGCTTCTCTTCTGCTCAGCATCTTCGGATACTCCCCATTTCCTTTTGACATGGCATGGTTTGCGATCATCATGTGCGGAATACCGATCATCATGGAGGCGGTCATAGGACTTGTCACGGCTTTTGACATCAAGGCGGACGTACTCGTCTCCATCGCGCTTGTGGCTTCTGTCATCATTGGAGAAGATTTCGCTGCCGGTGAAGTTGCGTTTATCATGCAGCTGGGGGCACTTTTAGAGGACCTGACTGTAGCCAAGGCCCGGGCCGGTATCGAAAAGCTGGTTCATCTGACGCCCCGCACCGCACGGAAAGTTTCAGGTACATCTGAAGAGATTATTCCCGCTGAGGATGTTCAAGTAGGCGATCTGCTGCGTGTCCTTCCCGGAGAGGCTATCCCTGTTGACGGAGTGATCACTTCCGGCGAAACGTCTGTTGATCAGGCGGTCATGACAGGGGAATCTCTTCCTGTAGACAAAGGTCCCGGAGATGAAGTATCCAGCGGCACGGTAAACCAGTTCGGTGCCTTTGAAATGAGAGCATCAAAAGTCGGTGAAGACAGTTCGATCCAGCGGATGATCCGCCTGGTACAGTCAGCTGACGCAGGTAAAGCGAAGATCGTAAGCCTTGCGGACCGGTGGGCCACATGGATCGTGGTGATCGCATTGACTGCCTCAGCGCTCACATGGCTGATATCAGGGAAAATCATACGCGCTGTGACGATCCTTGTTGTATTCTGTCCATGTGCCCTTGTGCTTGCTACTCCCACTGCCATCATGGCAGCCATCGGGAACGCCACAAAGCACGGATTTCTTGTCCGCGAAGGAGATGCTCTGGAACGGCTGGCATCTGTAAAAAAAGTCGCATTTGATAAGACAGGGACACTCACTTACGGCACACCGCAGGTGACCGCTGTAGTAAGTTATCTGAAAGATCTGTCATGGAGTGATCTGTATGCATATGCAGCCAGTGCGGAACTCAATTCCGAACATCCCCTGGGAAAAGCCATTGTTCGTTCTTATAAAGAAGAAATGAAAAATGCGCCCACAGCTCCGGAGGACTTTAAAATGCTGCCCGGAAAGGGCGTACATGCTTTGACAGACAGTCATAGAGTGTTTGCCGGAAATCTGGAACTATTTGCTGAGAGCGATATTACTCTCACAGAGGAAATGATCGGAAAGGCTGAAATATTTCTTGAAAAAGGGTGTACTGTCATCTACCTTGCAGTGGACAACAGAAGCGCCGGCTTTATTGCTCTCTCTGATACACTGCGTCAGAATGCTGCGGATACGATAGATGCTGTAAAAGCCTGCGGTGTGACTCCTGTCCTTCTGACGGGAGACCATGAAAATGCTGCCGGACATATCGCCCGACAGCTCCATATCAGTGAAATGCACGCAAACTGCCTGCCCGAAGACAAATTGATCTGGATTGATTCTTATGAACAGCAGAATCAGCCCGTCTGTATGATCGGAGACGGCATCAACGATGCGCCGGCGCTGAAAAAAGCCTGCGTGGGCATCGCCATGGGCAAGATTGGAAGCGATATTGCCGTAGACGCGGCAGACATCGCTCTGGTAAACGATGATATACGGGAACTCCCGCATCTTCTCCGGCTTGCCAAAAGGATGATGACGACGATCCGTCTGAACCTTACATTCTCGATGACACTGAACTTTGTTGCCATTATTCTGGCAATTACAGGAATACTTAATCCGGTTGTTGGGGCACTGGTACATAATGCAGGTTCCGTTCTCGTCATTATAAACTCTGCACTGCTTCTGAGATGGAAAGAGAAGCAGAAAAAACGGTGAGCCCGTATTCCGGGCTCTCTCACCGAGACTCCATACCCAGTTTTTCTCTTACCCCGGTCATCCTTGCACGGAATTCTTCATAAAACGCGTTTTCATCCTGGGCCATATAGGATGTCTCATAAAATATGCGGAGTACATAAAGGGTCAGGATTCTTGTATTATCATCGCTTAATGACTCCATGGCACTCTCACATTCATTTAAGAAATCATGCCACTCCATGATATAGCTCTCGTAGGCTTTCAGATTCGGGATGCCAAGCCATTTTTTGATCTTGACTTTCCCGCGGTCTTTTCTTGAACATTCATGGATCTGGATAAAATATTTAAATCCGTTCTCTTCATAATATCTCCCAAGAGGGAACAGCCGGCAAAGTCCCGGTCTGCAGCTGTGGATCGAACACCGGCCCTCATCATTGAGGAACGGGCAGGCATCTTTTTGTACATCCATCTTCAGATTAGGCAGGATCATGCGGTCCACGACTCCGAGTGAGATGTAATTTTCTCCCATCAATGCTGAAAAATCCTTTTTGATGCCTCTGTGCAGCCGCCAGATATCCATCGGATCAAGGATGATCGAATCGCCCATCCCCTGGCAGCAATCCGAACACCCTTCACAATCATGACATTCCGCTTTCACCATATCCCCGGAGGAATAGAGTCTGCCATCGGATATTTCTTTCAAGTCTATGTTGCGTTTCATAATAATCTGTCAATCATTATATCCGTTCGGATTCTGGCTCTGCCATCTCCAGGAATCTTCACACATCTCTTCAAGCCCGCGTTCTGCAACCCAGTTCAGTTCGTTCTTTGCTTTTGTTGCATCGCAGTAGCATGTAGCAATATCTCCGGCACGGCGCGGTTTGATCTCATACGGAATTTCTTTGCCGCAGGCTTTCTCAAATGCCTTGACCATATCGAGAACGGAATATCCGTTGCCTGTTCCCAGATTGTAGACAGACACGCCTGCTTTCTCTTTCAGTTTCTCAACTGCACGCACATGTCCGATCGCAAGATCTACTACATGGATGTAATCACGCACGCCTGTTCCGTCAGGTGTATCATAATCGTTGCCGAATACACCGAGACATTTCAGTTTGCCGATGGCTACCTGTGTGATGTAAGGCATCAGATTGTTCGGGATGCCTTTCGGATCCTCGCCGATCAGTCCGCTCTTATGTGCACCGATCGGATTGAAATATCTCAGGAGGACAACATTCCACTCCGGATCTGCCGTGTGCAGGTCAGTCAGGATCTGCTCCAGCATCCATTTTGTCCATCCGTACGGGTTTGTGCAGGTTCCCTTCGGGCATTCCTCTGTGATCGGAATAAATGCCGGGTCACCGTATACTGTTGCAGAAGAACTGAAGATGATGTTCTTCACACCATGGTTTCTCATTACGTCACAGAGTGTGATCGTTCCGCCGATATTGTTCTCGTAATATTCCAGCGGTTTCTGTACAGACTCCCCTACTGCCTTCAGTCCTGCAAAGTGGATCACGGACTCGATGTCTTCTTTCTCAAAGACTTCATTCATTGCCTCCCTGTCACGTATATCCGCTTTATAGAATTTCAGATCTTTTCCTGTGATTTCTTTTACTCTGTCCAGAGCTTTCTCAGAAGCATTGTACAGATTATCTGCTACTACAACATCGTAGCCTGCATTTAAAAGTTCCACACATGTATGGCTTCCAATGAATCCGGCTCCTCCGGTTACTAAAATAGACATGGTCGTTTCCTCCTTATGATAAGACTGTAAATTTTGTTTTCCTGTTTACGTGCCCAGTATAGCACATGCAGCAGGATATTTCTTTATAATTTTAAATCATCTTTTGGTAAAAATGTTGCATGGCGCTCTAAAGGGAACACCATGCATATCATATCACCACAATTTTTCAGGATACAGCCCGGCATCTTTGAGTGACTGGATTGCAGCCACCACAACAGGCTTATCTTCTTTATAGGTTACTCCATACCATTTATCTTCTGACTCAAGCACAGTCACGGCTGCTTTATCCTCAGCCAGAAGAGTGCTCACTACCGCTGGGAGATAATACTCGCATTTCATCGGATTCTCTTTCAGGCCTTTTTCAAGGAATGCCGGGAGCCCTTTCTGGATTTCGTCCAGCATGCTGCGGGTAAATCCCCACATATTCATAGATACGAGCGTATCACCGTCAATAGAGGTCCAGGTCTCTCCGCCGTCCTCAGAGTAGGCAATGCCGTCCTCTCTCTTCTCGATCCTGGTACGCTCGGTCACGCTGACCAGTTCTTTGTCCGCGTTAAGTTCGCAAACGCCGCGGGAAACATACCCGTTGTCCGTCACTGTATTTTTGAGCCGGTAGCCTACCATTGTATACCGGTATTTGTTATCATCTTCATGAGTTGTGAGATACTCATAGATCACTTTAAAAGCGTGCTGTCCGTAATAGTCATCTGCATTGATCACGGCAAACGGCCCGTCAATCTCATCGATCGCACTTAAGACCGCATGTGCTGTCCCCCATGGTTTCACACGTCCCTCCGGGACAGAAAAACCTGCCGGGATATTGTTGATGTCCTGATAAACATAAGCGACTTCCATAGATTTCGCGATCCGGTCTCCGATCGCCTCCCTGAAGTCAGTTTCATTTTCTTTCTTGATAATAAATACGACTTTCTCAAATCCGGCCTGCTTTGCATCATAGATTGAAAAATCCATGATGATCTGACCTTCTTTGTCCACGGGGTCGATCTGTTTGAGACCGCCGTATCTGCTTCCCATACCTGCTGCCATTATGACAAGAACCGGTTTTTTCATATCTCTGTAATCCTCCTGATCTTTTCACTGTCTTCGGAATCCTTGATTCCAGAACTATTTTAATCTATAAATCAGAGAAAATCAATTATTGAACAGAGATCACATATATACTTGAAAAACGGCATAAAAGATAGTATAAATAAATATGTTTGTGAATATTCAGAATGAAAGGATCAATGAACATATGAATCAAGAAAAGAAAAAAAGTGTAAATCCGCTTCAGTTTCTCTATCGCATCCTGCAGGGTGCCCTAATCGGACTGGGTGCGGTACTTCCCGGTATATCCGGCGGTGTGCTGAGCGTGATCTTCGGTATCTATAAGCCGATCATGGAACTCTTATCCAACCCGTTTAAGAATTTTAAATCCCATGTACCTCCACTGATCCCGGTATTTATCGGCGGAGTCATCGGATTCCTTGGAGTGGCGAACGTCCTGGCATTCTTTCTCGAGAAATATCCGGATCCGTCCGTATGCGTCTTCATCGGACTGATCACCGGAATGCTCCCCTCCCTTTTCCGCGAAGCGGGCGAGCAGGGACGCAGCAAGGGTTCGTTTATCTCAATGGTCATCTGTATGATCGTGATCTTCGCACTGCTAATCGGACTTCAGATGTTCTCTATTGAAGTAAAACCGAATTTCCTCTGGTACCTGTTCTGCGGTTTCTGTCTGGCGCTCAGTGTGATCGCGCCGGGCATGAGCTTTTCCACACTGCTTATGCCTTTGGGACTTTATACACCATTTGTGGACGGGATCGGACATTTTGACATGAGCATCCTTGTTCCGGCGGGTATCGGAGCTGTTGTCACAGTGATCTGTCTTGCCAAAGCGATCAACGCGCTGTTTGACAACTTCTACTCGATCGCATTTCACGGTATCATCGGAATCGTGATCGCAGCGACAGTTATGATCATCCCTGTATCGGGTTTTATGAACGCAGGAACGGCTATTGTTAACATTATCTGTATTGCAGCCGGCATTGTGATCGCGCTGCTCCTGGACAAATTTAACAGCAGGGTGAAGGTGGAGTAATCCACCTGCCCTGCTGTTTTTATCTGAAGAAAAGATTACTTTAAAAAACCATGCGTGATAATATCATTCCACATCCTGAAGTGCAGCGAAGTCTTCCTCGCCGGTCCTTACTTTGACTACCTTTGTCACGTTGTAGACGAAGATCTTTCCGTCTCCGATATGGCCGGTGTACAACGCCTTCTTCGCCGCTTCGATAACAGAATCTACCGGTATCTTGCTGACGACAACTTCTACTTTCACTTTCGGGATCAGGTTTGCATCCAGCTCAACGCCGCGGTATTTTTCTCCCGCGCCCTTCTGTATGCCGCAGCCCATAACCTGCGTCATCGTAATGCCGGTTACTCCAAGCTTATTGAGTGATGTCTTGAGCGCATCGAACTTGGACAGTCTGCAGATAATGCTTCCCTTGTGCATTCCCGTATCATAGACGCCGTCTACAATTGTCTTCTTATTGACAACTTTGACTGCCGCGTCCACCTGAGCTTTGGAGGCTTTCTCATAATCGTCCTCACCGAGATCAGTATTTTCATTGACGTCCATATCCATTCCTGTCATGTCATTGATGGCAAATCCGGAATATGCGGAAGCCAGTCCGTGTTCATGCATATCCAGACCGTCAATCTCGATCTGCGCCGGAACTCTTAAACCTACAGTCTTATCTATCACCTTGAATACGATGAACATTACAATAAGTACATACGCTGCAACTGAAACAATACCTAATGCCTGTACTCCGAGCTGTGTGAATCCGCCGCCGTAGAAGAGGCCGGGAGCCACACCGTCACCGCCGTTGCTAAACAGTCCGACTGCAAGTGTTCCCCACATACCGTTTACCATATGTACAGAAACAGCACCTACCGGATCGTCGATCTTTGCAACATTATCAAAGAACTCTACAGAGAGAACTACAAGGAATCCTGCTACAAGACCGATGAAGAATGCTCCCACCGGAGTGACGCAGTCGCAGGGAGCCGTAATTGCCACAAGCCCTGCCAGCGCCGCATTAAATGTCATGGACACATCCGGTTTACCATAACGTATCCATGTAAATATCATAGCCACGACCGTAGCCACTGCTGCTGCAAGGTTCGTATTGAACATTACAAGAGAGGCAAGCTCCATATCTGCATCTGCTGTCATTGCTACAGTAGAACCGCCGTTAAATCCAAACCAGCAGAACCAGAGGATGAATACGCCGAGAGCCATTGCCGTCAGGTTATGGCCCGGAATCGCTCTCGCTTTTCCTTTCTTGTCATATTTACCGATACGAATTCGTACGCTCTGCCATAGAACCGGATACAATGGTCGCAGCGGTCGCACAGAATACTGTCTGGAAGATTGCGTAACACCAGGTAGGCAGTGTTCCGAAATCATAGCTCCCCTGGATCAACGGATCCAGTCCTCCGATCAGCGGTCCGCTGCCTGCGAACATGATCCCGAACCCGATCAGCCAGTAGCACGGAGTTCCGATACAGAAATCCATCATATTCTTCATGAGAATATTTCCTGTATTCTTCGCCCGCGTAAGTCCCGCCTCACAAAGTGCGAATCCTGCCTGCATAAAAAACACCAGAATTGCCGCGATCAGGACCCAGATTACATCTGTTGCTGAATACATAATATCTCCTCCTTTTATTTTCCGGGTACAAAAAAGGTGCATCCCGGGAATTATATTCATTCCTCTGATGCACCTCGTTGTATCGGAAGGTATTTTTATGATAAAAGGAAAAGCGCTTCGGAAATTCATCCAAAGCGCCTTTGCTTTTATGCCTAAGACTTTACTCTTCCTTTTTTCTGTTGTCAAGCAGATGTTAAGATTTTGCTAAATTTTGTTATTTTTATCAGTCAATAGCGGAATTATTCACACTTTTTCTCCGTTCTTTTGATCAATCCATGTATTTTTTAATAAACGCGATCTCGTCATCATTCGCCTGCCGCGCAAGATCCAGACGCATATTTACATGAAATACGTGGCCCGTATTCTCATCTCCGTAAATCTTATACTCGCACGGAACTCCTTTCTCCATGAGCAGACGCGCCATTGGTTCACACTGATCCACAAGGAAATCACCTTTCGCCGTAAGCAGATAAGCAGGCGGGAAATCCTCCGTCACATAATCGAGCACGTCCAGCTTCTTCCCGTATACAGCCGGATGCTCCGTGAAATAATCGATCATCAGCTTATTCTCCGAGATTTCAGATGCTCGCTTTCTCAGATCATACATACCACAGTTAAGTCCTACTGCTCTCGGTCTGAAATCAGGAGGCGTTACTTCCATCACTTCCGCATATTCCGGATTGCTGCAGATCACTGCATACTGACTGGTGATCTGCGCTCCGGCAGAGTCTCCGACCAGCGCCACTTTGTCTGTGTCAAAGCCGTGAATGTCGGCTTTCTTACATATCCATTCCATCACAAGATTCAGATCAAAAATGGGCGTGGGAAACTTAAACTTCGGCGCCAGATGATAATTGAAACTGACCACCGCGAATCCTCTCCGCGCCAGATCCATGCAGTAAAACTGATACTGCTTTGTACTTCCGTATACATATCCGCCTCCGTGGACGTTTACAATGACCGGCAGTTTTCCCTTTAAATTTTTCGGCCTGTACACATCCAGAGTATTCCACTTCACATCCGGTCCATAGGGGATATCATTGATACGCAGAATATCGTCCGGCGCAGTATTAAGTCCGCGGTCTCTTTTCGCATCTGAATGCCCCGCCATCAGACGGAAACTTAATGATTGTAAAGACATGATGTTCACTCCTTATCATTTGTATTATTCTTGTTCAATCTCACTCATTGTCCGGAAGACAAAATCCCGGCACAAACAAACTGCTTTATCCGCCCTGTCTATATCCCTCTCTGTGGGAATAAAGCTGTCATCCCCCGGATATCGTGTTGTGAAATAGAATCCATCTATCCGGTCCAATGCGCTCTCCGTTTCATCCGGAATATCAATGCCCATGTCGCCTGATATATAACGCATCAGTCTCCTCAGACTATGTGTCCGTAGAACGCTTTCCTTGGATACCGCTTCAGATTCATTTTCCGGATGGGCACATTCAGAGATAATATGCTTCAAGTATCTCTCACATATACTTTGTCCCAGTGCCGCAAGTGCCGATCCTTTATTCCCGCTGTCATATGACTGTCTGAAAAATTTATAGTCATTTTCGGCAAATTCCGCATAAGTATTCATTTGTCCTGCCATATGTCTCTCCCCTCTTTTTTTATATTTTCAAAATAAAGCGTATGCTCATTTTTCCATTCATCGCCTATCACGACTTTCAAATCCACTTCTGGCATATCCAACTGTCCCGGATTCACGCGGCTTTTCAGAAGGATGATCTCATCCCTGAGCCTATTGATATCAAATGTCGGTTTCAATTCCAACATCAGATCCACATCGCTCTGATAAGTCTGTTCCTCTCTTACACAGCTCCCATACAAATACAATTTCGACACATAAGGAGCCACCGGTGATTTCTCAATCTGCCGGCGGGCATATTCGATAGCTTTCTCACTGCGTTCTTTATAAATTTTCCTTACCTTAGGTGAATTCTTCCCTGAAACGATCATGGCTGCTCCTTTTCGCTTAATGTCGCTCATCAAATAACACAAATCTATAATTATTATATCATATCTGTCTATGTATTCTACAGCCATTTTCATGCGTTCTAAAGATACATCGTTTATTTCTTTATAAGCCGCATTGTATCTATACATAGATTTAACAATTCTCCGCTTGACTGTAAACCCTCTTTACACCGTATACTCTATACAAACATGGCCGGATAAAGGCAAGTCTGTCCGGCGCAATGAAAGGGGAATAGCACCCATGACGATCAGGGAAATCGAAGAGCTCTCCGGCATGACGAGAGCCAATATCAGATTTTATGAGAAAGAGGGCCTTATCACGCCCGAGAGAAATTCAAACGGATACAGAAATTATTCCGAGGAAGATCTGAATACCTTAAAGCGTATCCGGCTTCTCCGCACCCTTCATCTCAGCCTGGAGGATATCAAATCCTTAAGCCGTAATGAACAGGAGCTCGCCGAACTGCTGATCCGACACCTTACGAATCTGAAAAAGGAACAGCAGTCTCTCGGACGTTCTGTTGAAGTCTGTGAACGGCTCTGCAAAGATCAGGCTGTATACAGCAGCTTTGACGCACAGCGTTATCTTGATCTGCTGGACTCTTCAACACCGGAACCGCCTTCTGAATTGAAAGAGGATACTCTGCCAAAAGTAACATCGCCGTGGGTCAGATACTTTGCACGGAGTATAGATGCAGCCATATATATGATCCTGTGGAATACGTTTCTGTCCCTCATCCTTCACATCAATATTATGGAGACGGGATTCGCCGGTCTTGTTGCAGATATTATCGCATATAACTGCCTATTTCTTCTGGCAGAACCATTTATGCTGTCCCGGTTCGGAACGACGCCGGGCAAGTTCCTGCTCGGCCTGCGCATGACGGCGGAAACCGGAGCACGGCTGACACACGGCGAAGCACTTCACCGGACGTGGACTGTACTGAAAAAAGGCTGCGGGTTCAATCTTCCCGTATACTGGATCATACGGATGTACAAGTCCTATAGAGCCTGTAAAGATGGAGAGACGCTCGACTGGGAGCAGGAAACTCTGCTCTGGCTGAACGACAGATATATTCCGCTGAAAGTATCTGTTTCACTTGTCGGCCTGACCCTGATCAACACACTATCCCTCATTCTTGTATGGCAGGCAGGCGCTCTGCCGCAGAACAGAGGCGATCTGACTGTTGAGCAGTACGCGGAAAATTTTAATGATATGGAGAGATATTTCAGTATCGACCGGCAGCTGAACCTTCCCGGTAATATAACCATTTACGGGATTGTCACGATCGATGATTCCCGTCTGATCCTGAGCAAGGACGGAGCGTGGGAAAAGATCCCGGGTACGCCTTATATTACTGGAACTGCAGAGAACTATGCAGAACTTCCTCAGCTTGATTATACGGTGGAAGACGGTGTGATGACCGGTCTGAATTTTTCTGCATCCTGTGAAAATGAGGATATAACGATTGCATCCTATGGCGATCTGATGGCAGTCTCCGCCCTTGCTTTTCTGTGTGCACAGGACGACTACCGGCTGCTGCCTGCCGCCCCAACCTTTATCTATGCGCAGATCAAGGCAAGCGGAGACAGCTTCTCCAGCTTCAAGATATCCGAAGCCGGAGTAACTATCAGCTGTACAGTCGAATATGACGGGTATGAGCTTCGCCCGGATACATGGATCCAGAGCCGTGTGCTTGTCCCGGCATATGGAAGCGAACCGTCATTTTCTATCAATTTTTCTGTTACAAAGGCATAAATCAATTCCGACTGTCCGCGATGGCTGAACTGTTGCCCAACTTGTGCATCTTATAAAAATAATATGGCACAAGCGGGATCAGTGCCGCGATCCATGCCGCCGGATCCGAAAAACATACACCAGCAAAACTTGTGTGCCCGGCCACGATCATGACAATGGCACTTCTTGCCACAAGCTCGAAGATACCTCCCAGCATCGGCACAAGACCGTATCCCATTCCCTGAAGAGTGTTTCTGTAGAGGAATATACTGCCAAGGAAAGGATAACACCAGAATACCGTATGGAAATATGTCACGGCAGCATTTACCACTTCCGTCTCTGACGGGCTGATAAACAGCCATGTCATATATCTGCCCCCAAAGTACATGAGCACCATAAGGACAACACTCCATATGAGGATCATGATCTGCGTGCAGCGTACTCCCTGTTTTACCCGGTCCATCTTTCCCGCGCCCCGGTTCTGCCCCACATATGTAGCGATCGTGGCGCCAAACGCTGTAAATACTGTTGCGATCAGATTCTGCAGCTTTCCCGCCGCAGAGAAACCTGCCATGTAAATCTCGCCATATATATTCACCGCTCCCTGTACGATAATGGTGCCGATCGCTGTGATGGAGAACTGCAGCCCCATCGGAATACCAAGCGCCAGGAGCCTTCCGAAACTTTCAAAACTGACTCTAAAATCTTCCCTTTTCAGATGCAGGATCGGGAAACGCTTCAGTATGTAAACAAAACAGAGCAGGGCTGAGATTCCCTGCGCGATCACAGTCGCATATGCACATCCTTCCACTCCCATTCCAAACACGACAATAAATGCAATGTCCAGCACAACATTGATTGCCGCCGAAATAATCAGAAAATACAGCGGCGACTTGGAATCGCCCAGCGCCCTTAGGAATGCTGCCAGAGAATTATATGCCGCGGTAACAATAAGTCCGGCGTAAATGATTCCCATATACAGCTTCACATCCGGCATAATATCATCCGAATAGTTCATAAGTCTGAGAATCGGCTCGTTCGCGATCAGCAGGCCGGCTGTCATAAGGATTGCAAACGCCGCAGCCAGATAAACTGACATTGCCACATAGTGGCGCATCCTGTCATACTGCTTTGCCCCAAACCACTGGGATACGAGAATAGCGAAGCCGCTGCTCAGTCCGTTCAGCCATCCGGTAACAAAAAACATCAGCGATCCTGTACTGCCGATCGCCGCCAGAGCGGTAACGCCGATGAACTGCCCTGCTACAATAGAATCCGCTATATTATAAAACTGCTGAAAGACATTGCCCAGAAACATCGGGATCATAAACCGTATGATCAGTCTGACCGGGCTGCCTGTCGTCATATCATGTATTTTATTGTCCATAACTGTCCCCCTGTGTCTTTTCTTCTTTGTAGACCGTGGGTAATTATACGCCCAATTAACAACTGTTACAAGTACAATTTTAATCAACTTTTATGGAACAAATTTATCTGCTGTAATTTGGCGGCCGGCTGCCGCGATTACCGCGCAAAACACGGGGCGAAAAATCCGTTTCCAGATCTTTCACCCCGCATTCCCGTACAGTTTTCTATTTTTATCGTCTTCTATCTTTTTACATTAAATGCCGCAAATCCCGGATATACTGCGCTCTCGCCCAGCTCTTCCTCGATCCGCAGGAGCTGGTTATATTTCGCCACGCGCTCGCTACGGCTTGGTGCGCCGGTCTTGATCTGGCTGGTGTTGAGTGCGACTGCAAGATCAGCGATGGTCGTATCCTCCGTCTCTCCCGAGCGATGCGAGGAAATTGCCGTGTATCCGGCTTTGTGCGCCATCTTGATTGCTTCCAGTGTCTCGGACACGGAACCGATCTGATTTAATTTGATCAGGATAGAGTTGCCGCATCCCATATCGATTCCTTTTTTCAGTCTCTCGGTATTTGTAACAAACAGATCGTCTCCCACAAGCTGAACCTTATCTCCAAGCTCTTTTGTTAGGATCTGCCAGCCTTCCCAGTCTTCTTCGTCGAGCCCGTCCTCGATGGAGTAGATCGGGTATTTCTCCACAAGGGATTTCCAGTGTTCTACAAGTTCTGCAGATGTAAATTTCTTTCCGCATTTCGGGAGTACGTATTCCCCTTTCTGACTTCCCTTCCACTCGCTGGAAGCCGCGTCCATAGCAAGCACGAAATCTTTGCCCGGTTCGTAGCCCGCCTGGCGGACTGCCTCCAGGATATATTCGATCGCTTCTTCATCGCTTGCAAGATCGGGAGCAAATCCGCCCTCGTCTCCAACCGATGTCGCCAGTCCTTTTGATTTCAGTAGTGACTGGAGTGCATGGAATACTTCCGTGCACCATCTCAAGCCCTCTGTAAAGCTCTTCGCCCCTGCCGGCATGATCATAAACTCCTGCACATCCACTGTATTTGCCGCGTGCGCCCCGCCGTTTAAAATGTTCATCATGGGAACCGGAAGGCGGTTGCCATTCACGCCGCCCAGGAAACGGTACAGAGGAATATCAAGAGCGGCAGATGCTGCTCTCGCGCAGGCAATCGATACCGCAAGGATTGCATTTGCCCCGAGCTTTGATTTATCCTTTGTGCCGTCTGCCTTGATCATCGCTTTGTCAATTGCATAGATGTCGCTTGCATCCATACCTTTCAATGTATCGTTGATCACTGTATTGATATTATCAACAGCTTTGGAGACACCTTTCCCGCCGAATCTGTTCTTATCTCCGTCTCTTAACTCGAGCGCCTCGAATTCACCTGTGGAAGCACCGCTGGGAGCCGCGCCTCTTGCCACGGTTCCGTCTGCCAGATGTACCTCCGCCTCAACTGTCGGGTTTCCTCTCGAATCGATGATCTCCCGTCCGATCACTTTTTCAATCTCTAAATAATCCATATCTCTTCGTCCTTTCCCACGAAAACGCCCTTTGCCCCGTTTCAGGCGTTATAGGGCAAAGGAGTTTCCATGATTCATTCACATATAGTTAGGCTTTACTAACTATATGTATATTAACAGAATAAAAAGATTTAAGCAAGGACTTTGTTGAGATTGATTATCATTTATCAGAGATTAAACCGATTATCAAAATTATTTTCTCCGATATGATATATAATATACTGGAAGTATTAATTTATTCTATTCTCATAATCCTGCAACTCATGAAAAATGCTATCGATTATTGCCTTACTTCCCTCAACGCGATACAGTATAAAGTATCTGTGTGAGATAAAATTAATTACTTCATAGTCCATATTTTGTCCTCATATCCGCTACAACCTCGTCTGCTCGTCTGCATTGTCCCTGATCAGCATGTTTCTTTGATTCATCAAGCTTTTTCAGCATACTTTCTTCTGACATAGGAGTATATGGACTATTTACAGTTGAATTTCTCCTTATCTCGAAGGGAAATCCATTATACGCTACTGCCTGCGTGAGAAAAATGCGAATTGCCGTTGTTGTGTCTGTTCCAAGATCTTTAAACAAACTGTCTGATTTTGCTTTTAACTCATCGTCCACTCTTACCTGTATTGTACTAGACATATTAATCCCTCCATTTGAATGAACTTCATTCATTTATTTCTTAGTCATTATTATAAGACAATTAAATTGCCTATTCAATATATTAGTAATGAATTTGATTGTATTTTCAATCTTTTAGTAATGAATCATCATGAGGCTTAACATCTTATTGTTATTTTTTATGATAGCTTGTCATTGAGAACACATAATGTAAAATATTATTATAATCTTCTAAAAAATGTAACCTTCATATTCTGAACAGCGCTTATTATAGTGAAGGCCTTTTAACAAAAGAGGAGGGGAGACTTTGGATGACAATAAAATCATCGATCTGTATCTGTGCCGGGATGAAACAGCCGTTAAACATACTGCCAGAAAATATGGAGACCATTTACGTGCTTTGGCTTATGGTATCTTAAAAGATCATCAGACAGCAGAAGAATGTGAAAATGACACTTACCTGAAGGCATGGAACTCAATACCGCCTCATGAGCCGAGAGAATACCTGTATGCTTTTCTTGCACGGATCACCCGTCACATTTCTCTGGACTGCTGCCGGAAACGCAGCCGGCTGAAACGCAGCGCATATATTTCTGAGCTTAGTGCGGAGATGGAACAATGTATTCCCGCTCCGGATGATATGGAATGCCGGATAGATGATATCGTTTTAGGGCAGGCAATCAACAAATTTCTCGGCACACTCAGCGAAGAAAAAAGAAATGTTTTTATACGTCGCTACTGGTATCTGGATTCTGTCTCAGACATTGCACGACGTTTTTCTCTTTCTGAGAGCAAAGTAAAAACCATGCTGTTTCGAAGTCGTAACCGGCTTCGTGACTATCTTGAAAAGGAGGGGTACATTCTATGAGAGGAAGTGAATTACTGAATAAAATGGACCTGATCAGTCCGCAATATATTCATGCGGCAGATATACAGTCCCGGACAAAAAGAACAGGGTTAAAAAAATGGTGTGCCATAGCGGCCTGTCTTTGTCTCGTATTCATCCTGGCCGTTCCTGTAATGGCTGCTTCAATGCCTGCATTTTATAATATGCTGTACACTGTTTCACCCGCTACGGCGCAATTCTTCAAACCGGTGCATTTATCCTGCGAAGACAATGGTATCCGTATGGAAGTATCGGCAGCATATATACATGAAAATATTGCTGAAATCTACATTTCAGTACAGGATCTGGAGGGAACAAAATTTGATGAAACAATTGACCTTTTTGACAGTTACCAGATCAATACCCCGTTTGACTGTTCAAGCCACTGCGTTCTGTCTGGCTATGATCCTGATACTCACACCGCCGAATTCCTTATCACGATCGAGCAGTGGGACGATCAGGATATCACCGGAGATAAGCTGACATTTTCTCTTCGGGAAATTTTGAGCAATAAAGAAACATATAAAGGGATCATCAATGAAGTAAATCTGTCTGACATACAGTTTGACAACACAACCCAGGGAGTTGATCCGCGAGGTATCGGCGGATCGGAATTTATAGAGAAGTACGAAGAATCTGCTGAACAGGATTTACTGACGGTCCTCAAACCATCCGGCACTATCTGTTCGCCTGTCGACGGAGTGTCTCTGACAGGTATCGGTTATGTTGACGGATATCTCCATATTCAGGTTTATTATAAAGATATTTTAAAGACGGATAATCACGGAACGATCGCCCTGACAAACAAGGAAACCGATGAGACGATCAGCGCCGATGGTTCTGTTGCTTTTTTTGACGATGCAGGAGAAAACAGCTATGAAGATTATATCTTCACCGAAATCCCTGCTGAAACGCTTGGCGAATATGATCTGTACGGAGAATTCATCACTTCATCCGGTTCTATAGAGGGAAACTGGAGTGTCACTTTCCCTCTGGAGAATACAGATAATCATTAAGAAAAGCTGCGTTCCCGCTAAAGGAGCGCAGCCAGTTTTTTCACGTCTTCCATTTTCGTCGCCCAGCTTGTAGCGAACCGCACAACTGTGTGGGCAGCATCTTTCTTTTCCCAGTAACTGAACACTACATTTTCTTTTAATCTCTCCATCTGAGAATCTTCAAGCACTACGAAAATCTGATTCGTGGGGGAATCGATAAAAAGTTCATACCCCTTCTCCCGCAGCGTCTGCTTCAGCTCATTCGCAGTGTCTATTGCATTTTTCCCAATCTTCAGATACAGATCATCGGTAAAGAGTGCGTCAAACTGTACGCCGGTCAGTCGTCCTTTTGCAAGGAGCGCCCCTCTCTGCTTTACCTTTGTCACAAAATGGAGCGGTGTATTCTCTTTCGGGAAAACGACAGCCTCCCCGCAGAGTGCCCCCACTTTCGTCCCGCCGATGTAGAACACATCACAGTATTCCGCAACGTCCTCAAGCGTCACATCCGTGTCCGTCGCGGCAAGCGCATATCCGAGGCGCGCGCCATCCAGATAAAGGGGAATCCGGTATTCACTACAGACTGCGGATAATTCAGCAAGTTCTCCTTTTGTATACAACGTCCCATACTCTGTCGGGTGAGAAATATACACCATTCCCGGAAATACCATGTGTTCATGGTTTTCATCTCCATAAAAAGTGCTCAGATATTCTTCCAGATCTGATGCAGATATTTTCCCGTCTGTCTGGGGCAATGTAAGAACCTTATGTCCGGTCCACTCGATGGCTCCGGCTTCATGGGTACCTACGTGCCCTGTCTCTGCCGCGACCACGCCCTCATGGGAGTCCAGCATGGAACTGATCACAATCTGATTCGTCTGTGTTCCTCCTGTCAGAAAATATACCTCTGCGTCCGGACATCCGCAGGCAGCGCAGATTTTTTCCTTTGCAGATAGCGTATACCTGTCTGTCCCGTACCCGGGAAGCTGTTCCATATTTGTCTCGGTCAGGCGTTTTAACACTTCTTCATGAGCGCCTTCCGAATAGTCATTTTCGAAATAAAGCATTATCTGTCCGCCTTTCTTCGCGCTGTAGTGCGTTTCTTTCCGGCAGCTTTTCTGCTGACCGCATTTTTCCCATTTGCTTTTTTGCCACCCGCATCTTTAGCATCTGCTTTTTTGCAGCCCGCTTTTTTTTGTCTACGCGGAGCCTGCTTCTTACGCACACTGTACCCGAATGTCCCCAGCTTATTCCCCAGATCCAGGTATTCGCCGTGGGAGTAGGCGATCAGTCCGGTACTGTTCAAATCGAATTTTCCTTTGTCGTCCATGTAGGATTCGTCCACCTGTACTGCCGTCACCTCAGCCAGGAACATATGATGGCTGCCCAGTTCCTGAATACTTTTTACCTTACATTCAATATTAACCGGAGCTTCTTCGATCACAGGCGCATACTCCAGAGACGATGCACTGCCCTTTGTCAGCCGGCATTCTTTCCACTTGTCCACATCCCTGCCGGAACGCACACCACAATAATCTGTGGCGTGGGAAAGTTTCTTCGTTGTCAGGTTAATGACGAACTCTCCGCTCTCTTTTATCATGTGATAAGAATATCTCTCCGGACGAACCGATATATATGCCATGGGCGGATTCGTACACACAGTCCCTGTCCACGCGATGGTCAGAATATTGCTGTTGCCCTCTTTGTCCGCTGTACTCACCATAACAGCGGGCAGCGGATAGATCATATTTCCCGGTTTCCATGTCTGTTTTGCCATACAATTCTCCTATTGCTGCAGCGCACCGACCAGAGTGGGTACGAGCTGTTTCTTTCTCGATACTACCCCCTTGAGCATGATCGTCTCCGTGTCCTCCGGCAGATCATATGCGCTTAAGATCTTCTCTCTTGCCTCCGGTCCGCAGCAGAGGAGCTCGGAGGATTCGGTAATGATATTGGTCAGCATGAAGAAGATCATGTTGAGCCCGTGGCTGCTGCGTGCTTTCTCGAGATGTGGCTGAACGATCTTTCGGATCTCTTTCAGTTCATCTGCGCTCATGGAATTGACCTGCCCGACTCCGAACACTGTGTCATTGACAGTAAACTGTTTGAAATCAAGGAAACAGATCTCTTCTGCGCTCTTTCCTTTTAAGTTACTGCCGGCATTGAACATCTCCTGTGCCAGATTCTCAACCTCCACTCCTGCGATCCCTGCAAGCTTTCTCGCTGTATTTTCGTCAAGCGGCGTACATGTTGGCGAACGGAACATCAGTGTGTCCGATATGATGGCCGAACAGAGAAGCGCCGCGTTGACCGGGTCTGGTTCCACGCCCGCCTCCTGATACATCTGATATACGATCGTGGCAGTACATCCCACCGGCTGATTGCGGAAGAAAACAGGACCCATCGTCTCGATGCTGCTCAGTCTGTGGTGATCGATGATCTCGAGCACCTCCGCCTCTTCCACTCCGTCTACAGCCTGATTCTTCTCATTATGATCCACAAGGATGACCTGCTTCTTCCGTACATTCAAGAGACGTCGTCTGGAGATAAGTCCGAGGAATTTACCTTTATTGTCGACAATGGGGAAATCCCGAAATCGTCTGCGTGCCATGACATCTTTGACATCATCCACATAATCCCGCATCTTAAATGTGACCAGATTCTCCTTTGTCATAAAATATTTCACCGGAATACTCTGGTTGATATGCTGTGCCGCCGTAAATGTATCGTGGGGCGTCCGTATGATCACGATTTCTTTCTCTTCTGCCTGTTTAATGATCTTGTCGGACACCGGGGCATTCTGACAGACAACCATACAGCTCGCGTCCACATCGATGGCACACTGCTGTGCATCCTTGCGGTCGCCCATAATAACAAGGTCATCTTTATTGATGAAATCCGACATCAGAATCCTGCTCGACGCCGCGATCACGACTTTTCCTTTCAGAAGATAACTGTGCTCATTTCCGGTGAGCACTTCCCCGTCCACCGCCCGCGCGATATTGCGGTACTGGGTGCGCGCCTTGGAGAGGATCGTGCTGTCGTACACTTCCATGTAGGTCTTCGCGATATCGCCAATAGTAATAACTCCCTCCAGCTTTCCGTCTCTTGTCACCGGAAGGGTATGTATATTTGACTCCTGCATTTTCTCCCATGCAGTACGGATGGAAACACTGCTCTTTAAGCCGTCCACTTCTTTTAATTCCACATCTTTGATCTGCTCCCTTAAGTCAGACAGCAGCCTCGGTACTTTCACACCGAATCGCTCCAGTACATACTGGGTTTCCTCGTTTAACTGTCCTGCTCTTCTCGGCTCATGAGGGATGCCGGTGACGTTTGTCTTTAAAGCCGCGTAGGCGATCGCAGAACAAATAGAGTCCGTATCCGGATTCTTGTGTCCCACTACATATACTTTTCTATTTCTATCTTTGCTCATATATCCATACTCCTGTTATTTTCATGACATTTCTTCATAATGCCTTATTACAGATTGCCATTTTTTTCTTCATTCGTCAAGACACCTGTACGGATTTGTGCCTTCCTGTTTTATTATTGACAACAAGATAAGTTTATCACATTTTTCTTCTGTTTACTTCGAATAGTTGTTTTTTACGCTTGTTTTATGGTATACTGACAACGTTAAATATTTTTGAAAATCTAAGTAAGTTGAGGTGCTGTACAATGAGCGAAGAAATGAGAGAAGAATTGCAGGAAAACGAAACTGTTGAAACTATGGCTGACTATGAGGATCATATCGACGATGCTAATCCTTGGAACAGGGTTACTGAATATATGGAAAACAAAACCGTTCTTCCGGTCAAGGTCGAGGGTGTCGTAAACGGCGGTGTGATCTGTATGGTTGAGGGACTCAGGGGATTTGTTCCCGCTTCCAAGCTGTCCCTTACCTATATTGAAGATCTCGAGACATATCTGCTGAAAGATATCGAGGTGCAGGTAATTGACGTAGATCAGGCAAACAACCGTCTCGTGCTCTCCGCACGCGAGATCCTGAAAGAAAAAGAAAGAAAAGCCCGCGAAGAGCAGATCGCCAATCTGAAAGTCGGAACTGTCTTAAATGGAACAGTTGAGACACTTCAGAACTATGGTGCTTTCGTAAAACTTGAGAACGGACTCTCCGGTCTGGTACACGTATCCCAGATCTCACAGAAACGTGTAAAGGTACCGTCAGATGTACTCAATGTAGGCGATGAAGTCAAAGTAAAAGTCATCGGCATCAAAGATGGCAAGGTAAGCCTGAGCATGAAAGCTCTCGAGGAAGTCAAAGAAGAGCCTGTCGAAAAAGTCGTAATTCCGAAGAGCGAAGACATCGGAACAAGCCTTGGGGATCTCTTCAAAAATCTGAAGCTGTAAATTCGTGTTTGTCTGAGAGACATCCCATGATAAAGCGTTCGAAAATCAATCGGATACAGTGGGTTGACTTACGTATCCGGGATTTACAAATAACTGGGCGAAAGGGGCAGCTTTATCGACGAAGTTCCGTTCTCTTCCGGTTTGTATGAATTTTTGCTGAAAGATGGCGCTGCGGCTGAAATAAATGTACCGGCCGGATGAGCAAGCAGAAAAAGAAGATACTGCATAGCGTTGCAGTATCTTCTTTTTCTGCGTCCGCTGTTCGATTAGTATATCTTTACTACTGCAGCGGTATCCGTTCAACAAACATGAATTCATTTATTCCTGCAACGATCTTTTCTTGGATATCGTCACTTTTTCTTCATAGCACTCGAAGATCTCATCCACTTTCTTTTTCTCCAGTTTCGGCGAGATCAGACTCACCACCGGCACTACGATCAGACCCAGTACCATGGCTGCGGCGCCTGCGTTGATCGGAGATTCGATAAATCCGATGAACATATTTGCCACAGTCAGGCCGACGCCCGCGATAAATCCTGCCCACACACCTGCGCGGGTAACGCCTTTCCAATAGAGGCCGTACATAAACGGAGCGAGGAAAGCACCTGCCAGCGCACCCCATGAAATCCCCATGAGCTGTGCGATAAATGTAGGCGGATCAAGAGCGATCACCACAGATACCACAAGGAAAAAGATGATCAGGATCTGCATGGTGATGATCTGTTTCTTTTCACTTATATTTTTCACCACATTGTCTTTTATGAGATCCAGTGTCATGGTAGAACTGGATGTCAGCACCAGCGAGGACAGTGTAGACATAGAAGCTGACAGCACCAGCACGACAACAATGCCGATCAGGATATCCGGCAGTGCTGAAAGCATATGCGGGATAATGCTGTCATATACCACTGCTCCCGATGTCGTATCGTAGATCTCAGGGCTGTCAAAAAGTCTGGCAAAACCGCCGAGGAAATAGCATCCACCTGAAACGACTACTGCAAACAATGTGGAAATGACAGTTCCGGTATTGATGGATTTTTCATCTTTTATCGCATAGAATTTTCCGATCATCTGAGGCAGTCCCCAGGTTCCAAGAGACGTCAATATGACAACGCCGAGCAGATTGAGCGGATCAGGTCCGAAGAAAGATGTAAACGCTCCCGGCTGCCCTTCTGTAACAGCAACATCGCTTGGGAGCTGGGCCATCTCGGAAACCGCATGCATAAATCCGCCCTGTCCGTTTAATACTGCCGCGATCACTGCAACAATACCTATCAGCATGATAATACCCTGAATGAAATCGTTGATCGCTGTTGCCATATAGCCACCCAGAATCACATACAGAGCAGTAAAGACCGCCATTGCGATCACGCACCACGCATACGGGATATTGAATGCCATTTCAAAGAGCCTGGATAGGCCATTATATACCGATGCTGTGTACGGTATAAGAAATACAAAGACGATCACAGACGCCGCGATCTTCAGTGGTTTGCTGTTATAGCGCTGTCCGAAGAAGTCCGGCATTGTCTTAGAGCCCAGATGCTGCGTCATGATTTTTGTACGGCGTCCGAGTACGACCCACGCAAGCAGACTCCCGATCACTGCGTTCCCGATACCGATCCACGTACTGGCGATTCCGTATTTCCAGCCGAACTGCCCCGCATATCCCACAAATACAACAGCAGAGAAATATGAAGTACCATAGGCAAACGCTGTAAGCCACGGCCCCACTGATCTGCCGCCCAGCACAAATCCGTCTACACTTGTGGCATGTCTTCTCGCATAAATTCCCACGCCCACCATAACTGCAAAAAATACAACAAGCAGTATGACTTTAACCACCATCTCTCATTCCTCAACTTTCCTGTTTTTTCCTATTACTTGTTCGCTTTAAAGCGTTGCGCTTTAAAGTTCTGCGCTTTAAAGCAATAAAGTTGTCTGGTATAGAATAACACGGGCACAAAGCCCGTGTCAAGTCTGATCTCACCCGATAGCTAAACTGTTACTTCAGTTTTTTCGCCCGCTCTTCGATCGTCTTATTGAAATTCTCAATTTTTCTGCTGTATGGTTCTTCCATGAACTTTGAGTACAGCATAAAGTCCGCCGTTGCAAGGTTGTTTGCTACCGGTATATCATATACAACTGCAATACGCAGCAGAGCCTTTACATCCGGATCATGCGGCTGTGCTTCCAGCGGATCCCACAGAAAGATCATAAAGTCAACCTGGCCTTCCACGATCTTGGCGCCTACCTGCTGATCGCCTCCGAGCGGACCACTGCAGAATCCCTTTACAGGAAGCCCCGTCCTGTCTGCTATCAGACGGGCCGTTGTACCGGTTCCGCAGAGGAAATGTCCTTTCAGGATCTCTTTATTTCTGTCGCACCAGTCTACCAGCTCTTTCTTCTTGCCGTCATGGGCGATCAGAGCGATATGCTTTGTCTTACCGATTTCCATTGTCACATAATTATCATTTAGCATATGTATTACCTCCTGTCATTGTCGGGCTATACCAGCTGCTCCATCGTATCAAATCTCAGAGACGCCAGAACGCCCATTGCCACTGTAACCATCATACTATAGATCAGCACAATTGGGAAGACAAAATCCATATTTGCAAAGATTCCGACCATAACAGCAACGCCGGCGCCCGCACCGAGAAGGGCCATCTGTATGAACATCCTGAGTATATTCTGCCCGGTCTTTCCGAATACGTCCCCGAGCAGGCTCTGGGCAAGAACAGTAGTATACAGACGGTCTGCCTGGATTACCACGTAGATCAGAACGCAGTATACAATCTCGACCGGATGCACATGCCAGAATATTCCGATCGGTATACAGAAAATACAGCCGTTGATAATAGCTTTAATATGTTCTGTCAGCGTTGAATACCACATCTTTCTGAAGGGGGTATCAGGGACAAGGAACAGGTAAGGATTCTTCAATTCACTCTCCCATTTTCCGAGATAGCCGCTCATTACAAGCGACACATACGCCACCACTCCAAGCAGGAACAGCTGGGCAAACCCCGAATCTGCTGCCGAATCTCCAAGTCCGTAGGAAAATACAAATGCAAGTACGATCGTGATCAAAGTGAACTTATCAAAGAAGAAAAACTTCTCTTTCCTGTATTCCAGAAGCTGTCTGTCGAAGATTGCTTTTGCACCTGTTCCGGCAATCTTTTCCCTGACGCGGCGGAAACTGCGTTTCCTGCCGTTCATTCCGAATACCATTTCTCCGTTTCTCTGTCTCTTTTTCAGTTCCGCGTAGTCATCGGCAAATTTTGCCGCCTCCTCATAATATCCGCCGTCACATTTCATTCGCAGCGCCGCGGCGGCCGAAAAGGCAACTACGCCAAGGTAAAGAACCGTACATATTACATTGAGCACGGTCGGTCCCAGCAGGATAAGCCTGTATGCAGCGATCTGCCATCCGATCACCGGTATCATCTGAAGCCACGGCATATCAAGCAGCGCCCATGCACTTTCAAGAGACAGACCGTTTATCCTGAAATAAAGTACGATTGCCAGTGTAAATGCAGCCATAAGAACTTTGATCAGTACTCCGACTGCTTTTATGAATTTTTCAGGCAGATGATCGTTCGTATATAGAAATACCATCACAGACATCTCAAAAATGAGTTCGATCACGCAGCCGGCAAACACGATCAGAACTGCCCCCACAGGGGATACGCCGAATACCATAACCGCCGCAATGCCGATCAGCAGCCATATGATCACGGAAGCAAGATAGTTCATCCATGCGCTGGCAACAAGCACCAGTTTGGGGTTTACAGGCGCCGTAAATACAAAATGCGCGTGCCCCGGTCTGAATATGATCCCTTTCCGCGATGAGTATGCCATAAAATTGCCCAGGATTCCGTAAATACTCCACACTGAAAGGATCGCCAGAAGTCCGTTTACCGAATCTATGTGCACACTGACAGCGAGCGTCCCGAGAGAAAATATAATAAATATCCCATACACTATTCCAAAAATCAAGGCGATCAGGGTCGACGGTTTTCTGACCGCACGCTTCAAATTATTAATAAAACTTCTCTTTGTAAGATAAATCAACGCTTTCATTCTTTCTCACCGCCTGTCATCGCAAAGAACAGATCGTCCAGATCCCTTCCTTCTGCATCCTCTTTTGTGTAAGATCCGATAATATGTCCCTTCTCCATCACAAACATAACGTCCCACAGATTCTCCACCATTTCCAGCATATGGGTACTGATCAGTACGGTAGTTCCTCTGCTTTTCAGATCCACCACGACTTCTTTCAGCTTTTTGATCGCAGCCGGATCAAGCCCTACCATAGGCTCATCCAGCAGGATCACCTGCGGCTTCACCGCAAGAGCACAGCATATGCTCACTTTCTGCATCATACCCTTGGAAAGTTCATTCCCCAGTTTATCCTGCTTGTCATCCATCTCAAACTCCCTGAGTATCTCTTCCACTTCCTCATCCGTGATATCACTGCTGTACGCCATCCTGATGTATTCAATATGTTCTCTGACTGTCAATGCGTCAAACATGCTCGGGATCTCCGGCACGTATGCAAATACTCTCTTTGCATCAATGGTTCTTGCCGGAAGCCCCTGGATACGGATACTTCCCTTGTAGCGCAGAAGCCCGGCGATGCTCTTGATAATTGTAGATTTCCCGGCTCCGTTTGGTCCGAGCAGAATCCCGATCTGCCCGTCCGGAACAGTAAAATTCACATTGTCCACTGCTACATTATTTCCATAAGATTTGCTCAATCCCTGTATTTCCAGCATAAATCCTCCTATTCTGCGGGCGTTTCTGAATATATACTGCATATCTGTATAGAAAAGTCCCGCACCACTGTATTATTTATTTAATACAATGATACGGGACGCTTTTAGGATTGTCAACTTAATTTTTCTTAAGAATATTATCGTTTTTCTACAACTTCCCCCTGCTTTTTGTAGATGCTGCTGCCCGGCACAAATCCGCGCACGGATGACAGAGGATAAATATTACTGTGGCTGCCCACGACAGTTCCCGGATTAAGGACGCTTCCACATCCCACTTCCACCTCATCTCCGAGCATGGCGCCGAATTTCTTCATGCCTGTCTCGATATTGCCCCACGGCGTCTTTACAACAACCAGTTTCTTATCGGATTTGACATTGGATGTGATGGATCCTGCCCCCATATGGGACTTGTATCCAAGAATAGAATCACCGACGTAATTATAATGAGGCACCTGTACTTTATTGAAAAGGATCACGTTTTTCAGCTCTGTAGAGTTTCCTACGACAGCGCCTTCTCCTACGATCGCATTGCCGCGGATGAACGCGCAGTGGCGTACTTCCGCTTCTTTCCCGATGATCGCCGGTCCGTTGATATAAGCAGTAGGTGCCACTTTTGCGGATTTCGCGATCCACACATTTTCTCCGCGCTTCTCATATTCTTCCTCGCTTAAAGTATTTCCAAGCTCCACGATAAAGGCGCTGATCTTCGGCAGGACTTCCCACGGATAGGTCACTCCCTCAAAGATATCCTTTGCGATCGTCTCGTCAAGTGTATAAAGTTCCTTTACTGTCAATGCTTCCATTTATTCTTCTTCCTTTCTGCCGGTCTTCCGGCTCTTTTTATAAAAACCTGCTGCCTTGTCGTAACAGGCTCTTAACTGATACTGGTTGTTCAGACCTTTGACCCCCACGGTCCTCCGCGTAATGAAGTCGTCCAGTTTCTTCATATATTCGTCCGACGTGATGCTTCCCTCCGCCACATAGGTAAGCCCTTTTTCCCAGCTTGCGGTAAGCTCCGGATTCAGAAGGGATCGTATGGAATTGTCTACCACATCGTATACCATCTCCCCCTGTAATGTAGGAGTGATGATCTGTGTTTTCTTATTCAGTCCCAGATACTTGATATGGATCAGCTTCTTCAGGATTTCTGCCCTCGTAGCGCTTGTGCCGATCCCGCTTCCCTTGATCTGGGCCCGCAGTTCCTCGTCTTCGATCAGCTGTCCTGCGTTCTCCATGGCAAGGATGATGGAACCGGAATTATACCGCTTCGGGGGAGATGTCTCTCCCTCTTTGATTTCCAGTGACCGGACCGGAAGGACCGCCCCCTTTCTCAGAGCTTTGATCACATCAAAAAGCCCCGTATCCGGTGTCTGATCCTTAGACTGCGGGACTCCGGCCACTTTCAGATATCCTTCTTCCGCCAGCACTTTAAAACTGGAGAAAAAACTCTCACCCCGCATCTTTGAGACAATGGATACCTTCTGGTAGACAGCAGCAGGATAAAATATGCTTAAAAATCTCCGGACGATCAGGTCATAAACTTTATGCGCAGTTGCTGAAACGGATTTGAGCGCCGGCAGGCCCTGCCCCGTAGGGATGATCGCATAGTGGTCTGTGATCTGCTTGTCATTGACATAGCGGGTCTTCGCCAGGTTTTTGTAACTTCCCAGACTCAGAATATCCTGCAGATACGGAGCTGCCATCTCATATTTGGACAGTCCGTTCAGATTCCTTGTGATCTCTTTTGCCACCGCTGTAGAAAGCACGCGGGCATCGGTCCTCGGATACGTCACCAGCTTCTTCTCATACAATTCCTGCACAATACGAAGCGTCTCATCCGGGCTGATCTTAAAGCGCTTGGAACAGTCGTTCTGGAGCTCCGCGAGATTATATAAAAGAGGCGGATTCTTCTTCTCTTTCTTCTTTTCTATTGATTCAACGACGTAGGAAAGAGGCTGCTCTTCTGAAAGATATGCGATCAGTTCTTCCGCCTTTTCCTTTTCTTTAAACCCATTTTCTTTATACAGATCGCGGGAGTAGATCAGGCTTTCTTCCTCCGGCTTTCCTTCGGTCTGTCCGCTGCTGTCCTTAGCCGCCGGTTTTACCTCAACATAGCGGGAGCCTTTCACAGCTCTCCACTCGCCCTCAAATGTATGGCCTGATACATCTGCCGTACTGATCACACGGTAAAACGGTGTCTTGACAAATTCCCGGATCTCCCGTTCCCTGCGCACGACCATTCCCAGCACGCAGGTCATGACCCTTCCCACGGAGATGACCGAATACTTCGTCTTCAGGTAGTTTGAAATACTGTTGCCGTATTTCAGAGTCAGGAGACGGGAAAAATTGATTCCCATCAGATAGTCTTCTTTTGCCCTGAGATAAGCCGAATCACTTAAATTATCGTACTCAGAGAGATCTTTCGCCTCCCGGATTCCTCTTAAGATTTCCTCCTCTGTCTGGGAATCGATCCACACTCTTTTCCGTTTCTTTCCGATCACATGAGCTTCCTGTTCCACAAGACGGTAGATATACTCTCCCTCACGCCCCGAGTCGGTACAGACATAGATCGTATCCACATCTTCCCTGGTCAGAATGCTGCTCACGATGCGGAACTGTTTTGCCACAGACGGAATCACTTCATATTTGAAATCGTCCGGAATAAACGGCAGTGTCTGGAGACTCCATTTCTTAAGCGCCGGGTCATAGGCTTCCGGATAACTCATAGTTACAAGATGTCCCACGCACCATGTAACGATCGCCTCATCGGATTCCAGATATCCGTCTCCCCGTCTTGTCTGTAATTTTAATGCTTTTGCGAATTCCTGAGCCACACTCGGCTTCTCCGCAATGTATACTGATTTTCCCATAGATGTCTGTCTTTTCTCTGTCTCCTATTTTGTCAGAAAGCGGTATGCAGTGCGGGTGTCATATTTCTGCCCTTTTCTGCAGACCGGGGACGGAAAATTGTCGTGATGGACCGCATCCGGGAAATACTGTGTTTCGAGGCATACCGCACTTCTTGCGGCATAGGTTGCGCCGTCTTTGCCCGGTTCATCGTCAAGAAAATTCGCCGTATACATCTGTACCCCCGGAAGATCCGTATACACTTCCATCCGGATCCCGCTCTTATCTGACGTCACTTCTGCTACTTTAGCAAATCTGCCCCCATTTTTCAATACCCAGTTATGGTCGTAGCCGCCTCCGAAGCGCAGCGGTTCATAGTCTGCATCAATCTCATCCCCGAGCACTTTACCTGCGCGAAAATCCATAGGCGTTCCTTCTACACTGCGGATTTCACCGGTCGGGATCGACTCTGCGTCTGCCGGAGTAAAGTAATCGGCATCCAGCATGACCTTATGTTCAAGCACTGTACCGCTGTCATGTCCGTTCAGATTAAAATAACTGTGGTTTGTCATATTGATGACTGTGTCCTGATCCGGTACCGCCTCATAATGAATATTCAGTGTGTTTTTGTCATCCAGCAGATAGGTCACATGCATATCCAATGCTCCGGGATATCCCTGATCACCGTCCGGACTGTGGAGCAGGAATGTGATCTGGTCTTCCGATTGCTCTTCCACATTCCATATTCTCTTCTGATAGTAATTGCAGCCGCTGTGCAGATTATTGCCGTTATCATTTTTCTCCAGTTCATATTTCACGCCATTGATCTCGATCTGTGCGCCTCCGATCCGGTTCGCACTTCGTCCCACAGTTGCTCCGATCCCGGCATCGCCCTTCTCATATCCCGCAGCGTCATCATAACCGTGTACGACATCGAGCATTGTACCGTCTTTATCCGGTACGAGCAGCCGCACCAAAGATGCGCCGAAATCGGACACATACGCTTTCAGTCCGTTTTTATTCTCCAGCACATATAAGTGCGCCTCTTTTCCTTCTCTTGTCTTTCCGAATCCTGTTACATTTTTGTTTGCCATTGTCTTTCTCCTTTGGTTTTATTTTCTTTTCGCAGAGTTATTTCTTTCGGAATATTCCGAATATCTTACCTAGCAGTGACTCCTTTTCTTTCTTATGTACCACCGCTGCCGGCCTTCTTGCATTGAGCGCCTCTTTCATAAAAGTCTCCTGCGCATTTACAGTCCGCTCTCCCTGTACCTTTTTCCTGTATGTACCGTCACTCAGCATTTTCCTGGCTTTCACATTGTCCGCAAGCATGATATTCAGGTCATGCATCAGCTTCTTCCGTATTTTCGGATCGAAGATCGGGCACGCCACTTCCACACGTTTTTCCGTATTTCTCGTCATCATATCTGCAGAACCGATATAGACTTTCGCGTCATCGCCGGTGCCGAAGACAAACACTCTGGGGTGCTCCAGATACCGTCCGACAATGCTGGTCACACTCAGGTTTTCCGTTCTGCCCTGTATTCCCGGAAGAATACAGCAGATACCGCGCACGATCAGATCGATCTTCACTCCTGCCTGAGACGCCGCAGATACTTTACGGATAAAATCCATATCTGTCAGGGAATTCATCTTCATAACGATCCGTCCGTGCTCTCCTTTACGTATCTCCTCATCCATAAGAGAGAGAACTTTCTGTTTCAGGCTGGTCGGCGATACGATCAGATGATCATAGACACCGTCCAGGTTGCCGATGGACATATTTTTAAAGAATATGGCCGCATCTTCGCCGATTTCCTGATCAGAAGTGATGAGGGAATAATCCGTATACATCTTCGCTGTCTTTTCATTATAATTTCCAGTGCCCACCTGAGTGATATAGCGGATTTCATTTTTATTCCTGTATGTGATCAGACACAGTTTCGAATGGACCTTATAATCTTCAAATCCATAGAGTACACGACATCCGGCCTCCTCCATCCGCTCTGACCAGTCGATATTATTCTGTTCGTCAAAGCGTGCTCTCAGCTCGATCAGTGCTGTAACTTCTTTCCCGTTCTCGGCAGCCGCGCAGAGGTATTCCACAAGTCTTGCCTTTTTTGCCAGCCGGTAGATCGTGATCTTGATCGTCATGACATCAGGATCTGAAGCCGCCTCTCTGATCAACTGAAGGAACGGGTCCATGCTCTCATAAGGAAATGAAAGAAGTACGTCTTTCTTCTTCACCTGCTCCATTATGCTTCCGTCTGCGAGAGACGCGGAGGGCTGTGGGCTGAAAGGTTCGTCGATCAGGGCACGTTTCATGGAATCCGGGATTTTATCTGCTATGGCAAAGATGAATCCCAGTTTCATAGGCATTTTTGTCCGGAAAATGCATTCCGGCGTGATCTTAAAACGATCACACAGGTACTTCTCCATCTCTTTGCCCAGCGGCGATGCTGTTTCAAGACGGACGACTGCCATTCTTCTTCTTTTGTGCAGCGTCTCTTTCATGATAAACCGGAAGTCTTCATTATCAGCATACGCCTCGTCATCCGGGGAAATATCCGCATTTCTCGTCACGCAGATATAGTTCTTATCCGA
The DNA here is from genome assembly GCA_019119675.1 of Candidatus Mediterraneibacter faecipullorum. Taxonomy (GTDB): domain Bacteria; phylum Bacillota; class Clostridia; order Lachnospirales; family Lachnospiraceae; genus Mediterraneibacter; species Mediterraneibacter faecipullorum. Next base: position 25,592 of record DWWO01000134.1, on the reverse strand, counting down.
AACTTCATATTTATCAAATACCAGTTCCAGATATTCCATGATCACTTTCTCCATCCGGATATAACGGATGTCATGTCCCGGCAGATAGAGCACCTCCGGGATATACTGCGGCACAGGCACGATGCCCGTCATCGTATTACTGCCCTGCTTCAGATTTGCCACTACATAGATTTCTTTATTCAGGAGATGCGGGAACGGATGGTTCGGATCTACGATCTGCGGGGACAGCACCGGAAGGATCTGTTCCTTGAAATACTTCTTGACATATTTCTTTTCCTGCTGCTCCAGTTCTTTGAAATCAAGACCGCACACTCCGTACGGTTTCAGCTGTTTTTTGATCTCTGCATATGTCTTATCGCGCTCTTTATACAGCGGCGCAACTGCCTGATAGATTGCTTCCAGCTGCTGCTTCGGCGTCATGCCGGACTTCGTATCAAGTTTCTTGTTATCCACTGCCGCCATGTCATAGAGACTGCCCACGCGGATCATAAAAAACTCATCCAGATTGCTCGTAAAGATCGCGACAAATTTCATTCTCTCCATCAGCGGTACTGTCTCATCCCGGGCTTCCTCAAGCACTCTCTGATTAAAGCGCAGCCAGGACAGCTCTCTGTTCTGCGTGTAGTCGAGTATTTCCTGCTTCCCCATCTCTTCCTTCTCCTTGTCGTGTTTTCCTGCTTATTTTTATATCAATTTCCTGCCGGCCGAATCCCGGTTTTAGGATCCGGCATATAACGATTTGCTGTACTACCGTTCAAGATACGCCATCAAGTCATCCAGCCTCCGCTCCATATAGCTGTATCCGTGCTCATAGAAAGCTTCCAGTGAGTCCTTGTTGCGCTCCAGTCTGGATACCGGTTTTACCTGCGGTCTCAGCACAAAGATCTCACCGCTCTTTTCCAGCTGATCGATATGATTCATGACCTTATTGTATTCAAAACTCCTTCGGAATATAGTGCGGACCAGATTCGGATAAGATTTATATGCTCTCCGGTATACCCTCTGAAGCGCCGGAGATATCACCTTTTTCCGGTATCCCTGATTTTTCGTAAGGATTACCACAATCTTCTCATTTCCGAGCTTCCGGGCGCGTCCGATCGGAATCGAATCTGCCAGTCCGCCGTCCAGATATGGAACATCGTCCACATTGACGATCGGGGTCAGGAGAGGCATACTGCTGGAAGCGCGGCAGATCTTCATCAGTCTTTCTCTGTCGTGATCCTCAGTCATATACTCCGCCTTCCCGGTGATACAGTTCGTTGTCACGATCTCACATCTGATCTCCGAGTTAAAATACGTATCGAAATCAAAAGGGATCAGTTCATTCGGATATTTATCAAAAATCAGATCCATATTCATTACGCTTTTTTCTTTTACAAAGTCCCGGATACCATAATAATAACTGCTGTTTTTATCTGCCGGTATCATACAGTCTCTTGTCCTGCGCGGCTGCATGGACACATAGCTGACCGCGTTGCATGCCCCCGCCGATACCCCGATCACATCTGACATGTAAAAGTCCTGATCCATCAGATAATCCAGTGCACCGGATGTAAAGACACCCCGGGTTGCACCTCCCTCCAACACTAGTGTTGCTTTCTTTATCGCCATAACGATTAAACCTCTTTTCCATGAATAATCTGTCTGTTTTCCTCTCGCTCCCTGTGGTTCCACAGTTCTCCCGCGCCACTCGCAAAGACGCACTTGCGTGCTTACTGCGGCTGCCGCCGCTTCTTTGCTGCCGCGCATCCTGTGCTTCCACAGTTCTCCCGCGCCACTCGCAAAGACGCACTTGCGTGCTTACTGCGGCTGCCGCCGCTTCTTTGCTCCCGCGTTCCCACAGTTCACTCGCGCCACTCGCAAAGCCGCACTTGCGTGCTTACTGCGGCTGCCGCCGCTTCTTTGCTCGTATACAGGCGCTCACTCCGCCCATGCAGGGCCGGGCTGCTCCTTATGCAAGCATAAAGCCTCCCGTCCTGCATGGGCGGGTGAACTGTTACTCCTATATTATATACTGTTTCTTCTGATTCGGAAACCCCTTGCCTTTTTATGGGTATCCATGGTAATATATGCGGTGGTGCGTAATGAATTGAAGTATTTAGTTTTATTATAAGGAGAAAAATCAGTATGATCAGTGCAAACAATGTGACACTGCGCGTAGGCAAGAAAGCGCTTTTTGAGGATGTCAACATCAAGTTCACAGAAGGCAACTGCTACGGTCTCATCGGTGCCAACGGTGCGGGAAAATCTACATTTCTGAAGATCCTGTCCGGACAGCTTGAGCCGACAAAGGGCGAGATTGCCATCACTCCGGGAGAAAGATTATCATTCCTGCAGCAGGATCATTTTAAATATGACGAATATCCGGTCCTTGACACAGTCATCATGGGAAATGCAAGGCTGTATGAGATCATGAAAGAAAAGGAAGTCATCTATGCAAAAGAGGACTTTACAGAGGAGGACGGAATCAAGGCAAGTGAGCTTGAAGCGGAATTTGCCACAATGAACGGCTGGGAAGCTGAATCTGATGCCGCCGCCCTTCTGAACGGACTTGGCATTGATATGGAACTTCATTATAAATATATGAGAGACCTGACCGGTCCTGAAAAAGTGAAGGTACTGCTCGCCCAGGCGCTGTTCGGTAACCCGGACATCCTGCTTCTTGACGAGCCGACCAACCATCTTGACCTGGACGCCATCGCATGGCTCGAGGAGTTCCTGATCAACTTTGACAATACAGTGATCGTTGTATCCCATGACCGTTACTTCTTAAATAAAGTATGTACCCAGATTGCGGATATCGATTATGGAAAAATACAGCTCTATGCCGGAAACTATGACTTCTGGTATGAGTCGAGCCAGCTCCTGATCCGCCAGATGAAAGAGGCGAACAAGAAAAAGGAAGAAAAGATCAAAGAACTCCAGGAGTTTATCTCCCGATTCAGCGCCAACGCTTCCAAATCCAAACAGGCGACTTCAAGGAAGCGTGCACTGGAGAAGATCCAGCTCGACGAGATTAAGCCGTCCAGCAGAAAATATCCATATATCGACTTCCGTCCGAACCGCGAGATCGGTAATGAAGTTCTTACAGTCGAAGGACTCTCAAAGACGATCGACGGAGAAAAGGTGCTGGACAACATCAGTTTTACTCTCGGACATGATGATAAAGTGGCATTTGTCGGCAGCAACGAGCTCGCCAAGACCGTGCTGTTCAAAATCCTGATCGGCGAGATGGAACCGGATGAGGGAACATATAAATGGGGCGTTACTACTTCTCAGGCATACTTCCCGAAGGATTTCGGAGGAGAATTTGACAGTGACTACAATATTACGGAATGGCTCACCCAGTATTCTGAAGAAAAAGACGTCACATATGTCCGTGGTTTCCTCGGCCGTATGCTCTTCTCCGGTGAAGACGGCGTAAAAAAACTGAAGGTATTATCCGGGGGTGAGAAAGTCCGCTGCCTGCTCTCTAAAATGATGATCTCAGGCGCAAATGTCCTGCTGCTCGATGAGCCGACCAACCATCTTGATATGGAAGCGATCACAGCCCTCAACAACGGTATGATCAAATTCCCGGGCGTGCTCCTCTTTACCTCAAGAGACCATCAGATTGTCCAGACCACCGCGAACCGTATCATGGAAATCGTGCCGGGAGGACACCTCATCGACAAGATCACCACATACGATGAGTATCTCGAAAGTGACGAGATGGCGAGAAAGAGACAGACATACTCTGTACAGACAGAGGAGAATGATTAAAATTTTCATTTTGAGGGTTTTCATTTACCCTCAACTCTGATATAATAATAAAGCTGTGGATGCCCGATCTGCATCCGCAGCTCATGTAATCAGGAGACGTATCGAAGTGGTCATAACGGGGCGCACTCGAAATGCGTTTGCCCTCCGGGGCACGAGGGTTCGAATCCCTCCGTCTCCGCTCTGCAATTGAACAGATTTATAAGAACACGACCGCTCAGACTGCATGTATCATTTTTGCAGGACTGAAGCGGTCATTTTCGTCTGCAGACCTTTCTGATCACGCAGGTCGAAAAGAGTCGAATTCTTTTCCTTGTCTGACAAAAACCTGCATTTTACGATATTATAGGTGTTCCCAAGAACAGGCGGCTCAGACCAGATTAGAGAGGGCATGCGGATGGATTATGAAAAAGTAATTATCAACACTCTGGATTCCTTTGGAGTCAGCCGTTCCTACACGGGATATAATTATATTGTATACAGTCTCCAGCTCATTCTCGAAGACGAAGAGCGCATCGACTGTATCACAAAGACATTATATCTTGACGTAGCGAAACATTTTCACACAACCTGGAGCTGTGTCGAGAAGAATATGCGCACAATTGTAAACTGTGTATGGAATTCTCACAATACAGAACTGCTCGATATCATCTTTAACCGGTCAAACCGGAATAAGAAACCCACCAATAAAGAATTCTTCAAATATATGTATGATTATATCATTCAGCTCACTCACGAAGTGCAGATAGCAGACCGGCATATTGCAGTCATATGTCCGATCTCGAACGCATACTGTGAGGCACTGAGTGCTTTCTATATAAGACTGTCAAGAATGATGGAGTAACAGGAAACAGCCTCGGACAGATATCAGTCAGAGGCTGTTTCCATATTTTGCATCTTTTCTTAATTAATACTGACACATGACGATCACTTTCTGGGGTGTTGTCTGTGCCGGCATGCTGAATGTGCTCGCTGTATAATAAACGAGCAGTTCTGTATTCTCCGGGCTGCAGGTATACTGCTGACCGTTCAGTGTCATCACGTTTGTCATCGGTCCTATATTCAGCTTTAGCGAACCATCTGCTGATGCAAGCTCATCATCAAAGTAATCCAGCAGCACCTGCTGCCCTCTCCTCAGAGATGTTATCAGCTCTGCCCGGTATTGAGGTGGATATACCGCAGGTGTGGGCAGATTTGTATCATAAAATGCAGCAATACGCATACCCGGGCGCAGCCGTACATTATCAATCACGGTCGTATCTCCGGATACAACCACATTTACAATGTTAGAATCGCTGATGACGGACAATGTCATGGAACAACAGTCGTCGCCCCTGTTGATCGTCTGAATAATTCCTTCTACCTTTTCAAATGTTTCATATGCCATAACAGAAAGAGCTCCTTATTAAAGTCTTTCTATTATACTATGCACATATCTCCCCGGTTGCCTCAGATTCTCTCAGTGCAGTCCTGTTCCGCTGTATACTTCACAGAATCTGGCGGCAGTAGAGACAGGCTCGCCTCCCAGTACGAGATGTGATACATCTCCGATCTTCAGGCCCCTGAAACATGCGATCCCCTGCTGTCTCTCTTCAGTTACGATCTCTGTCACTGATGTAGGAGCAAGTGCAAGACTGTGCCAGAGCAAAAAGGGCGATATTCCCCACAGATGGGCAAGGAATACACAGGTGATCCCGAAATGGCAGAAAAATGTCAGTGTTTCCGTACTCTCCTTTTCTACCTTGTAACATCTTCCATCCCTGATGTATCCATGTTCCATCAGCAGCTTGTCAAATTCCCCTGTCACATAATCGTATATTTCTACTGTGTCCGAATTGCGGCTGATCTCACACTCCCGCCAGCGCGCCGGATCCATACAATCACTGAATTCTCCCCAGTACGAAGGCATAATATCCCATACGATATGCGGCGCATATTTCCCGTCTTCTTTCCTGGCATTCGGAAATGCATCAAGAAGCTGCGGCGCCCGATTCAAATCTATCCGTGCGGGAAACTCCTGGAGCCATCCCAGAGTTTTTGCCGTACGTCCCAGCTTCTTCATGCTGTATCCTGCTGTCGCCTGCGCTCTTCCCAGCGGGGAAACAAAACATTTCCCGAGCTGCAGTGCCTCTGCGCGCTCTGCCAGAAGTGCAGCCTCCCTGTGCCCTTTCTCTGTTAATGTATCATGTACATAGTCCGGATCACCATGCCGGATAAACAGTAGTCTCATTTTCTTTCTCCTTTGTGCCTGTTATTAATATCAGTTTTTTTGCCACGTTTTAGCCAGCCAGTCCTCTGCCAGACGAGGCCAGGTTCCCACTTCTTTCAGAGTATCACGAATCGCAGCTTTTTCCTCAGACGTCCATTTTTCTTTTTTCTTACCGTCTAATCCGAAATCCGCGAGTATCTCGTCCCCCTTCTCTTTCGGGTAAGCTGTCCTGCCCTGTGAAACAGCATCCGCCAGCATCCGGATCTGTTCCAGTGTGTAAGGGACGCCGAACTCTCTCTCCAGCCACTGCTCCGTGGCCACGGACATTCCATGCACCCCCTCTGAAAACACATGATGCGCGAAACGGACTCCGTTTTTCCGGCACGCCTCTGCAAAGAGATAACTGTTCTCCACAGGAACCGTGGCATCTGTCACAGTCTGCCATAAGAAACAAGGAGTAGTATCCGCTGTCACATGCTTTTCCAGCGACATGTATTCCAGTTCTTCCTCTGTCGGCTCACTTCCCAGCAGTGCAGTCATGGAATCCCTGTGGGCATATTCTCCGGATGTGATCACCGGATATGAAAGGATTGCTGCATCCGGACGGTCAGACACTGCCTGATACCGTGGAGCTGGATCTGTAATATCTCCGAAATGCACACACAGGCTGGCGCAGAGATGTCCCCCTGCCGAGAATCCGCACAGAGCAATTTTCTCCGGATCAACCGAATACTTTTCTGCATTTTTTCGGATCATGCGTACTGCCCGTGAAATATCACGGAGAGGCTGCAATTTCAACGGCTCGTCCAGAAGATTTACTGTATAAGCCAATACAAACACATTATAACCGGCGCGGTAAAACTCCTCCGCCGGAAGATGCCCCTCCGACGGGGACGCATTGCGGTATGCCCCGCCCGGAACAACGATCATGGCCGGACGGATATCTTTGTCTTCATGAATATAGCTGGTCAAAAACGGTACAAAACCATATGCTGCAGGATATTGGTACTCACCTTCCTGCCATAAAAGAATCTTTTCTCCTGTCAAACAATCTCCTCCTGTCTCATAGAAATATCGATCCAGTCTGCACTATAATGACTGAGTATGGAACAAAGAGTTCCGCTTGCGGAACTCTCGCGCCGAGCGCGGTCGCTTTAGCGACAAATATCCACTTCGCGCGAGTGCGCATCCCGCGGAGCGTTTTGTTTAATAGGGAACGAAGTTTCCTATTAAACAAAAAGCCTGCAGACAAACTGTAATCTGTATCTTTACTGTTTGCTGCAGGCTGAAGTCTTCTGCCTCAAAGCATCAATACTCTGCTTTAAAGTTCTGCATCATTCATATACGGATTCGTCACTTCATAGAAGCGCTCTTCCTCAACTGCTTTTGCCAGATCCATATCGATCGGCATCTTTCCGAGTACCGGAACGCTCATCTCCGCTGCGATCTGTTCGATATTGCTCTCACCGAATACTTTGATCTCTCTGCCGCAGTCCGGACATTTCACATAACTGTAGTTCTCCACAATGCCAAGCACCGGAATATTCATCTGTTCTGCCATGTTGGCCGCTTTCTTCACGATCATCTGTACCAGATCCTGCGGTGATGTAACGATAACAACACCGTCAACCGGAAGGGACTGGAATACGGTCAGCGGCACATCGCCTGTTCCCGGCGGCATGTCCACGAAGAGATAATCCAGATCTCCCCACATAACGTCTGTCCAGAACTGTTTTACCACGCTTGCAATGATCGGCCCTCTCCAGATAACCGGAGCGGACTCATCCTCAAGGAGCAGATTGACGGACATGATCTTTGTGCCGTCTTTCGCAGTACATGGGATAATATTCTCTTCTGTTGCTCCCGCTTTCGTGTGGACACCATACATCTTCGGGATAGACGGACCTGTAATATCCGCGTCAAGGATACCGACTTTATATCCTTTCTCTCTCATCATTCTCGCGAGAGACGCTGTCACAAGTGATTTTCCAACCCCGCCCTTGCCGCTGACAACTCCGATCACTTTCTTGATCGAAGAGTACATATTCGCCGGCTCGCGGAAGTCTGTCTTCTTACTGCTGCATGTATCTGCATGAGCACAGCCCGCACAGGATTCTTCTGTACATTCATTTGTATTCTGTTCTTCTGCCATGATTCACAACCTTCTTTCTTTCTAAGACTTGTTCTGACAAAAGCTGCCAGAAACCGCCACATGAGGTAGTATACCACACTGCGGCTGCTTTTGTACATATATTAAATCAGGTTTTCGACTTTTGTCGCTTTCAAACCTCCATTAGTCTGATCTGTTCAAAGATCCGGCTCATCGGCACATGAAACTCCCCGCCAAAAATCCCGACCGGCACATCATCCTCCGGCCCGTATACCGCCGCTATATCCTCCTCCGGAGCCCAGTACACGCACACACGCTCACGCTTCGGATCGATCACCCAGTATTCCCGCACCCCCGCAGAAGCGTATTTGGCAAGTTTGATCTTTGTGTCCATGCGGGTTGACGATGGAGAAAGAACCTCTATCACCAGATCCGGAGCACCCATGATACATCTTGTGATACGTTTCGCCGGATCACAGATGACAACAAGATCCGGCTCCACCATCGAGCGATCATCACAGTCGATCTGAACATCAAGCGGGGACGGAAGTACAATGCAGCCCCCGTTTTTTGAAGAAATCCATCCGTCAAAAGCTGCAAGGAGCTTTGCAATAATATACTGATGAATCGTACTTGGTGCAGCCATATCATAGATCACGCCGTCGATCAGCTCCACCCGTCTATTATCCGGGATCGCATAGTAATCATCCAGAGTATATCCGCCCGGCTTTGCCTTATACACAGTGGACGGCTCGCAGACAAGATCTGAACTGCCAAACTCCCTGCCGTATGTGTAACCCAACGGCTCATCTTCAAAGTCCGTCCCGACATCCGGTGTCGGATTCTGCTGTTCACTCTTCATGACAAACTCCAGTGCACGGACAGTCTTGTTTCTCGGCGTCCGCGTCTCCCCGTTAAATATCTTCTGGATCGTTCCCTGAGGCACGCCTGAAAGCTCAGCGAGCTGTGCGAATGTATATCCGTTCTTTTCTTTAAAGTATTTCAGTTGTTCCAGATTCATGGTCTCCTCCTTCCTACGGTATAAACGCGCAGAACAAAACGGTTGAAATACGGTTATTTTTATGCAATAATACCGTTTTTCAACCGTTTTGTCAATCCTCAGTTACGACTATAAAAAAGTGCGCAATATGCCGCTGCATTATGCCATGCTGCCCGGAGTTTCCGTCCTCGTAACGTCTTTCAGCCATTTATAGCTGCGGTACCTCCACAGCGTGATCGGGATCTTGATGATCTCGTCGCTCATCAGGATCACATATACGACCGGTACGCTGAGCTCAAGGACAAATGCAGCTATAAATCCGAGCAGGATCGAACATCCCCACATGGTGCTCACATCAAGGATCAGCCCGAAACGGGTATCCCCGCCGGAACGGAAGATCCCGACTACCATCGTCGTGTTGAATGCCTGTCCTATTACAAAGTAGGACATGACAAAGAACATGATCCGCAGGTATCCTTTCGCTGTATCTGTCAGCGAGAGAGCCGCAGCCGCAGGCCCTGATGCTGCCAGTATGACCAATCCGCCCAAAAATCCCATGACCAGGCTGAGCAGGATAAAGCGCTTCGCATAGGCGCGGGCGTGCTCCAGCTTCTTCTCCCCGATCGTCTTGCCCAGATAGATCGCCGCCGCGCTGGAAAGGCCGAAAGATACCACAGTTGCAAGCTGTCTCGCCACCTGCGCCACCGAGTTCGCTGCAACTGCCGAACTTCCCAGATGTCCCAGAATCGCTGTGTTCGCGGCAGTCCCCAGTCCCCACATGATCTCATTTGCGACCACCGGGAGAGCATATTTCATAAAATCACGGAACAGATCTTTATCCGTATGCAGGATATATTTCGGGCGCAGCTTGATCTCTTTATTAAAGAGCCTTGCGTAACCCGCCGTCAGGATCACCTCCAGAATACGCGCGCACAGAGTTCCCAGCGCCGCTCCTGACACCCCCATTGCCGGCAGCCCGAAGAGCCCGAAGATAAAGATGGAGTTCATGATGATATTGCAGATCAGGGAGCATAGGTAAACAACCGTAGCCACGACCACACGCTCCACACTGCGCATGACATAAAGATAAGCCTGCGTTACACCGATCATGATATAGGTAAATGCAACAATGCGCAGGTACTTCACTCCTTCTGCAATCACGGCAGGATCCGCGGTGAATATCATCATCAGATACTGCGGGATCACCAGCGCGGCGGCAGTGAACACAGCTGTAACAAGAACCGCCGCCTTTACCGTCATTCCCAGTATCTTTTCAATTGTCTTCCTGTCTCCCTTCCCCCAGTACTGCGCTGTCAGGACTGTAGCCCCGGAGGTAAGGCCGAAGAGGAACAGGGTCATGATATACTGCACTTGTCCTGCAAGAGATGCTCCCGAAAGAGCCGTCTCTCCGACCGCCCCGAGCATGATCACATCCGCCGCCGTGACGCCTACGTTGATCAGATTCTGGAGCGCCATAGGAACTACAAGCCCGATAATCGTCTTATAGAACGTCCCCCACTCAATACCAAGAGCGTTCTGATTTCGTTTTCTGTTCATATTTTCATTCTCCGCATTTCTTCTGCATTTTTCTTTTACATACACAGCACTGCCCGGCAGCCGCAGTCCGTGACCGCGTTCTGTCGGGCATTCTGTCAGGATCTTATTTCTTTCCGCTGAAGCAGTAAGTACATACCTTGCACGGTTCCAGACCGATGGACGCAAGCAGGTCGTCCAGTCTGTGGAATCTCAGGGTTGTAAAGTTCTGGATCCGTCTGATCTCTTCGATCATCTTCGCATATCTGCATGAATCCGGATTCGTGTACTCCTCCAGAACTTCTTCCGGACAGTTATCCCCCTCCTGCTCCCGGATGATCCGTCTCGTGATCAGCTCCATTTCAGACTTGGAGCGTGAAAAGTTCAGATATTTACATCCAAATACAAGCGGCGGACACGCCGGACGCACATGCACCTCTTTCGCACCGCTCCGATAGAGGAACTCCGTCGTCTCCCGAAGCTGCGTGCCGCGGACGATGGAATCATCGATGAGAAGCAGCCGTTTGTTCTCGATCAGCGCCTGAACCGGGATCAGCTTCATCCTCGCGATCAGATCTCTCTGACTCTGGTTCGTCGGCATGAATGATCTGGGCCATGTAGGCGTATATTTGATGAACGGCCTTGCGTACGGGATACCGGATTCATTGGAGTATCCGATGGCATGCGCCACGCCGGAGTCCGGCACGCCCGCCACAATATCCGGGTGAACGGAATCTCCGTCCCTCTTCGCCAGCATACTTCCGCAGTTATATCGCATCTCCTCTACATTGACTCCCTCGTAGGAAGAGGTCGGATATCCGTAGTAGACCCACAGGAAAGAACAGATCCGCATCTTCTCACGGGGCTGAACAAGAGTCTCCACACTCTCCGGCGTGATGTATGCGATCTCACCCGGCCCCAGTTCCCGGTCATGGTTATATCCAAGATTCAGATAAGCAAAGTTTTCAAATGATACACAGTAGGCATCTTCTTTCTTCCCGATCACAACAGGGGTTCTTCCGTACAGGTCTCTTGCCGCGTAGATACCGTCTTTTGTCATGATCAGAAGACTTAAGGAACCGTCCACCATCTCCTGCGCATACCGGATTCCCTCTTCAATCGAACCTTTCCGGCAGATCAGGGAGCCGATAAGCTCAGTAGCATTGATCTGTCCCCCGCTCATCTCCAGAAAATGAGATCTCCCGTCCTTATATGCTTTTTCCAGAATTTCATCCTGATTATTGATTTTTCCTATTGTCGTGATAGCAAAACTTCCGAGATGAGACTGCAGCAGCAACGGCTGGGGTTCATAGTCCGAGATACAGCCGATTCCCAAATTTCCTTTCAGTTCCTCCACATCCCGTTCAAATTTCGTACGGAACGGAGAATTCTCTATATTGTGGATCGCACGATTAAAGCCTTCCTTACCGTAGACTGCCATTCCTCCTCTTCTCGTTCCGAGATGGGAATGATAATCCACTCCATAAAAAAGCTCAAGCACACAGTCGTGTTTCGATGCAACGCCAAAAAAACCGCCCATTTTATTTCCTCCTTAAAAAACCACGCGCGTCATATACAATGACGCTCAACAACGACAGGACAGCCTTTGCTGCCCTGCCGTGCTTACAGCTTATCAATATTCACCTCATTAAGAATAAAGGAAAATGATGTCAGAAGTCAAGCACTGCAAAAATTTTTTAGGGAGTCTGACAAAAATATTAGGAGCCCCTTTGTCTCTTCTTCGCCACTGCCAGTGTCACACACACAAATGCTGCTGCAAACACCACCTGTATCCCGATTGCGCCCATGAGCCGGTTTCTTACATCTCCCACAATCTCTCCGTAATCCATCAATATCTCATTTGCCATCTCATACCAGTACACCGGCAGGAACTGTGCCGCCTTTCTCACACCACTGCTCAGCAGATCCATCTCTACAAAGACTCCGCACGCAAAACACATCCCGAGTGACAGGATATTTACAATACCGCTCAGTGCGTTGGACGTCTTCACAAGGCTCCCGACCAGATACGAGAGTGCCAGAGCTGACAACAGCATAACAAAGGAGTTGAGCAGATACCATGTCACTTTCCCGCTGCCAAGGAAATTTTCATTATAAAAGGCGATACTGATCAGGCTGCAGAATCCCCAGAGGACAGCCGCGATAACTCCTGCTGCCAGAAGTCCCTCCATACTCTGTCTGCGGGCAGGTACTGCCGACGCTGACATCCGGTCCGGCAGGCTTCCCCTGCGGAATCCCATTAAAATGTATCCCATCACATAGCAGAGGACGCACAGGAACAGGTAGGGCAGATACCGGTAATAGAATGCATAGGCAGGATACGAGCCGCCGTTTCCGTTCACGTCAAGCATCTGCACTTGTGCCGTCTCCCTCGCAGCCATCGCCTCGCTGAGCTCGTGTTCTGTGAATCCCGCCGCTCCGTAACACCTGGCAAAATTAATAAAATTGCTGATCTGCTGCTCCACATAGGAACCGGAATATGTTCCCGGCACTGTTGTCACTTCCAGTTTATCATCCCCAAGAATGCACTGTTCCATAAAGTTCCGGGGGATCCTCACGATATATTCCACATTCCGGTAGAACAGATTCTCCTGCAGTGTCTCCCTGTCATCCTCAAGATATATGATCTCGTTGGTTCTGTCGATATATCGGATGAGGCTTTTTGACGCTTCCCCCTGATCTTCATCAATAATCCCAACCGGAATACTCTGCGCCGTATACTGCGTAGTCTCATTTCCCGTAAAGTGCTGGAACATGACCGTGATCCCGAGAAAGATCCCAAGATACATCAGTATCATCCACATATTCTTCTTTGCAATCCTCATATATGCTTTAAATACTGCCATAGCGTTCCCTCCTTACGATCAGAAATGTTCCGGCAAGCAGAAGCACGCACATCACTAAAAGAATTAAGATGTCCTGCATATACCTCGCCGGTGCGTCATAGACATTGAGACAGTACAGTGCATCCGATATGAGCGCCGCCGGATTGATCCGGTTTAAAAAAGGGACATTCCTGTCGATCATATTTTTGATGTCCGCATTCATCAGTCCCGCCAGGAAACTCATCACCATTGAGACGCTGATCATAATACCTATCTTCACGCCCTCTCCCATTTTCCCGATACTTGTGATAAACATTCCCATTGTCACGCCGATCATGCTGCCGATGATCACGACCGGGAGCATTTGTGCGTAAGAACTTTCGAACTGCAGCCGTAAAATGTATTTCATATATGCCAGAAGGACGATCATATTAAAAAAATGAAGGCCGAAAGATACCGCTGTCTCTGAAAGGATCCACTGCATCCTGTGCACAGGACTCACACACCGCCGCGCCGCCAGAGCCGACAGGTTTGCCTGCAGATCCATAGCAGACTGGTAACCGATGAAGCATCCGTACAGGCACGCCATCCCGATCAATGCGTAGAAGAACTGTGCTGTCGTATTCGTCGTCCGTCCGCCGAGTGACACATCTTCTGTCACTGATCCGTAATCCGACATCTGACGGATGGCTGCTTCCATCCCCTCCGGATGCAGTTCTGATACATCTTCCAGCGTCTGTTTTCCTTCTGTATAACTCTCCAGTATCATCTGGAGGATACTCTGTGCGAGTCCGCTTCCGCCGACTGTAAGAGAGGGCTCTTCCCCGCTGTAAAAAATCCCCTCAATATCTCCGTTTTCTAATGCAGTTAACGCCTCTTCTTCTACCATCGGCCGGACACTGATCAGAGCTTCTTGGTCATCTCCCATAGTTTTCAGATACTCCTGAAAAACATCCTCTTCTCCCGTACTCTGTGTCACGATTGCCGCCGGAATTGTCTCAAAGTCCGATTCTTCCATCTGCCCGATGGAAATATACATAGCCGTAGTCAGGACAAGAGGAAATACAAGCGGCCAGAACACAAGACTGAGATCCCTGATCTTTGCAAGAAAACTGTATTTTATCAATTCCCGCATATCCATCCCCTCCTAATCCCGTAACTGCTTTCCTGTGATCTCAAGGAACACGTCGTTGAGTGTCGGCAGCTCCGAGAATACTCTGCCGAAGGGGATATCCTTCTCCTGAAGACAGCTTAAGATGTGGATCAGATTATGCTTTGCACCTGTGCATCTTACCACAAGCCGCTGTTCTTCGTATTTCACATCAAATACATGGGGAAGGCTCCTGATATCTGCCAGATCATCTGCATCCAGGATGACCGCTTCAATCGTCACAGTCTCTCCGGTTTTGATCATACTCTTTAACTCTTCCTTTGTTCCCACGGCGATGCTCCTGCCGTGATCCATAATCGTGATCCTTGTGCAGATCTGCTCTACCTCTTCCATATAATGCGAGGTGTATATGATGGTCGAGCCCTGCCGGTTCAGTTCACGGATCCCCTCCAGTATTTTATTCCTGCTCTGGGGATCTACTGCAACAGTAGGTTCATCCAGTATGATCAGCCTGGGCTTATGGGCGATCCCGCAGGCGATATTAAGACGCCGGAGCAGACCGCCCGAGAGTTTCTTCGGATATGTCTTTCTGTAGTCCTCAAGTCCGACAAACCGGATCGCCTCCTCCACCAGTTCTTTTCTCCTGTTCTTATCCTTTATGTAAAGGCTGCAGAAATAATCAATATTCTCATAGACATTAAGCTCTTCAAAAACCGCCACATCCTGCATGACGATCCCGATCTGCCGCTTAACATTATAATTGTCCGGCGCCATCTCCTGCCCCATGATCCGTATGCTGCCTCTGTCATACTTTAAAAGTGCAAGCATACAGTTGATCGCCGTCGTCTTTCCGGAACCATTGGGGCCGAGAAGTCCAAAGATCTCTCCTTCTTTTACATCCAGATTAAAATGATCCAGTGCGACTACATCGCCATACCGTTTTACAAGATTTTCTATCCTGATCATATCATTCCTCCTGTTATCCTTTCCTGCCTTACTGATATCAGGATACCTCAGTCTCTTATCTTTCTGTAGTGCACAGTGTCACAAACGGGTATGACAAATGTCACTCTTCCATTCTTTTTCTTTGCTTTCCCTGTGTTTTCGACTATAATAAAAGCATATAGCACAGTGAAAGGAGCGGCAAAGGCCGGTATTACTATGAAAAATGCAGTAAATTGCGGGTTAGTCATGCTTTTATGTATGTTTTCCCTGTTCTTCGTGCAGCCTGATCTGCCTTATGTACTGGCATTTCTCTGTGCGCTGATCCTGTGCAGTGCAGATTTGTTTCTGGAAGAAGACCGGACATATACAGCAGGCTGTCTTGTTTTCTTCACCGCCGCAGTTTTCGTACCGGCAATCCGATATTTTGATCCCGCGGTATGTTACGGACTGTTCCGCCGGAGACTCTATATTCCTGCTGCCATATCCATAGCCCTGTACCTTATCCTGAATCTGGTGTACAGACAGCCGGAAACTCTTCTTATCTGTCTGGATCTGTTCGGATTCGCAGTATGCTTTCTTCTTGCTTCGATATCAAGGGAGCGGGACAGCCTGCAGGATACACTGAGACGGACAATGGATGACAGCACAGAGCGTGATCTGCTCCTCACGGAAAAAAACCGCACATTGATGGAAAAGCAGGACTATGAAATCTATACTGCCACCCTGAAAGAACGGAACCGGATCGCACGGGAGATCCACGACAATGTAGGCCACCTGCTCTCCCGGTCCATTCTTCTTGCCGGAGCTGCAAAGACAGTGAACCGGGACGAGGCACTCTCACCTACGCTTGATTCTCTCGACCAAACACTGAACGCAGCCATGGACAACATCCGCTCCAGCGTGCACGACCTGCGGGATGATGCTGTGAATCTGGACGAAGCCGTCCGGTCACTGATCGATGATTTTACTTTCTGTCCGGTCACATATTGCTACGATGCCGGAAGAGTGATCCCCCGGGATGTCAAATACAGCTTTATCAGCATTACAAAAGAGGCACTCTCCAATATCATGAGGCACAGCAATGCCAGCAAAGCATCTGTTACCGTCCGGGAACATCCTGCGCTGTTTCAGCTCTGCATTGAGGATAACGGCACTGAAGTGAGGAAAGGGAACAGGAACGGCGGCATGGGACTGGCGAATATGAAGGAACGGACGGACAAACTTCATGGAACGATCCATATCTCAGCTGAAAACGGGTTCCGGATCCTTGTTACGATACCAAAAAAGGAGACTAGATTATGAAACTGATATTAATAGACGATGACTGCCTTGTGGTAAGTGCACTGAAAATGATCCTTGAAAATCAACCCGATTTTGAAGTGGCAGCCACAGCAGAAGACGGCAGCGCAGCTCCTGCTCTCTACCGCGAGCACAGACCGGATGTGCTTCTGATGGATATCCGGATGAAACAGAAAAACGGGCTGGACGCTGCTGAAGAGATCCTGAAGGAATTTCCAACTGCAAGGATACTTCTGCTCACGACATTTTCCGACGATGAATATATTATAAAAGCATTAAAACTTGGCGCGGCAGGCTATCTGCTCAAGCAGGATTACCAGAACATCATTCCTGCCATCCGGGCAGCCGCCTCCGGCCAGACCGTATTCGGCACGGAAATCGTCTCCAGGATCCCGGAACTCATGGGGGCTGAAAAAGAGACAACTGACTATAAAAAATACGGGATCAGTGAACGTGAACTAGATGTGATCCGTCTGATCGCAGAAGGCTTAAGCAATAAGGAGATCGCAGCAAGCCTGTATTTAAGCGAGGGGACTGTGAGAAACTATTTAACAACAATACTCGACAAACTGAACCTGCGTGACCGCACACAACTGGCGGTATTTTATTTAAGCAGCAGGTAACAGTGTCACAGGCTTGAAAGGAGATGGCCACTATGTCACTGCATACATCAGATCTGGTGCTCGTGCCCGGGCGCCAGTTAAAGCCACTGGATACGATCTCCGGCTTTCAGGTCCGCCCCGGATTCTTCCGGTTCTTCGGAGCCACCGTGATCCCTGGCGGCGTCAATTTTACGATCCAGTCGCATGGAGCAACGTCCTGTGAACTTCTGCTCTTCCACCGCGATGCAGAAGAGCCTTTTGCTGCTCTGAAATTTCCCGATAATTACAAGATCGGCTTTGTCTATTCCATGATCGTATTCGGACTGGATATCGAAGAATTCGAATATGCCTACCGGCTGGACGGTCCCTATGACGAGAAAAAAGGGCTGCGGTTCGACAAGACGAAAATCCTGCTGGATCCCTATGCCCGCGCAGTCACCGGACAAAGCCAGTGGGGATGCAAGAATAATCCCCATCACAGCTACCGTGCGCGGGTCGTACAGAACAACTTTGACTGGGGCCTGGAACGAAGTGAGCCTATCCCTATGGAAGATCTGGTAATCTATGAGCTCCATGTCCGCGGATTTACCAAATCTCCCTCCTCCGGCGTATCCTGTCCGGGCACGTTTAAAGGGCTGGAAGAAAAGATTCCTTATCTGAAAAGGCTGGGGATCAATGCGGTGGAGCTGATGCCTGTCTTTGAATTTGACGAGATGCGTGATGCACGCCTGATCGATGATAATGAACTTCTCGACTACTGGGGCTATAATCCGGTCTGCTTCTTTGCCCCGAATACAAGCTACTCCTCCAGCATTGAATATAATCGTGAGGGAATGGAGCTGAAACGTCTGATCAAGGCGCTGCACGACAATGAGATCGACGTGATCCTGGACGTTGTGTTCAACCATACGGCCGAAGGAAATGAAATGGGGCCGTCTTTCTGTTTCAAAGGATTTGACAACAATATCTACTATATGCTCACCCCTGACGGGAAATACTATAACTTCAGTGGCTGCGGAAATACGCTGAACTGTAATCACCCTGTCGTTCAGGAGCTGATCCTCGACTGTCTCCGCTACTGGGTGACGGACTACCGGGTGGACGGTTTCCGGTTCGATCTGGCGTCCATCCTCGGGCGCAGTGATAACGGCACTCCCCTGAATCAGCCGCCGCTGCTGCGGAGTCTGGCCTTCGATCCGATCCTTGGAAATGTCAAGCTCATTGCCGAGGCCTGGGATGCCGGCGGACTCTATCAGGTGGGTTCTTTCCCGTCCTGGAAACGCTGGGCGGAATGGAACGGACGCTACAGGGATGATATGCGGTGTTTCCTGAAGGGGGACAGCAAGATGGCGGGGATTGCCGCACAGAGAATGACCGGTTCCCCGGATCTGTATGATCCGGTCTACCGCGGCGGCAATGCTTCCGTCAACTTCCTGACCTGCCACGACGGATTCACGCTCTATGACCTGTACAGCTATAACAAGAAACACAATGAAGCAAACGGCTGGGATAACACGGACGGATATGATGACAACAACAGCTGGAACTGTGGTGTGGAGGGAGATACAGAGGATCCGGAAGTCCTTGCACTGCGTTTCCGGATGATCAAGAATGCCTGTGCCGTACTCATGTGCAGCCGGGGGACTCCCATGTTCCTCTCCGGCGATGAATTCGGCGATACACGATTCGGAAATAACAATCCCTATTGTCAGGACAATCCGATCTCGTGGCTGGACTGGAATCTGCTTCATAAGAACGAGGATCTCTTTGAATTTTTCCGCTATATGATCGCTTTCCGCAAGGAGCATCCGGCAATCCGAAAAGATCTGGAGCCGAGTTATATCGGCTTTCCGTCCATGAGCATGCACGGGCTGGAGCCGTGGAATAACGAGCGTTTGGAAAATGCCTATACAGCCTGCGTCCTTTTTGCCGGATATGACGAAGAAGAAGGCCGCGAAGATCTCATTTACGTGGCAGCCAATGCATACTGGTATCCGGCAAACCTTACACTTCCCGAGCTGCCGGAACAATACTGCTGGAAGATTGCAGTCAATACAGGCGATCCGAAACAGCAGACCTTCACTGTAGATCAAATGCCCGCGGCAGAAAAAAACATCGTCCTCGGCGAACGTTCTGTAATTGTATTTGTAGGAGAAAAATCAGAATAACAGGTATTGCTTTCTTTGCTTCCAGCCGAATCAACGAATGGCAACACCTTCAATCTACTCCCGCCTTAATCTGAAATTCCGGGAGAGAAAAGCCCAGCCGGAGTACAGGTGTTACTCAAAGGCCGTAGAGCAACATCAGCACTTAGGCGGCGTTCTTTGCCGCCTTATGTACTGCTATGTTGCGGCCCGAGCGAGAGCGCGCCTGCGAGTGACACCTGTACTCCGGCGGACACTTTCCCACCCCGGAATTACGAATTAAGCACACGCATTGCAGAGAATTTCTTCCAGTGCATTTTTGCTGCTCGTATGGCATCTTACCACACAGGCATTACATCTCCCTGCCTCTTCTACCGCGCATTTCACCATCTTATGTGACACTGTATTCGTGAACAACACGATCAGATCCGGACTTCCGATCTGCTTACTTAAGGAAGCTGACATCTGCGTGAACACTTTTGCCTTACAGTTGAACTGCTTACAGATCTTTTTATACTGGCAGACCATCCGGTCATGGCCTCCGATGATAACGACACTCATATAAAACCTCCTGTAGAAAAGTAATAAAAGTAACATATTTTTATTCTCCGATAGTTAGTTTGTTCTAACTCATGTCATTATCATACACGAAAAAAGAACAGATATCAAGTTATTTTTGATATCTGTTCTCATTTTTAGTGCGGTTTTGCGAATGGCGCGGGCTGAACTGTTACATTTCAGTGCAATTTTGCAAATGGCGGGAACTGGACGTTTTATATACTGCCCCTGTATGCCTCGATTCCGGCTTTCAATCTCTTCAGACCTTCCTCCAGGCGCGTTCCCGGGCAGGCAAGGTTCATCCGCAGAAATCCGTCGCCGTTATGATACTCTTTTCCGGCACTGATATAAAGCCCGGTCTCCTTACGAATAAACTCGCTCAGATCTTCAGAATCCTCTGTCACTTTCCGGCAGTCGATCCACAGCAGATAAGTGGCTTCTCCCCGGACTGCAGTCACATTTTCTATCTCGCGGTCAATATACTCTTCCGCCCGCTTCCTGTTCTCCCACAAATACACATTCAGTTCATCCAGCCACTCCCCGCCATGCATAAAAGCAGCAACCGGGGCTATGGCTGCAAATACATTCGGCTCCGCCACTTCATCTGTATTGAGTCCACGGTTAACTTTATGACGGATCGTTTCATCCGGCACGATCACGGCGGCCGTCTGTATCCCTGCAATATTAAATGCTTTCGTCGGAGCCACGCAGGTGATGCTGTTCCTCCGGCAGTTTTCCGAGACTGATGCAAACGGCACATACTCTGTGCCCGGTTTTACAAGATCACAGTGGATCTCATCGGAGAGAACAAGCACATGATGCTTTACGCACAGATCTCCGATCCGTTCCAGCGTCTCTTTATCCCAGATCCTTCCTGCCGGATTCTGCGGATTACACAAAAGCAGCAAGGTTGCCTGCGGATCTGAAAGTTTTTCTTCCAGATCTTCAAAGTCGATCTCATAGACACCGTTTTCCAGTTTCAGTTTGCTCTCAAGTACATTTCTTCCGTTGTTCAGGATTGAATTGAAAAATATATTGTATACCGGCGTCATGACAACAACTTTCTCCGCCACTGTAGTCAGCTTTCTGACGACACTTGAGATTGCAGGCACCACTCCTGTACAGAAGATAAGCCAGTCCTTCTCTATCTCAAAGTGATGCCGGCTGCTCCACCATGACTGATATGCCACATACCACTCGTCCGGCACCACTGTATAACCGAATATTCCATGGGAAGCGCGCTCTGCAATGGCTTCTCTCACCGCCGGAGCCGTACGGAAGTCCATATCTGCCACCCACATGGGAAGCTCTCCGTCCGGCACATCCCATTTCAGGGAGCCAGTATTTTTACGGTCGATTATTTCGTCAAAATTATATTTCATGCTGCATTTCCCTCACGCGCAGGCACACTGCTTCTCATGTTCAACATCGCTGCAGATGATCTTTGTCTTTGACGGATCGATCTTATCCTTCTCGATAATAAGGTCGCCGATATGTTCCGCACGGATAGTCCCTCCGGACGGATTTAAAACGCTGTCAATCTTTCCGTGGATATCCGCATCCACTGTGGAGTATTCAAATGCGAGCGTCGTATTGATGAGTTTGCAGTTCTTCATCACAAGGTTGTCGATGTAGCACATCCCCTGAAGGCTCTCGATCGTGCAATTGACAAGGGTCAGGTTCTTTGCATTCCATCCCAGGTATTCTCCTGAAATAAAGGAATCATAGACTGTTACATTTTCACTGTTCCAAAATGCGTCCTTGGAAAGCATTTTCGCATTGTGGATCTCTACGTTCTTCGCCCCGTCAAAGGAATAATTGCCGTCCAGTTTAAAGTCATTGAGTTCCATATCCGTACAGTTCATGGCAAAGTAATCGCCCTTTGCAGTGACACGGTCCATCTTCACCTGCTCACAGCTCCAGAGCGTCTCCTGTGCATTCGGGAAATCTACATTTTCCAATACAACTCCGTGGCATCTTCTGAAATTCTTGGGCGCTTCAATCATGGCATTTCTCACGGTAATATTGTCTGTATACCATACACCCGCACGCGCCATCTCAAACCATGTACAGTCCTCTGCAAGAATATTTTTGCTGTACCAGAGCGGATATTTCCATTTGAACATACTGCCGTATAATTCAATGTTCCGGCTTTCCTTGAGGGGAGATTCCCCATTGTCAAAGATCGTGTCATAGATTTTAAGGTCTTTTCCCATAAACAGTGGGCGTTCTCCTGTTAAATACTGCTGTCTTATTTCTTTTTTCTGACTCATTTATATCTCTTCCTTTCCTATTAAATTCACAAGTTTAAAATTCACGCACTATTATGCTGAAGTCTTTCTGATCTGATAGAGCAGGTAGTCAAGACAGGATATCTTCCTCTCTTCACTGTGCACATTGTTAAGGAGATCGTCTCTGTGAAGTTCCAGCAGGGCAATCTGACGGTCAATGTCCTCCTCGTCAAAATATCCCATGAAATCACAGATCATTTTCTCACAGCAGCCCGCATCTCTCAGATTCTGAATAAGATTCTCTCTGGAATCCGGTCTCATATCTGTCCATCCTTTCACACATAAAGCAGATGCTGTCATTCTACTCCGCCTGTTATGTTATCTTTTCTTTCGATATACAGTTTAGCACCACAGTATTTGAATAGCAAATACGTTGTTATAATGCATTTCCATAGTTGAATCCTATTCATATTCATGCTATAGTAACCATAGCAACCTATAGTCACCCTAATAGTTGATCATCATTAACAGCAATAAATATATAGTCCGGAGGAACTTATCATGGAATTACGTGTCCTTAATTATTTTCTCGCAATCGCAAGAGAACAGAGTATCGTACATGCTGCGGAATCTCTTCATCTCTCCCAGCCCACCCTCTCCACGCAGATCAAAAACTTAGAGCAGGAGTTAGGAAAACAGCTCTTTATCCGCGGAACAAAAGGCAGCCGGAAAGTCACACTGACCGAAGAAGGCATGATCCTGCGCAAACGTGCGGAGGAGATACTGGACCTTGTGAAAAAAGCGGAAACCGAAATAAAAATGAGTGACGATGTTGTCATTGGAGACGTTTTCATCGGCACCGGCGAGACAGACGGCATCCGTCTGATCGCAAAAGCCGCAAAAAAGCTCCAGGACCGGTATCCCGGCATCAGCTATCACCTTTCCAGCGGAAATTCCACACTTGTATCCGAATATCTGGATAAAGGGCTGATCGACTTCGGAATTATTTTCGGGGATGTAGATCTGACGAAATACAATGTCCTCGAAATGCCTTACCATGATATCTGGGGTGTTCTGATGCGCAAAGATTCTCCTCTTGCGGAAAAGGAAAGTATCGCTCCCGCCGATCTGTATGATGTGCCTCTGATTCTTTCCCAGCAGGAATCTCAGGGCGGAACCCTTACCCAGTGGCTCGGGCGTGAGCCGGACCAGCTCAATATCGCCGCCACCTATAACCTGATCTTCAACGCTTCCCTTCTCGTTGATGAAGGGCTCGGTTACGCGATCGGCCTTGACAAGATCATTAACACGACCGGCGAGAGCAATCTGTGCTTTCGTCCTCTGAACCCCAGACTGGAAAATAAGATGAATATCATCTGGAAAAAATATCAGGTCTTTTCAAAACCTGTGGAAAAATTTCTTGAGGTTCTCAGGCAGTCGTTTATCAACTAGATTCAGGAACGGCCAAGCCACGTCACATTGGTGGTAATGCTGACCGAAGCCGTTGCCTGTTCTCCGAGCTGTCCGACCATTGCAGTATCCACATACTGGAGCAGCGTGGCAAGTACTTCTTCTACGATTGTGGGAATGGATAAAAAGAGCAGCGTCCTTAAAATCTGCGCATAGCCGGAATCTCCCGGACGCTGCTGTCTGTTTCTCCGGCTGACGCTGCAATTACTCACCGAAATACCTGCTGATCTCCTGCATCCTTGCCTCCTGCTTTACATGGAACGGACAGCGGGATTCGCAGTGGCCGCACTGGATGCATTCGCCTGCTTTGACTTCAAGTTTATCATAATGACCTTTTGCCATCTCATCTCCGGCGAGGGCAAGGTCATAATATTTATTGATCATGCCCACATTGAGCCCTTTCGGACATGGCTGGCAGTGGTTGCAGTACACACAGATCCCGTCCGCATTCTGAGGCGTGAACTGCCCGATCACAGAGTAGTCCTGTTCTTCCTCAGACGCGTCCAGATAAGACAGCACATCCTTTAAATCCTGAGAATTCCGTACACCCGGAAGTACCGTGAGAACTGCCGGACGGTCAAGGGCATACCGGATACACTGTGTTTTCGTGAGGGCCTGTTTAAAAGGTGAAGTTTTCGCATTCAGGAGCTGTCCGCCGCCAAAGGGCTTCATGACAGAGATGCCTGCGCCCTCTCTCTCGCACTCCCGATACAGCTTGCCTCTGTCAGAAGCTGTGCCGATGCCGTAATCGCCGGTTGAGTAGTCATATGCCGGATTGATACTGAACATGACCATATCGATCAGCCCTGTATCCAGAAACCGGCGGATGATCTCAGGATCATGGGAGGACAGTCCCAGATGACGGATGACGCCGTTCTCAAGGGCAAGTTCTAATGTCTTTTCAATCTCCATTTCGCTGCCCTCGTGAATCGAACCCATACCAAGTCCGATCACGCTGATCTTCTCCCCGCCGTGAGGGAGCTCTCTGTACTGCATATCTGCCATTTTATATTGCCTCCTGCTAAAAACTGTACCAGTTCAGCCCGCACCATTCGCGAAACTACACTGTTGCTAAAATAATAAGAGCATGCCAGCTCGTATTTTCAACGTCCTGTCATACTCTTATTATTCTAATCCATGATGCTTGAAGGCTCAAATACTTAAAGTAAATATTGTGGTTTTCTATTTATCATGAATCACACTCCTTACATTTCGGAACACATCATCATGGCTTAATCTTTCTTCGGTGGTTTCTGCTATTCTGTCTGCTTCATCCAATTTCATCTCCACATTATCCACAAGGCTGGCATACTCTTCCAGACTCAGTACAACCATTGCTCCATATCCATTTTTTGTCAAATATACCGGCTGCCCTTCATTAACAAGCATTTCTATCTCCGGAAACTTTATTGCCGCAGCTATTCCCGCTGTTCCTTCAGGCACTCCACCGCATCCACCTTCCGTGTCTTTCGCTGCACGAAATATATTGACGCCAGATAGCTGCCTGCTGTCAGGACTGCGGCCATAATACAGCTCTTAAGCTCCAGATACGGGCTCACCAGCATCCCCATCATATCGGCAAACATCCGGAAGAACAGTCCGCAGAATACATATGCCGCAGGAATGCTCAAGAGGATTCCAAGGGGAAGGAAAACATGATTACTGCTAAGTACGATGCGTCCGATCTTACGGTCCGTATACCCCAGTACTTTCAGCATGGAGATGTTTCTGCGGTTCTCTGATACCAGCATATTGACTGCTACATAGACAGATGC
>DWWO01000133.1 GCA_019119675.1 Candidatus Mediterraneibacter faecipullorum | reverse complement strand
CGTTCAGCAGGTAAGACATATGAAGAAGCAGTAGGTGACCGCTGGAAAATGGACACCCCGATGCCTGAGGCAGTGAAAAAGCTTGTAGTGCTCAATGTAAACGATGTGGAGCATGTGGCATCTACAGTTGATTTTGTGTTCAGTGCAGTGGACATGAGCAAGGAAGAAATCAAG
This sequence comes from Candidatus Mediterraneibacter faecipullorum, assembly GCA_019119675.1. GTDB lineage: Bacteria > Bacillota > Clostridia > Lachnospirales > Lachnospiraceae > Mediterraneibacter > Mediterraneibacter faecipullorum. The sequence continues at coordinate 11,415 of DWWO01000133.1, read as the reverse complement.
GCGATCGAGGAAGAATATGCAAAGACAGAGACTCCGGTCGTATCAAACAACAGCGCGCACCGCTGGACACCGGACGTCCCGATGGTAGTGCCGGAGATCAATTCAGATCATTTTGACGTGATCCCGGATCAGAAGAAGCGTCTCGGCACGACACGCGGATTTATCGCCGTAAAACCGAACTGCTCCATCCAGAGCTATGCTCCGTGCCTTGCGGCATGGAAAGAATTCGGGCCAAAGGAACTTGTCGTCACGACATACCAGGCAATCTCCGGTGCCGGAAAGACATTTAAAGACTGGCCGGAAATGGTTGGGAACATCATCCCGTTCATCGGCGGAGAGGAAGAGAAGAGCGAACAGGAGCCGCTTCGAGTTCTTGGAAAAGTGGAGAACGGCCAGATCGTAAAAGCAGAACTTCCGAAGATCACATGTCAGTGCGTGCGTGTCCCGGTATTGAATGGACATACAGCTGCCGTGTTCATCAACTTTGATAAAAAACCGACAAAAGAGCAGCTCATCGAGAAACTTGTAAACTTCAAAGGATTCCCGCAGGAAGCAGAGCTTCCGAGCGCTCCGAAGCAGTTCATCCAGTACCTGGAAGATGACAACCGTCCGCAGGTAACCATGGATGTAGATTACGAGAACGGCATGGGAGTGTCTATCGGACGTCTGAGAGAGGATACGATGTACGACTACAAATTTATCGGTCTCTCCCACAATACTGTAAGAGGTGCAGCGGGCGGGGCTGTCCTGTGCGCAGAGGCCCTTACGGCGAAAGGCTATATTGCAAAGAAATAATATGTTATAAAAATTCGGATAACAGAAGAATTAATATTATGAGAACGAAGAGGATCGTAAAGCAGATACGATCCTTTTTTTGTGTTTATTATACAAAAAAGATGTTACGGTTTTATGAATGATTCACAAATCAATATAGAATTAGCGGGATATATTGACATTTTTGACAAAGTGCATATAATTTATGCTATAAATTGGTTCAACCAATGAACCACAATACCAATAAACCAATTTTCAAAATGGAGGGAAACAAAATGGCAGAAAGAGCAGACAGAGACGATTTACTTGCAATGACGCATGTGGGAGAAGATCCTCACAAATACATGAAAGCTGTGACACCGCCGGTGTTTATGACATCTTTACATGTGTTTGATACAGTGAAAGACTACTTTTCTGTAGATATTTTTAAGGACGAATATTACTATGGGAGAGCATCGAATCCGACGGTTACGATTCTGGAGAAGAAGATGGCGGCTCTGGAACATGGTTCAAGGGCAGTTGTATTTTCCGCCGGGATGGCGGCATGCGCAGCTGCGATCCTGGCAGTGTGCAAAGCCGGAAGCCACATCATCTGTATCAGAGAAAGTTATGGACCAGTACAGCACCTGTTGGACGAATTCCTCTGCAAAAAATATGAGATCACGGTTACTTATGTGGAAGGAAAGACTGTGAAAGAGTTTGAAGACGCGATCCGTCCGGAAACGGATATGATCATTCTGGAAAGTCCGTCTACACTGGTCTTTAATGTGGTGGATCTTGAAGGAGTAGCAAAACTTGCAAAGAAACATGGGATCATTACTTATATCGATAATACATACTCTACTCCTGTCTTCCAGAAACCGCTTGATATGGGGATCGATATTGTCATGCATACAATGACGAAATACATCGGAGGACACAGCGATCTGATCGGCGGTGTGCTGATCTCTAAAGATGAAGAGTTTATGAGAAAAGTTATGGTACAGAGAGACTGGTTCGGCGGTGTGCTTGGCCCAATGGAAGCATGGCTTGCGATCAGAGGGTTAAGGACTCTGGACGTCAGGATGCAGAGACATTACGAGACGGCAATGGAAGTTGCGAAATTCCTTGAAGGGCATCCGAAGATCAAGAGAGTATTCTACACGGGCCTTCCGTCGCATCCGCAGTATGAGCTGGCGAGAAAGCAGCAGAAAGGCGAATGCGGCCTGATGAGTGTGGAGATCGACGGAAGCCTTGAAGACGTCGAGACATTTGTTGACAATCTGAAGCTTTTTGAAAAAGGAGCATCATGGGGCGGATTTGAAAGTCTTGCGATTGCTTATACATATAATTGGAGCGATGAGGAACTTGCATTCCACGGACTGACAAGAAATATCGTAAGACTTCACTGCGGTCTGGAAGGTGCAGAAAACCTGATCGATGACTTGAAGCAGGCACTTGATAAAATATGATTTGGCGAGATTGTATGAGGTGTACAAATGGAAGATAAGAGAGAAAGAGAAATAAAAAAACCGGGATTTTTCCTTGCGGTACTTCCGCTGATCTTTATGTTTGTTGTATTGATCGTGGGACTGCTTATTTTCAGCGTGGATATTAAGATCCTGCTGCTGATCTGTGCCGCATTTACAATCTGTCTGTGTATGTATCTGGGATATACATGGAAAGATATAGAAAAAGAAATCGTTGAGAAACTTGCAGCCGCATTCCCTGCGATCCTGATCCTGATCTGTGTGGGACTCATGATCGGCGCATGGATCGTAAGCGGTACGATCCCGTTCCTTGTATATATTGGTCTGCAGATCATCAGCCCGAAATATATCATCATCACATCGTTTCTTGTGACGACTGTGCTGTCAGTGAGCACCGGAACATCATGGGGATCCGCGGGAACTGTCGGCGCGGCACTGATCAGTGTGGCGGCGGGGATGGGCGCTCCCCTTCCGGCAGTCGCAGGAGCCATTGTTGCAGGAGCATATTTCGGGGATAAAATGTCGCCGCTCTCGGACAGCACAAATATGTCTGCGATCGCGACAGGCACGAATCTGTATAAGCATATCGGACACCTGTTCTATACGACGATCCCGGGCTTTATCATCAGCTGCATCGTCTATGTGATCGCCGGCGCACATTTTGCAAGCAGCGGAGAGATCACACAGGTGGACGAGATCATCAATACGCTTGCAGAACTTTTCAATCTCAGTATGCCGGTGGGACTGCTCCTTCTGATACCTCCGGTCATTGTAGTGGCAGGTTCTCTTATGAAGAAACCGACCATTCCTGTGATGATCATTTCATCGATCGTAGCGGTCATCCTTGCCATGGCGGTACAGGGATTCTCATTTGCGACATGCGCGACCAGCATGGTGAGCGGATTTACGATGGATCTCTTCCCGAACCTTACAGTTGATCTCAATACGATCCCGGAGCAGGTATCGAATCTTCTCCAGCGGGGCGGCATGAGTTCTATGATGAATACTACACTGATGGCGTTCTGTGCTTTCAGCTTCATCGGAGCCCTGACGGTATGCGGAAGTATGGATATCATTCTCGAGAGACTGACGAAGCACATCCACAATACAGGACAGCTTATTACCAGCACAGTTGCGATCGGCGTAGTAATGATCATCGTAATCGGCGAGGCGGCAGTGACGCATCTGATGATCGGAGGCATGTTCCGCGAAGAATATATCCGGCGCGGCCTTGAGACGAAGAATCTGTCGCGCTGCCTTGAGGACAGTATTACAGTTATTGAACCTCTTGTACCGTGGTCGCTTGCAGGTGTATATATGACATCCGTTCTCGGGGTATCAACTGCACAGTATGCGCCATGGGCGTGCCTGTGCTATACCGGAGTTATCTTTGCAATCATCTGGGGATTTACAGGATTCGGTATTGCGAAGGTCAAGAAAGGAAGCGACAACTACGAAGAGTATCTGGAGCTGACCGGAAAGAAAGAGGCGGTTCAGGAATAAGATCAGAGATAAAAAAGGCGTCTGCGGAAACCGGTTTGCTGGTGGCCGCAGACGTTCTATGTATATGTAAGTATCTAAAAGATATGAAAAATCACTTTTCATGTGAGATCTGAAAACCATATTCGTTGATCTCGTCGATAGCTTTGATCGCTTTTTTCAGATTTTTGTCATACAATGCCTGAGCCAGCTCAAGGTGCTGAAAGACGGTGGGCAGCCAGATGGAATCATTACCGTCTTCCGACTCTTCCTGCTGCACAAACCGGTATTCACGGATATGGACAATGAGCTGATGGATTACAGAATTGCGTCCGATCTCGTATAGTTTACTATGAAAGCTGTGATCTAAAATATGACTGTAGAGGTTATCAGAGGCGAGGCGCACCATCTCGGAAGCAAGCGAGATGAGCTGCTGCTTTTCCTCGTCTGTGGCACGTTCCATTGCATTCTCAACAGCCTGATGATCCAGTGTGTTCTGGAGTTCCTGTAGCTCGTGAAGAGTAAAGTTCGTGAGCCGCACAGTAAAAGAGTTGTTTTCTCCATAAGGATTCTGGATAAATACCCCGCTTCCGGTCTTGACATAGATTAAGCCCCGGTCTTCCAGGATGCGGAGCGCTTCCCGGACGGAATTGCGGCTTGTCCCCAGCATGGATGACATTTCCCGTTCTGACGGAAGCTTGTCGCCGGGCTGCAGGCCGTTCATCTGTATATAGCTGTAAATAGAATCGGATATCTTCAGGTAAAGAGATTTCTTCTCCACGGGCTGCATCGATATCCTTGATGTATTGTCAGTTTTGCTTTCGTTCATATTATCCCCCACTGAAATAAAGATTTCATTCAATGTATCATACAAATCAGTAAGACAGCAGATTTATTATAAAGGACACAGACTGAAAACGTCAAGCGGATCAGCAGATCGTTAATTTCTTCCTCTTTTTTTTCTCGCTTTCCTGTGGTAAAATGTCAAAATAGACGTTTATAGAAAGAGGAGGCTGTCATTATGGGAATGACAATGACGCAGAAGATCCTGGCGGCTCATGCGGGGCTTGACTCTGTAGAGGCAGGCCAGCTGATCGAAGCAAAGCTTGACGTGGTCATGGCAAATGATATTACAGGCCCGATGGCTCTGCCGATCATCAAGCAGATGTCAGATCATGTGTTTGACAAAGATAAAGTAGTGTTTGTTCCGGATCATTTCACACCGAACAAAGACATCAAATCAGCGGAGAACTCCAAGGCGATCCGCGAATATGCGAAAGAGCAGGGGCTGACCTGGTATTTTGAACAGGGCAAATCCGGCGTGGAGCATGCGATCCTTCCGGAGGCGGGAGTTGTGACTGCAGGAGAATGTATCATCGGCGCTGATTCCCACACCTGTACATACGGCGCGCTCGGCGCATTTTCTACAGGAATGGGGACGACAGATGTGGCGACAGGCATGGCTACCGGAGAGATCTGGTTTAAAGTGCCGAGCGCTATCAAGTTTGTCCTGACAGGAAAGCCGGGGAAATATGTCAGCGGCAAAGACATTATCATCCATATTATAGGAGAGATCGGTGTGGACGGCGCTCTTTACAAATCCATGGAGTTCACAGGGGACGGCATCGCGAACCTGTCCATGGACGACCGCTTTACGATGGCAAACATGGCGATTGAGGCGGGGGCGAAGAACGGCATCTTCCCGGTAGATGACCAGGCGCTCGCATATATCAAAGCGCATTCCAGCAAACCGTACACGATCTACGAGGCGGATGAGGACGCACAGTATGACGAGGTCATCACCATCGATCTGGCAAAAGTCCGTCCGACCGTGGCGTTCCCGCATCTTCCGGGCAATGCAAAGACTATCGATGAGGTCGAGGCGATGGAGCCGATCAAGATCGATCAGGTTGTGATCGGATCCTGTACGAACGGACGTATGGAAGATATGAGAAAAGCGGCGGCGATCCTGAAAGGGCACACGGTGCATCCGGATGTGCGCGTGATGGTCGTTCCGGCCACACAGAAGATCTATAAACAGTGTATCGAAGAGGGACTTCTGGAAATCTTCGTGGACGCGGGCTGCGCGGTGAACACACCGAGCTGCGGACCATGTATGGGCGGCCACATGGGAGTCATGGCGGCAGGAGAGAAATGTGTCTCCACGACGAACCGAAACTTCGTCGGACGTATGGGACATGTGGATTCCCTGATCTATCTGGCGTCTCCCGAGGTGGCGGCTGCCAGCGCAATCGTAGGCTGCATCGCAAATCCTGAGAAAGTGGGTGAAAAGGAATGAAAGCAAAAGGACATGTGTTTAAATACGGAGACAATGTAGACACAGACGTGATCATCCCGGCAAGATATCTGAATTCCTTTGACGCGCAGGAACTGGCAAGCCACGCGATGGTGGATATTGATCCGGACTTTGCAAAGAAGGTGCAGCCGGGCGACCTGATCGTTGCCAATAAGAACTTCGGCTGCGGTTCTTCAAGAGAGCATGCGCCTCTGTGCTTAAAGACGGCAGGCGTAAGCTGCATCATCGCAGAGACTTTTGCACGTATCTTTTACCGCAACGCAATCAATATCGGGCTTCCGATCATCGAATGCCCGGAGGCGGCAAAAGGCATTGACGCGGGAGACGAAGTGGAAGTGGATTTTGACAGCGGCAGGATCTACAATCTGACGAAAGGCACAGAGTTCCAGGGACAGGCGTTCCCGGAGTTCATGCAGAAACTGATCGCGGCAGGCGGACTTGTCAATTATACGAATAATAAAAAGAATAAATAAAGCCAGAGAAAAGGGATGCTGTATAAGACAGAACAGTTTCTGTCTGTGCCGCACCCCTTTTGTGGCATAATATCTGTGAAAGGAAAAAGTTATGGAAAACAGGACAGGAAAGGCATCGGCTCTGATCCCGATCGGCGTATTCCTCATTATCTTTCTCGGGGCGGGGATCGTATTCCAGGATTTCTATGCAATGCCTGCAATTGTTGCATTTCTTATCGCGCTGTTCGTGGCGTTTTTGCAGAACAGAAAAGTAAGCTTTGACGAGAAGGTCAGGATCATTGCAAAAGGAGTGGGAGAGGAAAATATCATCACCATGAGCCTGATCTTTCTCTGCGCGGGCGCGTTCTCCGGGGCCGTGAGTGCGGCCGGCGGTGTGGACAGTACGGTAAATCTCGGCCTGTCGCTGATACCGGCGCATTTTATCGTTGCAGGTCTTTTCATCATCAGCTGCTTTATCTCGGTCTCCATGGGTACTTCCATGGGAACGATCGCGGCGCTGGCTCCGATCGCGGTAGGGATCAGCGAGGAAGCGGGATTCCCCCTGGCGGTCTGTATTGCGGCTGTCGTCTGCGGTGCGATGTTCGGAGACAATCTCTCCATGATATCGGATACGACGATCGCAGCGGTCAAGACGCAGGGATGTGAGATGAAGGACAAGTTCAAGGCGAATTTCCTGATCGTACTGCCGGCGGCAGTGATCACGGCAGTCTTCTTCTGGTTCATCACAAGAGATATGAGCTATGATATTGCAGGCGGCGGGTACAATCTGCTCCAGGTCATTCCGTATCTGGTCGTTTTGATCGGGGCGCTTATAGGGATCAATGTGTTCCTTGTGCTGATTGCGGGGACCGTGCTGTCCCTCATTGTCGGCGTGGGAACGGGCACGATCGCCCCGTCGGAAATGTTTACCGTGGTGGGCGACGGCGTTGTCTCGATGTACGACATTACGGTCATCTCTATCATCGTGGCATGTATCGTATCGCTTGTCCGGGCAAACGGAGGGATCCATTTTATCCTGAATCTGATCAGGAGCAGGATACGCGGCAAGAAAGGAGCGCAGGCGGGGATCGCATTGCTTGCGCTGCTGGTAGACCTGTGTACGGCTAACAATACGGTGGCGATCGTAATGTCGGGACCGATCGCAAAGGAGATCAGTGATGAGTTCGGCGTAGATCCGAAGCGGTCGGCATCCCTTCTGGACATGTTTACATCGGTGGGGCAGGGACTGATCCCGTACGGGGCGCAGCTTCTCTCCGCGGCGACGCTTACCGGACTGACGCCGTTTGATATGATCCCTTATCTCGTCTATCCGGTTCTGATGGCGGTGTGCGGGATCGTGGCTGTCATTATATCAGATGCGAGATGACTCCCGCCCCTGTAGGCGGCGGACAACAGATCAGTGCTTGCATCTGAGTGCTGATGGGAAGAGTGCCGCCGGGAATGCCGGACGCTATGGACAGGGCGGCGGAACCTGTGCTATAATTCAGTGCAGTAACACGGAGAAAATAAAAAGAGGGTAAAATCATGAATCTACTATATAAAAGCACGAGAAACTCTGATAAAACAGTAACAGCTTCTGAGGCAATCTTAAAAGGACTTGCAGACGACGGAGGACTGTTCGTACCGGAGTACATTCCGAAACTTGATGTAACGGTGGACGAGCTAAAAGGTATGACATATCAGGAGACTGCCTACGCTGTCATGAAGCAGTTCCTCACGGATTTTACGGAGGAGGAGCTGAAACACTGCATAGACAGTGCATATGATTCTAAATTTGACACAGAGGTGATCGCTCCTCTCGTCAAAGTAGAAGATACATATCATCTGGAACTCTTCCATGGTGCAACGATCGCGTTTAAGGATATGGCGCTCTCCATTTTGCCGCATCTCCTGACAACAGCTGCGAAGAAAAACAATGTGACTAAGGATATTGTTATCCTGACCGCTACGTCGGGAGATACCGGGAAAGCGGCTCTTGCAGGATTTGCAGATGTTCCAGGAACGAAGATCATCGTATTCTATCCAAAGGGCGGTGTAAGCCGCGTGCAGGAACTGCAGATGGTGACGCAGAAAGGGGAGAATACTTCTGTAGTGGCCATCCACGGGAATTTTGACAATGCCCAGAGCGGTGTCAAAGCCCTCTTTGAAGATAAGGAACTGGAGAAAGAACTTGCGGATGCGGGATACCAGTTCTCCTCGGCAAACTCTATCAATATCGGACGCCTTGTTCCCCAGGTGGTATATTATGTATATGCATATGCAAAGCTCCTGGAAAATGAGGAAATCGCATCAGGGGAAGAAATCAATGTAACCGTTCCGACCGGAAACTTCGGAAATATCCTTGCGGCATATTATGCAAAGCAGATGGGTGTCCCGATCGCAAAACTGATCTGCGCATCCAATGAAAATAAAGTGCTTTTTGATTTCTTCCGGACAGGCGTATATGACAGGAACCGTGAGTTTATCCTGACGTCCTCTCCTTCTATGGACATCCTGATCTCCAGTAATCTGGAGCGGCTGATCTATACCATTGCAGGGCAGGATGCAAAGAAAAATTCTGAACTGATGGCGCAGCTCAAGGAGAAAGGCACATATGAGATCACTTCAGAAATGAAAGAGCGTCTGGCGGACTTCGAGGGCGGATTTGCTACAGAAGAAGAGACAAAAGAGACGATCCGGAGGACCTATGAGAAGACAGGATACGTAATGGATACTCATACGGCAGTGGCGGCGTATGTATGCGCCCGATACAGAAAAGACAGCGGGGATGACAAAAAGTGCCTCGTGGCGTCCACGGCAAGCCCGTACAAATTCATCCACAGTGTAATGTCTGCTATTGATGAGAAATACGCGGATGCTGATGAATTTGATCTGGTCGATGAATTGAGCCGGATTTCAGGAACAGAGATACCGAAAGCGATCGAGGAGATAAGAAATGCCGATATCCGCCACACGACGGAATGTGATGCCTGTGATATGAAAGCGGCAGTGAAAGATATTCTTGGGGTATAAGGAGTAAAAGATCATGGATAATATGGACAGTATATGGGGATTTATCGGGGTCATAGTACTTGCCTGTGGTGTTTATGCAATCTATGCATATATAAAAATGAAAACAACCGGCGAGATCAATGCATCATTGCTTCTTGGAAAAGATTATATTTATAAAAAATGTAAAGATAAAGATGCATTTACTAAAAAGGCAGGGCCGGCACTTCTCGGATTCGGTATCGGTGCCTTAGTGTATGGCGTGATTGACGTGATCCACTGCTATGTATATTCTATGGAAATAGTAGATACAGTGGGAATGGTTGTCTTTTTCGTAGTTTTGGTCGGTTTTGCTGTTTATACGACAAAGCTGAAAAGAGAATATTTCTGATGGAGTGATCTGACATGGATCGTGAGGAATTGATCAGACATGCAATGTCTGCAAGAGAAAATTCATACAGCCCTTATTCCCGTTTCCGTGTGGGCGCGGCCCTGCTCTGCAGGGACGGAGAGGTTTATGAGGGGTGCAATATCGAGAATCGGGCCTACGGGCCTACGAATTGCGCAGAGAGGACAGCGTTCTTTAAAGCTGTATCAGAGGGAAAACGGGAGTTTTCAGCTATTGCTATCGCGGGTGGAGAAGAGGAACTGATATGGTGCTATCCCTGCGGTGTATGCCGTCAGGTTATGGCTGAATTTTGCGATCCTGATACGTTTGAAATTATCTGCGCGAAATCAACTGAAGAGTATAAAGTATTTACTCTTGAAGAACTGCTCCCGCACATGTTTTAACAGGCTGCGGCTGGAAGCAGTAGAAAGCAGAGAATGAAAAAGTTTGTTAAATTTATGTTTATCGAATATAAAATGCAGGATTTAGTTCCGAATCCTGCATTTTTTGTGCGAAAAAATCGTCAGTTGACAAAAATAGATGAGGATAAATGAATCAAGTTTTGATAAAACTTTCATAAAAAAGTCAAAATTTAATAAGATTGTTATTGATTTTTCAATCGTAATTCTGTATAATGGGAACATATTGGGGGTTATGACAAGAATTCCCATAAAGATTTTAGAAAGAGAGAGGTAGAAGAGGTATGGCAAATATTGATTTAACTCAGTATGGCATTACAGGAACTACGGAAATCGTTCACAATCCTTCCTATGAGATGTTGTTTGAGGAAGAGACAAACCCGAATCTGGAAGGTTTTGACAAAGGTCAGGAGAGTGAACTCGGTGCAGTAAACGTTATGACAGGTATTTACACAGGCCGTTCACCGAAAGACAAATATATCGTTATGGATGAGAACTCTAAAGACACTGTATGGTGGACATCTGATGAGTATCCGAACGACAACCATCCGGCATCTCAGGAAGCTTGGAATGCAGTAAAAGACATCGCAAAGAATGAGCTCTCAAACAAGAGACTTTTCGTTGTAGATGCATTCTGCGGAGCTAACAAAGACACACGTATGGCAATCCGTTTCATCGTTGAGGTTGCTTGGCAGGCTCACTTTGTAACAAATATGTTCATCCGTCCGACAGCAGAAGAGCTGGAGAACTTCGAGCCTGACTTCGTAGTATACAATGCTTCCAAGGCAAAAGTAGAAAACTACAAAGAGCTGGGACTCAGATCTGAGACAGCAGTTATGTTCAATATTACAAGCCGCGAGCAGGTTATCGTTAACACATGGTACGGCGGAGAGATGAAGAAAGGTATGTTCTCCATGATGAACTACTATCTGCCGCTTAAGGGAATCGCTTCCATGCACTGCTCTGCAAACACAGATATGAACGGCGAAAATACAGCTATCTTCTTCGGTCTTTCCGGAACAGGTAAGACAACTCTTTCCACAGATCCGAAGAGACTTCTCATCGGTGATGACGAGCACGGCTGGGATGACAACGGCGTATTCAACTT
>DWWO01000132.1 GCA_019119675.1 Candidatus Mediterraneibacter faecipullorum | reverse complement strand
AGCTGATGAGGAAGGATGATGCATTCCAGAATATCATGCGCCGGTTCCTGAAAGGCGATGAGAATATGGTAAACGACGTGATGTGGGCGCTGCCGCATCATTCCGCCTCAGATGGAAAATGCAATTATATCACTGCACAGACGGGATTTACTCTCTGGGATCTTGTCTCCTATGACTGTAAGCACAATGAAGCAAATGGTGAGAATAATACGGACGGACCGGACTATAATTACAGCTGGAACTGCGGTGCAGAAGGACCGAGCCGTAAGCGGGCAGTCATGACGCTCAGAAAAAACCAGGTGAGGAATGCTTTTGCACTTTTGCTCCTGGCGCAGGGTACGCCATGTATTCTTGCAGGAGATGAGTTCTATAACAGCCAGAAGGGAAATAACAATGTTTACTGTCAGGATAATGAAACGGGCTGGGTCGACTGGAACAAATTGAAGACAGATGACACGCTTTTCAATTATGTCAGGGAGCTGATCGCATTCCGGAAGAAGCATCCGTGCCTGCACCGCGCAGAAGAGCTCAAAGGTCTTGACCGGACAGCGTGCGGAGTGCCGGATGTGTCCTATCACGGAGAAAATGCATGGCAGGTGAAATCAGAAGTGTACAGCAGGCAGCTCGGGGTGCTCTATGCAGGCGGGGACCTGGGGGATACAGAATGTTTTATCGCATATAACATGCACTGGCTGCCCCATGATTTTGCATTGCCGTCACCGGGAAAAGAGAAGAGATGGTGCCTGGCGGCTGACACAGAGAAAGGATTTGTATCTGTACCGGTTCAGCTGGAAGACCAGAAGAAGATCACGCTCCCGGAGAGAAGCATCACTGTCCTTGTGAGTGAAAAACAGACGAAAAAGACAAAGAAGCCATCTCCCCGGACAAAGACAAGAAAGACAGAAAAGGCAGGAAAGGCAGCGGTAAAAGCCGGAGAGCAGGAGAAACAATGATCAAAGCACTGGCACATTTTCATACGATCACAAAGCATAAGATCCTGGTCATGAAAGAATGTTTCCGGGTGGGCCTGTACCGGCAGGGGCTGCTCCACGATCTTTCCAAATACAGTCCCACAGAATTCCGGGTGGGATGTAAATACTATCAGGGAACCAGGAGCCCGAACAATGCAGAGCGGGAGGATAAAGGATATTCTTCGGCATGGCTTCATCACAAGGGAAGAAACAAACATCACTATGAATACTGGATCGATTACAGTCTGGACGGAAAACATGTGCTTGCGGGTATGAAGATGCCGGTCCGGTATGTGGTTGAGATGTTTCTGGACAGGATCGCCGCAAGCAAGGTCTACAAAGGCGATAAGTACAAAGACAGTGATCCTATTGAGTATTACATGAACGGAAAAGCAGGGGAGCTGATGCATCCGGAGACCCGTGCCCTGCTGGAGAGACTTCTCCATATGCTGGCGGAGCAGGGGGAAGAGGAGACTTACCGCTATATTAAGAAAGAGGTTTTAAAAAAATAACAGAAGCCCCGGGCGGGTGCTGATAACGGCAGAACAGCCGGTACAGTACCGTCCGGGGCTTTATATACCCGGAGAAGACCATGCGGGACAGAGAAGGTCATTCGGGGTAATAGAGACGGGAGTCCTGAATGTCTGTAAGGACTTCTGTGAGGAATCTGCGGGCCATATATTTTGCCATAGGCAGATTCATGTCCAGATAGTTGCCGCAGTCCTTCGCGGATGCACCCGGTATTTCACCTTCATAGGAAGCCATAAATGAGAACATTTCTTTCATGAGGGGGACGATATCATGGGAGGAGTAATCTCCTGCAAGGAGCAGATAGAATCCGGTCCGGCAGCCCATAGGACCGAAATAGATCACCCGGTCCTTCCAGTTTTCATGGTTTCTCAGGAAGGTGGCTCCAAGATGCTCGATCGTGTGGACCTCTGCGGTATTCATCACCGGCTCGTCGTTTGGGCTTGTCATGCGGATATCAAAAGTGGTGATGACAGAGCCGTTCACATGATCCTTTCTGGAGACGTAGATGCCTGGTTTCAGGCGGATATGGTCAATGGTAAAACTTGCGATCTTTTTCATAATAGATGCTTCCTTTCTCTGGTATCTGTCTTGTTTATTATAGCTGTCCGGAAGATAAAATACAAGAAGTGCTGTTTGCAAATGGTTTGCAAATCTATCAGACAGCAGGTATACTTATGCTTGCAGGAGTGGATCAGTCCTGTCTGCTTTAACAGTGATAAGGAGGGATTATAGTGATATTGTATATTGTTCGTCATGGTGAGACAGAGTGGAATAAAATACATAAAGTACAGGGGAGAACCGATATTCCCCTGAATGATTACGGCCGTCGTCTTGCAGAAGAGACGGCAGAAGGAATGAGAAAGATCCCCATTGATCTTGGCTTCACCAGTCCGCTGCTCCGCGCAAAGGAGACGGCTCAGATCATCCTTAAGGGACGTGACATTCCTCTTTACGATGAGGAACGGCTCCAGGAGATCAGTTTCGGAAGATACGAAGGGCTGTACTGCGGCGGGGAGAACCGCGACCCGGACAGCGAGGCCTTCAACCAGTTCTTTAATGATACGGGAAATTATATTCCGCCGGAGGATGCCGAGACGATCCCGCAGCTTTATGAGAGGACAGGCAGTTTCCTCAAAGAGATATCGGAGAGGGAGGATCTGGCAGATAAGAATATCCTTGTATCGACACACGGCGCAGCCATGACGTCACTTTTGAACAGGATCCGCGGCAATCTGTCAGTGGAACATTTCTGGAAAGATGAGGTCCCGCCGAACTGCTCGGTCACTATGGTGGAGATAAAAGACGGAAAAGCACGGATTTTAAAAGAAGGCATGATCTTTTACAAAGAGAAGGTAAAAAAGTGGAAGACAGTGTGATACAATAGAAGAATAGAAAAAAGAAAAAAGGCTGGTGAGACTATGAAACTGACGTTTATCGGAGCGGCCCATGAGGTGACGGGAAGCTGTCATTTCCTTCAGGCAGCAGGAAAGAATATCCTGATCGATTATGGCATGGAGCAGGGACCGGATCTGTATGAGAATCCCGGTCTGCCCATTCCGGCACCGGATATCGATTATGTATTTCTGACCCATGCCCATATCGACCACTCGGGAATGCTCCCGCGACTTGTAAAAGACGGGTTTAAAGGACAGATATTCGCGACATTTGCCACTGTGGATCTGTGTAATATCATGCTCCGTGACAGTGCGCACATTCAGGAATTTGAGGCGGAATGGCGCAACCGTAAGGGAAAAAGAGCCGGGAAACCGGAGTATGAACCGGTGTATGTGATGCAGGATGCCCTGGATGCCATCGAACTCCTTGTGCCCTGCCAGTATGGTGAGCGGATCTCAATCTGTGACGGCATAGATATCCGGTTTACAGATGTGGGACACCTGCTCGGATCGGCAAGCATTGAGGTGTGGGCAACGGAAGGTGATGTGACAAAGAAGATCGTTTTTTCCGGAGATGTAGGCAATACAGATCAGCCCATCATCAAAGATCCGACTTACACTACGGCAGCAGATTATGTGGTCATGGAGTCTACCTACGGCGACCGTATCCACACAGCAGAGAAACCGGATTATATCGGTGAATTTACGAGGATCATAAAGGAGACCTTCGACCGGGGCGGAAATGTCGTGATCCCGTCGTTTGCCGTCGGCAGGACGCAGGAAATGCTGTATTTTATCCGTGAGATCAAGGAGAAAAAACTTCTGCCGGAGTATGCAGATTTTGAGGTATATCTGGACAGTCCCCTCGCCATCGAGGCAACCAAAGTTTTCACTATGAATATGAGAGACTGCTTTGACAAAGAAGCTATGGAACTTGTCAATTCAGGAATAAATCCTCTCGTTTTTCCGGGACTGCACACATCGACGACGAGCGATGATTCCAAGATGATCAATTTCATCGAGAAACCGAAGGTGATCATATCTGCATCAGGAATGTGCGATGCTGGCCGCATCCGCCATCACCTCAAACATAATCTCTGGCGTCCGGAGTGTACGATCCTGTTTGTAGGGTATCAGGCCAACGGCACCCTGGGACGGAGACTGCTGGAAGGAGAGAAGAATGTAAAACTCTTCGGGGAACCCATCGAAGTCCATGCGCGGATCGAGAGTCTGCATGGCGTCAGCGGGCATGCGGATATGAACGGCCTTCTGAAATGGGTGGGAGCATTCCGCACGCCTCTTCAGAGAGTTTTCGTTGTGCACGGCGAAGACACGGTGACAGAGAAATTTGCCGACACGGTCCATGAACAGTTCGGTTACAGTACCTGGGCGCCATATCCGTGCTGTGAAGTGGATCTTCTCACGAATGAGATCATAAGTGAAGGTGTCCGGATACCGGTGAAAGCAAAGAAACCGGCGCAGCGCAGGGCAGATTCCGCGTTCGAGCGTCTGGTGGCGGCAGGCAAGAGGCTGCTTGATGTGATCTACAAAAATGAAGGACTGTCGAACAAGGATAAGGCGAAATTCGAGACGCAGATCAATAATCTGTCGGACAAATGGGATATGGATGACTGATCTGTCAAGGGCTAAAAGTTTATAAAATTTTCTGACTTCCGGAATATCTTATCTGTCAGGTGAGAATCATTCTAAATAGAAATTGCTTAGGAGGATTCTTGCTATGATGGTGAACAAGGTTGAACTGTGCGGAGTGAATACGTCAAAACTGCCGCTATTGAAGGAGGAGGAGAAGACAGAACTTTTTGAACGGATCCAGGCCGGGGATGAAGAGGCGAGGGAGAAGTACATCAAAGGCAACCTGCGGCTTGTTCTGAGCGTGATCAAGCGCTTTGAAGGCAGCAGCGAGAATGCAGATGATCTGTTCCAGATCGGCTGTGTGGGACTTATGAAAGCCGTGGATCATTTTGATCCGGCCAGAATGGTGAAGTTCTCTACTTATGCGGTCCCTATGATCATAGGGGAGATCCGCCGGTATCTCCGGGACAACAGTCCGATCCGTGTGAGCCGGTCGCTGCGTGACACGGCGTATAAGGCAATCTATGCTAAAGAAGGGTATATCCGCCGGCATATGAAAGAACCGACTGTACAGGAGATCGCGGATGAGATCGGCATATCGAAAGAGGATGTCGTGTTCGCCCTTGATGCGATCCAGAGTCCGATGAGCCTGCAGGAGCCGGTGTACAGTGACGGCGGGGATACTCTTTATGTTATGGATCAGGTCAGCGACAAGAAGAACAAAGAAGAAAACTGGGTAGAGGAGCTCTCCCTTGAGGCGGCTATGGAGCGGCTGAACGAGAGGGAGAGGTATATTATTACACTGCGTTTTTTTGAAGGAAAGACACAGATGGAAGTAGCGGACCAGATCAATATTTCCCAGGCTCAGGTCAGCCGTCTGGAAAAAAACGCGCTGAAGACCATGCGGAGATATCTTCTGGGAGAATAGACAAAGACCGCAGCAGAACACAAATGAGAGAGGATGAAGAAAGTTATGTACAGAGCCTGTATATTTGATCTTGACGGAACACTGACTGATACTCTGGAGTCTCTGACCTATTCGGTAAATGAGACGATGAAAGAGATCGGGCTTCCTGGGATCACTTCCGGACAGTGCCGTGAGTTTGTCGGAAACGGTGCAAAGGTACTGATAGAAAAGACTCTGAAGGCGTCAGGGGATGAAGAACTGGCCAGGTTTGACGAGGCATTTGCCGCTTACCAGCGTATATTTGACAAGTGTTGTACCTACCGGGTGAAACCTTATCCCGGCATTCCGGAGATGCTCAGAGAAATGAAAGAACGGGGACTGCGTCTCGGCGTACTGTCCAACAAGCCGGACCGCCAGGCAGTCCATGTGGTGGAAGAAATTTTCGGAAAAGGAGTGTTTGACCATATTCAGGGGCAGAAAGACGGTGTCCCGAGAAAACCGGATCCGACGGCAGTACTTTCCATAGCCGGAGAATTTGGAGCCTCACCGTCAGAAACGCTCTATATCGGAGATTCGGAAGTGGACGGCGCTACAGGAAAAGCTGCCGGAATGGATACGATACTGGTGTCCTGGGGATTTCGTTCCCGTGACGTGCTGGAGGCGGCAGAGCCGCTCAGCATAGCAGATACAACAGATGAAATATTGGAGATCATAAGAGAAAAGGATTAGATGTATGAGTGATTACAGTGAAGTATGTTTAAAGACATTTTTAAAAGATCAGGGGAAACTCTTTGACGAACCGGTAGCCGGAAATATAGAGGAAGCCGAGGCATTTCTGGAAGACTGTATGGCTGTTGTCGTGGATTCCATTGATGAAGTGAGAGAATATTTCGAGGAAGAGGGCGTGGATGTGGACGGCCTGGGGCCGGATGAACTGGAAGAAGCATCTGAAGTCTTCCCCCTTCCTGACGGGAAATATCTGATCGTAGAAGGATAGAAAGCCAGGGAGAAAGTCCCCGCAATTTCGGAACATTTTGAAAGCCGCAGTTTATTCGACTGCGGCTTTTTCAACGGCTTCCCGTATCGCGTCCAGTATGATCCGGGATGTATAAGGTGCATCTTCCGGCAGGGCGATATTGTCGAGAGACTGGGTCTCGCAGATCTGTTCGGCAATGTCCTCTATGGCCGGCTGTATGAGAGGAAACATGGTCGTCACTGTCTCGTCAAGGTTGGAAAAGCGTATAGAGTTGATCCGGGTTTCATCAACGGATACCTCTACCTCAAGATTTGTGTTGTTCAGTGTAAGGGCAGAGGTATAAATGCCGGGAGTATAGCGATTCCCGGTATCTGTCTGATCAGTCCTGCTGTCCGGCCGGAACATGATGACAAGAAGGATGATCAGTACGATCGCCAGCGCGGCAAAGATCGCCGTGTAGATGATCTCTTTCATATGCAGGACAACGATTTTAGTTCTGGAACCCATAGAGTTACCTCCCGATTGATTTGGCTGCCGGTGTACGGCGGTCTGCTTTTTTATTAAGTGTATGACTGAAAATCGGAAAATATTCACGGCTTTTGCGTGACAAAGGAGAGTGGATACGGTAAAATAGCTTTTGCGGCGGACGCTCAGACATAAAAAGGGGAGCGGATGCCTGCGCGTTGATATGCAGATACATGACATGGAGGAAGAAAGACATGTTTATAATAGCAGGGCTGGGAAATCCGGACAGACAGTATGAAGGAACGAGACATAATGTGGGATTTGATGTAATAGACAGGCTCGCAGATAAATACAATATAGCGGTAGACGTGAAAAAGCACAGGGCGCTGCTCGGCAAAGGAGTTATAGAAGGGCAGAAAGTGATCCTGGCAAAGCCGCAGACATATATGAATTTAAGTGGTGAGAGTATACGCAGTCTTGTGGATTACTATAAGATCGACGGGGAGCATGAGCTGCTTGTCATTTACGATGACATCAATCTGGGAGTCGGACAGCTGCGCATCCGTGAGAAAGGAAGCGCGGGAGGCCATAACGGGATCAAAAATATCATTGCTCATCTCGGTACGCAGGTATTCCCGCGGATCCGGGTCGGAGTGGGAGAAAAGCCGTCCCGGTATGATCTGGCGGATTATGTGCTCGGACATTTTTCCAGGGCAGAGAAAGAACTGATGGATGAGGGATACGATCATGCAGTGAAAGCTGTGGGGATGATCCTCTCCGGCAGGATCGGAGATGCCATGAGCGAGTATAACAGGAAGAAAAAGGAAGAGCCGCGGTCATAGCACACGGCGGCATGAAAAGGGGACAGGACAATACATGCAGGCTTTACTTGCTCCGCTTGGTGAACTTGCGGACTATCAGGAAATCTTAAAAGTCAGAAAAAAGGAAGACGGGATCATACAGATCGCAGGATGTGTCGGCTCGCAGAAGACGCATCTGATGTATGCACTGGGCGATGGCTTTGAATACAGGGTCATCGTTTTTTCCAGTGAGGAAAAAGCGAAGAAAGCCTTTGATGAATATCGCATTTTTACAGACGATGTATACTTTTATCCTGCGCGTGACCTGCTTTTTTATTATGCAGATATCAAGGGAAACCTGCTCACTGACAGCCGGATGGGAGTATTGCGTGCCTTGATCGAGAAAAAAGCAGACAAAAGTATCACGGTCATTACCACGATGGATGCGTTCCTGGACGGACTGGCAAGTCCCGCGGAACTTAGAAGCCACAGGATCAGGCTCTCGGGAGGAGATGTGGTCGATCTTACGGAACTTGAAAAAAAGCTGACTGAGACGGGGTATCAAAGGGAAAGCCAGATCGAAGGGCCCGGACAATTCGCCGTGCGCGGCGGCATCATGGATATATTTCCGCTCACAGAAGAACTTCCTGTCAGGATTGAACTGTGGGGGGATGAGATCGATTCGATCCGAAGCTTTGATCCGGAAAGCCAGCGCTCTGTAGAAAATCTGGATGAAGTTATGGTTTATCCGGCATCCGAGAACTGGAAAGAAGGGATGGAGACCGTCACTTTTCTGAATTATTTTCCAAAAGAAAAGAGCCTCATTTTCCTGGATGAGCCCCAGCGCCTTCAGGAGAGCGCGGAGTCTGTGGAGCAGGAGTATTTTGGCAGCCGTGAGAACAGGATCGCTTCGGACCTGGATGATGCGGGTGCGGACCTTACAGTATACGAGACGAAAGACGTTATCAATGCGATGAATCTCTACAGCGGGATCGCATTGACTACACTGGAGTCAAAGTGCGGTCTGTTCCGGGTGAGGGGGCTTTACAGTATACAGACAAAAGGCGTCAATCCGTATAACAACAGTTTTGAACTCCTTACACGCGACCTGAAGCGCTTAAAGAGGAGCGGATACAGAGTCATCCTCTTATCCGGATCAAGAACAAGGGCAAAGCGTCTTGCGGAAGACCTGAGAGACTATGATCTGAGCAGTTTCTACAGCGAGGATATGGAGCGGCAGGTAAATCCAGGGGAGATCATGGTATCATATGGATATGTGGCTGAGGGATATGAGTATCCTATGCTGAAATTCATGGTCATCTCAGAAACAGATATCTTCGGGAGAAAGAAAAAGAAGAAACGCAGAAAGAAATACGAAGGGCAGAAGATCCAGGATTTTGCAGAACTTAAGCCCGGTGATTACGTCGTCCACGAAAACCACGGGATCGGAATCTATAAAGGTATCGAGAAGATCGAGGTGGAGAAAGTCGTCAAGGATTATATGAAGATCTCCTATGCAGACGGAGGCGTGCTCTATATCCCGGTGGCGCAGATGGACCTGATCCAGAAATATGCCGGAGCCGATGCGAAAAAGCCGAAGCTCAATAAGCTGGGGACGATCCAGTGGGGCAGGACAAAGAGCCAGGTGAAGAAAGCGGTCCAGGCGGTGGCAGAAGATCTGGTGGAGCTCTATGCTGCCAGGCAGCAGTCTGAGGGATTTGTCTACGGACCGGATACAGTGTGGCAGAAAGAATTCGAGGAGATGTTTCCCTTTGAAGAGACCGAGGATCAGATCCAGGCAATTGAAGATACGAAGCATGATATGGAGAGCACAAAGATCATGGACCGTCTGATCTGCGGGGATGTGGGGTATGGCAAGACGGAAATTGCGATCAGGGCGGCGTTCAAGGCTGTCCAGGAGGGAAAACAGGTCGTTTATCTTGTGCCGACCACGATCCTGGCACAGCAGCATTACAATACATTTGTCCAGAGACTAAAGGATTTCCCGGTCCGGATCGATCTTCTGTGCCGGTTCCGCTCATCCTATCAGCAGAAAAAGACAGTGGAGGATCTGAAAAAGGGTCTGGTGGATATCGTGATCGGAACCCACCGTGTCCTCTCAAAGGACGTGGGATTCAAGGATCTGGGGCTTTTGATCATTGATGAGGAACAGCGGTTCGGAGTAACACATAAAGAAAAGATAAAAAAATTGAGAGAAAATATCGATGTCCTGACACTGACTGCCACACCGATCCCGAGAACACTGCATATGAGCCTGATCGGGATCCGGGATATGAGCGTACTAGAAGAAGCACCACAGGACCGTATGCCGATCCAGACTTATGTTATGGAATATAATGACGAGATGGTGAGGGAGGCGATCGAGAGAGAACTTTCCCGCGGCGGACAGGTGTATTATGTATACAACAGAGTCAACGACATTGCGGATGTTGCCGGACATCTCCAGCAGCTTCTGCCGGAGGCAAATGTATCTTTTGCCCACGGACAGATGCGGGAGCGCGAACTGGAAGACATTATGTATGATTTTATAAACGGGGATATTGATGTACTTGTATCCACGACGATCATCGAGACAGGACTGGATATACCGAATGCCAACACTATGATCATCCAGGATGCGGACCGGTTCGGACTCTCCCAGCTCTATCAGCTCAGGGGACGCGTGGGGCGTTCCAACCGGATGGCATATGCATTCCTTCTCTACCGCAGAGATAAACTCTTAAAAGAAGTGGCAGAGAAGAGGCTCGCTGCGATCCGCGAATTTACGGATCTGGGATCCGGTATCAAGATCGCCATGCGCGACCTTGAGATCCGGGGAGCCGGCAACCTGCTCGGAGAAGCACAGAGCGGCCATATGGAAGCAGTGGGATATGACATGTACTGCAAAATGTTAAATGAAGCAGTCCTGAAGCTCAAAGGAGAAGGAGAAGAGGAAAGCTTTACAACGACCATCGATCTGAATATTGACGCTTACATTCCGGACTCTTATATCAAAAATGAATACCAGAAACTGGATATCTACAAAAGAATTGCGGCTGTTTCCAATGAGGAAGAGATGGATGATATGACGGAGGAGCTCATCGACCGGTTCGGAGACATCCCGAAGAAGGTACAGCAGCTTCTGCATATTGCGGCGCTGAAAGGACTTGCACATTCTGCGTACGTGACGGCGGTGGAGCAGAAAGGCACAGATATACGTTTTACTATGTACGAGAGGGCGAAGATCGATCCGCAGAAAATCCCTGCCATGCTCGCAGGCTATGGGAAGGACCTTGCATTCCGGACGGAGGAGCCGCCATACTTTCTGTATCAGAAAAAAGGCAGGAGCGGGAAGGATGCAGGGGAGAGTGTGCTCGACACAGTGCGCAGAGTGCTGGAAGATATCAGGGGGCTCTCGATTTCGTGATATATTTGTGATTCCTACTTGTTACTTTTTTTAAAACACGTTATAATGTACCAGTATGCGGGTATCACGTATATGTTTTATTATATACCCGGAAAAGAGGAGGATACTTATGGTACATTTCGGAAAAAAGGCTGCGGTACTGACAGCAGCGGGAGTCCTTGCGGCGACTGCTGTGACCGGATGCAGCGGTTCGATCAATACAGATGCGGTCGTTGCCACAGTAGGTGATGACGAGATCAGCCTCGGAGTGGCAAACTTCTATGCGAGGATGACGCAGGGACAATATGAGACTTATTATGCAAGTATGATGGGGACTACCGGTGATGCGATGTGGACCCAGGAAGCCGGTGAGGATCAGACATATGAGGAATCCGTCAAGGACAGTCTTATGGAAAATCTGGAGAATATGTATCTCATATCTCAGCACGCGGCAGATTATGAAGTGTCTCTGACTGAGGAGGAAGAAGATGCCATTGCAGAGGCTGCGGCACAGTTTGATGAAGATAATACGGACGAAGCAAAGGAAACCGTATCCGGATACCGCAAGGATATTGAGGAATTCCTCAGACTTGCAACGATACAGACAAAGATGGACAGCAAGATGAGAGAGGGCGTGGACGAGGAAGTATCTGACGAAGAAGCTGCACAGAAAGCAATGCAATACGTCTTTTTCTCATATACGACTACGGATGACTCCGGTAATACCACAGAGCTTACTGATGAAGAGAAAGAGAGCCTGAAGACAGATGCCCAGTCACTTGTGGACAGAGTAAATGCAGGTGAAGATATCTCCACTGTTGCAGAGGAACTCGGACAGACAGCATATGACCTGACATTTGATTCGGAAAGTACAAGCCCGAATGAGGATCTGATCGCTGCGGTTGACGCTTTTGAGACGGAAGGTCAGGTTACAGATGTCATCGAGGCTGATGACGGTCTCTATGTAGGACGGCTTACAAGCCTTCTGGACCGTGATGCGACGGACCAGAAGAAAACTTCGATCGTAGAGGAGCGCAGACAGGAACAGTACGATTCACTCCTGGAAGAGTGGCGAAATGACACGGATATCAAGGTGGATGAGAAAGTCTGGGATAAGGTTGACTTTGAAGATACCGGAGTGACGATCATCACTTCCGAGACAGAGGAGACTACAACGGACGACGGCAGCACCGACGATACATCGGAGGGAAGCAGCGAGAGTGCGGATGACAGCAGTGAGGATGCGTCTGCATCAGAAGACAGTGCATCCGAATAAAGGAGAATAGGAAATGCCCATAAAAAAACAGTGGCCGTTTTACGGTCACTGTTTTTTACTGCTCTGCGGTGCGGGTTTCCGACAGGTACGTGATCAGATGTATTCCAGTTTTTCGAAATAATGCATCAGAATATCCGCGCAGTTTTCGACGCCCAGTTCGGAGGTATCAAGGATCATGTGATAATCATTTACATCACCCCAGGTTTTGCCTGTGTGTTCATAATAATAGGCAGCTCTTTCTTCATCAGTTGTCTCCACTTTTTCCTTTGCCTCGTCATAGCTTAAGTTTTCCTTGTCCATGATCCTGTGGATACGGTCTTCTTTGTCTGCACATACGAAGATGTTCAGGACATTCATTCTGTCTTTCAGGATATCAGAAGCGCAGCGCCCGAGGATGATGCACGGCTTTTCCGCCAGTCTGCGTATAGCCTCCGCTTCGTTTTCGTACATATGGTCATTCAGTTTCTGCTCAATGTACGCCTTGTCATATACAGGGATATGAAGCTGTTCGGAAAGTTCTTTTGCGATGATACTTGCACCGGTTCCGAAACGGCGGCTCATGGTGATTACTAATTTCATAAGAACTCCTCCTTTGTATTTACAAAAATCAGATACCTGTTATTATAACACTTCTTCTGCGATTTGTCTGCCGAGAGATTTTAATTCTTCCATCTGGGCATCTTTTACGGAAGATTTGATCGTGACGTTTGCCACCATCAGCGACATATCTTTCATCTCACTGATCTTTGTGCTGATGAGTTTGGTGCTCTGCGGCGCCCAGCTTCCGTTTCCAAGAACAGCTATCGTACGGTTTTTGAGAGCGAGAGCCTTCATATCTTCAAGATAATTGTCCATCAGCGGATAGATGCCATTATTATATGTAGGAGCTGCAAGTACGATATGGCTGTACTTGAAACTGTCCGCGATCAGCCCGGAGACATGTGTTTTGGAGATATTGTGCATGCAGATATTCTTAACTCCTTCATCAGCGAGGATGGAAGCAAGGATCTCCGCCATATTCTCTGTGTTGCCGTACATGGATGCATATGCGATCATGACGCCTTTTTCTTCCGGCTCATATTTGCTCCATTTGTCATATTTGCCGATGATGTAATCCAGATTTGTTCTCCAGACCGGTCCGTGGAGCGGGCAGAGCATCTGAATGTCAAGGCCGGCAGCTTTCTTCAGGACACTCTGTACCTGCATGCCGTATTTTCCGACAATGTTTGTATAGTAACGGCGGGCTTCATCGAGCCAGTCACGGTCAAAATCCACTTCATCATTAAAGATGTTGCCGTTTAATGCCTTGAATGTACCGAAAGCATCTGCGCAGAACAGGATTTTATCTGTCTCATCGTAAGTCATCATGACTTCCGGCCAGTGTACCATAGGAGCCATTACGAAGTGAAGGGTATGTTTCCCTGAAGAGAATGTATCCCCCTCTTTAACAATGATCTTTTTCCCTTCCAGATCGAACCCGAAGAACTGGTCGATCATGGGGAATGTTTTGGCATTGCCGATGATCTGCATATCCGGATAGCGCAGGACCAGTTCGTCGATCATAGCGCAGTGGTCCGGCTCCATATGATTTACGATAAGATAATCGAGCGGTCTGCCATTAAGGACCGCCTGTACATTTTCCAGAAACTGGCGGCCGACAGCATAATCAGCGGAATCAAAAAGAACAGTCTTCTCGTCCAGGAGAAGATAGGAATTGTATGAAACTCCGTCAGAGAGCGGGAAGATATTCTCGAACAGTTCGATGCGCCGGTCGTTTGCCCCCACCCAGTATAAATCTTCTGTTACTTTTCTGAAACAGTGCATGAAAAATTCCTCCTTGTAAAAAATATGATCATGATATTGTGAATGAATAAACAAATGTCAACGATTCTATTCTACCATAAAAGATAAAATTCGCAATATACGTATTTATTTTCATGCAAGGAACTGATATCATCTAAATACAGGCTTTATTTCTATTTGATGCATCCGCACAAGCAAAAAAGATCAAGTCTGTAAATTCCAGAAGAGAAAGGTGAGAAAAATGTTATTTGTATGCTACCCGAAATGCAGTACATGCATGAAAGCAAAGAAATGGCTCGAAGAAAATGGAAAAGAGTATGAGCTGCGGGATATCAAAACAGAAAATCCGACAGAGGAAGAACTTACAGACTGGTGGAAAAACAGCGGACTGCCTCTGAAGAGATTTTTTAATACAAGCGGAAACTTGTATAAGGAAATGAAACTGAAAGATAAACTTCCGGAAATGAGTGAAGAAGAACAGATCCGCCTGCTCTCCACTGACGGCATGCTCGTAAAGCGTCCGATTCTTGTTGATGGCGATAATGTCCTTGTGGGATTCCGCCAGAAAGAATGGGAAGAAAATATTTAAAAAATGAAATTTATGCTTGCATAATACCCCTAAAGGGTATATACTCTCATTGTAAGAGGGATACCCTTTGGGGGTTTATTTTTATAGAGGACACTTTAATCGAGGAGAATGGAAAACTATGGAAGAAACAAATAAAGTCTGTCCTGCATGCAAACACAGGACAAAGGAACGGACCGAGAAAGAGAGAAGAGACATGCTCAACCGTCTGAGCCGTATCGAGGGTCAGGTAAGAGGTATCAAAAAAATGGTTGAAAATGATGTGTACTGTCCGGATATCCTGATTCAGGTGTCGGCGGTCAATGCAGCACTTAACAGCTTCAATAAAGTACTTCTGGCGGAGCATATCCGTTCCTGTGTTGCGGAGGACATCCGAGAAGGAAAGGAAGAGACGATAGACGAGCTAGTCCTTGTCCTTCAGAAATTAATGAAATAGGAGGAATCAATATGGAACAATACAATGTGACAGGCATGAGCTGTGCTGCCTGCAGCGCGCGCGTGGAGAAAGCGGTCTCAAAAGTTCCGGGCGTGACATCCTGTTCCGTAAGTCTTCTGACGAACTCTATGGGAGTGGAAGGAACAGCTTCCCCGACAGATATCATCGCTGCAGTAGAAGAGGCGGGATACGGAGCGTCCGAAAAGGGAGCGGAACACAGTGCAGGTAAAGCAGGAAGCGCAGGAATGTCTATTACTGAGGCAGAAGATTCGCTAAAAGACAGGGAGACGCCGAAGATGAAGAGAAGACTGGCCGCTTCTCTGTGCTTCCTGATCCCGCTGATGTATTTCTCTATGGGACATATGATGTGGAACTGGCCGGTTCCGTCTTTTCTTGAAGGCAATCATGTGGCCATGGGCCTGATCCAGCTTTTGCTGACGACAGCTGTCATGGTGATCAACCAGAAGTTTTTTATCAGTGGATTTAAAGGGCTGATCCACAGGGCTCCGAACATGGATACTCTGGTAGCCCTGGGAGCGGGAGCTTCTTATGGATACAGCCTCTATGCACTTTTTGCCATGACGGACGCACAGATGCGCGGGGATATGTCCGGCGTAATGTCCTATATGCATGAATTTTACTTTGAATCGGCCGCCATGATCCTGACACTGATCACGGTAGGAAAGATGCTGGAGGCAAGATCGAAGGGAAAGACTACGGATGCCCTGAAAAGCCTGATGAAACTGGCTCCGAAAACGGCGACAGTGGTAAGGAACGGTACAGAGGAGGAAGTCTCCGTTGATCAGGTGAGAAAAGGTGATGTGTTCGTTGTAAGGCCGGGCGAGAATATCCCGGTGGACGGGATCGTGCTTGAGGGAACCAGTGCGGTCAATGAATCTGCACTGACCGGAGAGAGTATTCCTGTAGATAAAAATGAGGGCGATGCCGTCTCGGCAGCGACACTGAACCAATCAGGTTTTCTGCGCTGTGAGGCTACACGCGTAGGGGAGGATACGACACTCTCCCAGATCATCCAGATGGTGAGTGACGCTGCGGCGACGAAAGCGCCTATCGCGAAAGTCGCTGACCGTGTTTCCGGTGTGTTTGTACCGGCGGTGATCGCCATCGCGCTGGTGACCATCGTTATCTGGCTCATTGCAGGGCAGACAGCGGGCTTCGCCCTTGCAAGAGGGATTTCCGTGCTGGTCATCAGCTGTCCGTGTGCGCTGGGGCTTGCGACCCCTGTGGCGATCATGGTAGGAAACGGTATGGGCGCAAAGAACGGAATTATGTTTAAGACCGCGGTCTCTCTGGAAGAGACAGGAAAGACACAGATCGTTGCATTAGATAAGACCGGTACGATCACAAGCGGTGAGCCGCGCGTGACAGATATGATCCCGGCTGATGGTGTGACAGAGGAAGAACTGCTGTCCTGGGCATATGTTCTGGAGAAGAAGAGCGAACACCCGCTGGCACATGCTATCCTGGCAAAGGCAGAGGAGATGGGAATAGACGGCGGAGCTGAGACAGAAGATTTCCGGGCGGCAGCAGGAAACGGACTTTCGGGGAAAATCAACGGTGTGCCTCTCTGCGGCGGCAATCTGAGGTTTATCAGCGGACATGCAGAGATTTCCGATGAGATGAGGAAGAAGGCCGGGGAGCTTGCGGGAGAAGGAAAGACTCCGCTATTCTTTAGCAGAAACGGAAAACTTGCCGGTATTATTGCGGTGGCGGATGTGATCAAAGAGGACAGCCCGCAGGCAGTAAAAGAATTGCAGAATATGGGGATTCATGTTGTCATGCTCACCGGTGACAATGAGCGTACGGCAAAAGCCATCGGTGCTCAGGCGGGCGTTGATGAAGTGATCGCAGGAGTGCTGCCGGAAGGCAAAGAGAGCGTGATCCGTTCCCTGAAACGGAAAGGAAAAGTCGCTATGGTAGGCGACGGCATCAATGATGCGCCGGCTCTTACACGGGCAGATATGGGAATTGCTATCGGAGCGGGCACGGACATTGCCATTGACGCGGCAGATGTTGTCCTGATGAAGAGCAGACTGAGCGACGTGCCTGCAGCGATCCGGCTGAGCCGGGCCACACTGAGAAATATCCATGAAAATCTGTTCTGGGCTTTCTTCTATAATGTAATAGGAATTCCGCTGGCAGCAGGTGTATGGATCCCGATCTTCGGGTGGCAGTTAAATCCCATGTTCGGGGCGGCGGCGATGAGTCTTTCAAGTTTTTGTGTGGTAAGTAATGCACTTAGGCTCAACTGGTTCAAAATGTATGATGCCAGCAGAGATAAGAAAATAAAAATCAAGAAAAAAGAGGAGGAAACAACGATGACAAAAACAATGAAAATCGAAGGTATGATGTGCGGACACTGTGAGGCAAGAGTAAAAAAGGTCCTGGAAGCGCTTCCGGAAGTGGATGCGGCTGAGGTAAGCCACGAAGCAGGAACGGCGGTAGTTACGTTGAACGCAGACATTGCCGGTGATGTGCTCAAAAAGGCAGTCGAAGATCAGGATTACAAAGTGCTGGGGATCGAATAGGCTCCCCGGCCTTTTTGTTATAACAGTCCGGCAATGGTGCGGACTGAACTGCTACAACTTGGTAACGGATTTTTTATGAATTATTGACACACAGGTGTGCAGAGAGTAAAATACTATTGAAGCCGTCCGAATACAAAGAAGTTTTCTGAGATGAGGATGGCGTTTTTATTAACAGACACAGTGTGTTCCGGGGAAAAGCCGACCGGAACAACAGCAGAAAAGGAGGAAAAATATGAAAAAGAAGTTCATCAGCGTGTTATTGTGTGCGGCTATGGCAGTCACTCTGATCGCAGGGTGCGGAGCTCCGGCAGCAGAAACCGGCGGGAGTGAAGGAGGAGAGTCCTCATCCGAGACAACGGAAGGAATTCCGAAGGATGAGATCAAAGTAGGATTTGTGCATGTATCGGACCCGAGCGATATGGGTTACACATACAATCAGGACCTTGGTACTCAGGAAATGCAGGAAGCACTCGGTTTAAGTGACGATCAGATCGTAAACAAATACAATGTACCAGAGGGTGCCGAGTGCGACACGGCACTGAGAGAACTTGTAGATGCAGGATGCAATATTATCTTTGCGACAAGTTTCGGATTTGAGGATTATGTAAAAGAAGTTGCAGCAGAATATCCGGATATCGAGTTCTGCCATGCTACAGGATATCAGGCGGCAGATTCAGGGCTGGACAACTTCCACAACTATTTTGCATCGATTTATGAAGGACGCTATCTGGCAGGTATCGCAGCAGGAATGAAGACAGAGTCAAATAAGCTCGGTTATGTCGCTGCATTCCCGTTTGCAGAAGTTATCAGCGGATATACGGCATTTTATCTGGGCGCAAAGAGCGTGAACCCGGATGTGACAATGGATATCATGTATACGAATTCCTGGAACGATCCGACAGTTGAGTCCCAGGTGGCTCAGGCATTGATCGACCGCGGATGCGACGTGATCTCACAGCATTCCGATTCTACAGCTCCGGCTACAACAGCAGAAGACAACGGAGTATGGCAGGTTGGTTACAACAACGATATGATCGAGGCAGCTCCGAATGCTTCTCTGATCTCCCCGCGTATTGACTGGGGAATTTATGTGACAGAGGCTGTCCAGGCTGTGATCGATGGAGAGGAAATCCCGGTTGACTGGTGCAGAGGTCTGGAGGACGGTGCAGTTTATCTGTCACCTCTGAACACAGACATCGCTGCAGAAGGCACTCAGGAAGCAATCGACGCGGCTCAGGAAAAACTGATCTCCGGCGAAATCCATGTATTCGACGGACCGCTCTCCGGCGTCAGCCCGGAAGGGGAAGCATATGAGGTTGCGGAAGGCGAATATTATCATGAACAGGAAGAAGCTTCGGCTCCGTCCTGGCTGTATATTGTCGACGGATGCAACGTTGTCGAATAATTTTTGTCAATTCTATATATGTTACAAATACAGAGCCGTCTTCGGACGGCTTTGTTTGTATGGCAGTTCTTTCGCGACAGAGAAAAGCTGTATCTGAAGTGTACAGGCAGCCGGATGCGTCAGGACTATACTAATTACAAAAAAGAGAAAGAAAGAGAAGGAAGGTGAGATTTTGGGAGAGACAACAGAGTATGCTGTAAAGATGCATCATGTGACAAAAACTTTTGGAAAGGTTGTCGCAAATAAAGATGTCAATCTCGAACTGAAGACCGGTGAGATCCTTGCACTCTTGGGTGAAAATGGCAGCGGAAAGACTACCCTGATGAATATGCTGTCTGGTATTTACTTCCCGGACCACGGGGAAATCTTCGTGAAAGGCCGGGAGGTTACGATCCGTTCCCCGAAAGATTCGTTTGCCCTTGGAATAGGTATGATCCATCAGCATTTCAAACTGGTAGACGTGCTGACGGCAGCGGAGAATATCGTACTCGGACTTGACGGAAAAGCTACAGTAAACCGGAAAGAGACCAACAAGAAAGTCGCGGAGCTTGCGAAACGATATGGGTTTGAAATGGACCCGGCAAAGAAAGTTTACAATATGTCTGTTTCGGAAAAGCAGACGGTAGAGATCCTGAAAGTACTTTATAAAGGTGCGGACATCCTGATCCTGGATGAGCCGACGGCGGTGCTGACTCCTCAGGAGACGGACAAACTGTTTGCTGTGCTCCGGAATATGAAAAAAGACGGTAAATCTATTATCATCATCACTCACAAACTTAATGAGGTGCTTGCCATCTCGGACAGGGTAGCAATCCTGCGTAAAGGTGAATATATCGGTGTAGTCAATACGGCGGAGACGGACCAGGCCCAGCTTACAGAGATGATGGTAGGGCGCCCTGTCAGTCTGGAAATCGAGAGACCAGAGGCAGAACGCGGAGAAAAAAGGCTTCAGGTGATCGATCTGACATGTCTGAACGGCGACGGAGTAAAAGCTCTGGATAATGTCTCCTTTGATGCATATGGCGGTGAGATCCTTGGTGTGGCAGGGATCGCAGGAAGCGGACAGAGAGAACTGTGCGAGATCATCGCGGGACTGCATCCGTCCATCGGAGGATCCGTCCTGTATCTGGGCGACCATGACGGGATTCCTGTCCAGGAACGTATTCTGGGCCTGAAACCCGATGAGATCGTAAAAAAGGGAATCTCTATGGCGTTTGTGCCGGAGGATCGTCTGGGAATGGGGCTTGTTGCCGGAATGGATATGACGGACAATGTGATGCTCAGAAGTTATAAATCGAAGAAAGGAATATTCGTAGACCGGAAGACCCCGAAAGAGCTTGCAGAGAAACTGATCGAAGAACTCGAGATCGTGACTCCGGGTGTGGATACTCCTGTAGGAAGGCTTTCGGGAGGAAATGTCCAGAAAGTGCTGCTGGGACGGGAAATTGCCTGTCAGCCTTCCGTGCTGATCGTGGCTTATCCGGTGCGCGGTCTGGATATCAATTCTTCATACAGGATTTATGATCTGCTCAACGAACAGAAGAAAAAGGGCGTTGCGGTTATTTTTATCGGAGAAGATCTTGACGTACTGATGCAGCTTTCCGACCGGATCATGGTCATGTGCGGCGGGAAAGTGAGCGGGATCGTGGATCCGCGCAAAGTTACCAAAGAGGATATAGGACTTATGATGATCCATACAGATCATCCGTTTGTTAAAGATAAGGAAGAAGACGGGAAAGGGGAGGTGACAGCATGAGTTTACATGGCGCACAGACAAAAGAGCCTCTGATAAGAATGGTGAAGAGAGATACGATGCCGCAGAAAAAGGCATGGGGGATCCGCGCAGCAGCTTTTATCCTCTCTCTTGTGACTGGCGGGATCGTGATCCTCATGCTGGGGCACAATCCGTTTTCTGTCTATATTTCAATGGTAAAAGGTGCATGGGGCTCAAGTACTGTCATCCACGAGACGATCAAGCTGGCAGTGCCCCTGTTGATCACCGCGATCGGTATCTCGTTTGCATTTAAGATGAAATTCTGGAATATCGGCGCTGAGGGTCAGATCCTTGTCGGAGCGGTAGCGGCCGGCGCTTTCGGACTTTTTACAGCTCATATCTTTCCGAAGCTTCCGCTGGTGCTGCTCATGATGCTTGCCTCTATCGTGGCAGGCGGAATCTATGGTCTCCTTCCTGCGGTCTGTAAAGCAAAATGGGGTACAAATGAGACATTGTTCACGCTGATGCTGAACTATATTGCGCTGGCATTCATCAAATATCTGATGAACGGTCCTTGGAAGGCTGAAGGAAGCAGTTTTCCAAAGATCGATATGCTCGTGCCGGGTGCGCGCCTCACGAAAGTGTTCGGTGTGCATTGGGGGTGGATACTTGCCCTGGTCCTTGTAGTACTGGCTTATATTTACTTTAATAAGACCAAGCAGGGATATGAGATCGCAGTTGTCGGTGAGAGCAATAATACCGCCAGATATGCCGGCATCAATGTGGGACGCGTTTTCAGACGGACGATGTTTCTCTCCGGTGCACTCTGCGGTCTTGTGGGGATGCTTCAGTTTGCGGGTGCCGATTATACCATTACGGAAGGTACGGCGGGCGGAGTCGGATTTACAGCGATCACGGTGGCCTGGCTTGCGAAGATGAATCCGTTCGGGATGCTGGTCGTCTCCGTGTTTATTGCTATGTTGGAGCGCGGATCTAATGCGATCCAGACACAGTTTAAAATCCCGGCATCGGCTTCTGATCTTCTGATCGGTATTATATTGTTCTTTATGCTCGGCTGTGAATTCTTTATCACATACAGGCTGGTCAGAAGAGGAAAGGAGGAACATCATGCTTAATACTTTGAACGGATTATTTATTGCGGCAGTTCTTGCGGGAACCCCGCTTCTCCTTGGCGCTCTGGGGGAAATACTGACAGAGAAGGCAGGCAACCTGAACCTCGGTGTGGAAGGTATGATGTTTATGGGCGCGATCACAGGACTCGCCGGCTCTTACTATTACGAGCAGGCAGTGATCGCGGGCGGCGGAGAGCCAAGCGGCGTTCTTTCGGCGCTGATCGCTCTTGTGACTTCCTTTATCGCGGGAGCAGGAGGAGCATTGATCTACAGTTTTCTGACGATCACACTGCGTGCGAACCAGAATGTAACCGGTCTTATCCTGACGATCTTTGGTACCGGTTTCGGTAATTTCTTTGGCGAGTACATCGGGCAGCAGGCCGGGGGATATGTGGCTGTTACGGACGTGACGAAAAAGGCGTTTTCCGGATTGAACATTCCGGTGCTCTCGGATATCCCGGTGCTCGGACAACTGCTTTTCCGATATAACTGGCTCGTCTACTTTGCAATTGTCGTGGCGATTATTATGGCGTGGTTTTTCAGTAAGTCCCGCGTAGGGCTGAATCTGAGAGCGGTAGGAGAAGATCCGGCGACAGCCGATGCAGCCGGCATCAACATCACGCTCTATAAGTATCTTGCCACAGTGATCGGCGGAGGAATCTGCGGGATCGGCGGTATGTATATGAGCATGGTGACGACATCCGGCGTATGGGTACATGACTGCGTGAGCGGCTATGGATGGCTGGCAGTGGCTCTTGTTATCTTTGCAACATGGAGCCCGGCTCGCGGTATGATCGTGGCACTCATTTTCGGCGGTCTGACGATCATGCGTATGTATATCAATATCCCGGGACTTCCGGCGCAGATCTATGATATGGTGCCATATGTGGCAACGATCGTCGTGCTTGTCGTGACGAGCATGCGGCAGAGTAAAGAGCATGCCCAGCCCAAGAGCTGCGGACTCAATTACTTCCGCGAGGAGCGGTAAGTTCGCGTTTGTCGGACTGAATGCCGATGATATAAGGCCCGAAAACGGACGGAGATGAGGCACTGAAATACTTTTTCGAGATGAACGGCATGTGCTTCAGGCTCCGCTCCATAATCTGAGAAAAACTAA
>DWWO01000022.1 GCA_019119675.1 Candidatus Mediterraneibacter faecipullorum | reverse complement strand
CCGAGTGAAAACGTGTGCGCTAACAATACATACCTCCCGGCGGACTCTTTCTCGGTCAGATAAATACGAATTTTAATTTATCGTTCGTTTTACATAGGTTGTATGCAGTATATGATGTGCTTTCTCGCTTCCCGGCGCGCCGAGATATTCTCTGTACAATTTCTTGACAGACGGATTCTCGTGGGACTTTCTGATCGCCTTTGCCTCATCGTTATCGTAGAGGGCTTTCGCGCGGATTGCTTTCACATCAGTAAAATTGCGGACGGACGCGTGTACCTGCGGCTGGCCGCCGCCGTTCACGCAGCCTCCCGGGCAGCACATGATCTCGATAAAATGATAGTCCGCCTCACCGGAACGCACTTTATCCATGATGGCTTTTGCATTGGAAAGTCCTGAAGCGACTGCGACTTTCACGTCTGTCCCTGCCACATTATAGGTTGCCTCTTTGATTCCCTCTGTGCCGCGCACTTCCATGAACTCAACCTTTTCCAGAGTCTCCCCGGTCAGCGTCTCCACAGCCGTGCGCAGGGCTGCCTCCATCACGCCTCCGGTGGCGCCGAAGATAACTCCTGCGCCTGAAGATTCACCAAGCGGATCGTCAAATCCCTCATCCGGCAGGCTGCGAAAATCGATACCTGCTTTTCGGATCAAACGTGCCAGCTCTCTTGTCGTAATGGAGATATCCACATCCGGAACCCCGGCCGTATACTGATCCTCTCTCTGAATCTCGAATTTCTTCGCTGTACACGGCATAACGCTGACACATACGATATTTTCGGGGGCAATCCCCATCTTCTCTGCATAATATGTCTTGGTAACGGCCCCGAACATCTGCTGGGGCGACTTACAACTGGACAGATGCGCCAGCTGATCCGGATAATAATGCTCACAGTATTTGATCCATCCCGGCGAGCAGGAGGTCATCATCGGCAGTACGCCTCCGTTCTGCACACGGTCAATAAATTCATGGGCTTCCTCCATGATGGTAAGGTCAGCGCTGAAATCTGTGTCAAATACTCTGTCAAATCCGATTCTCCTGAGAGCTGCCGCCATCTTGCCTTCCACATCCGTTCCCATGGGATATCCGAACTCTTCGCCCAGTGCCGCGCGCACGGACGGGGCAGGCTGAACAACCACATGCTTCGTTTCGTCTTCGATCGCCTCCAGGACATCGTCAATATTGCTCTTCTCGTAGAGTGCTCCGGTAGGACAGGCGGAGATACACTGCCCGCAGGATACGCAGCTCGTATCGCCAAGCCCCATATCGAACGGCGAACCGATAAATGTGGCAAATCCTCTGTTATTCGGTCCGATGACACCCACACTCTGTACTTTTTCACACACGGCAGAGCATCTCCGGCAGAGGATACACTTGTTGTTATCCCGTACCATATGTACCGCACTCTCATCGAGCTCATAATGAGGCGTTTCTCCCGCAAAATAATCCTCGTCCGTCACGCCCAGTTCCTGACAGAGTTCCTGAAGTTCACACTGCCCGCTACGCACGCAGGAAAGACATTTCTTGTCATGGTTGGACAGGAGGAGCTCCAGCGTCCTTCTTCTGGAATCCATCAGTTTCTTCGTATTTGTCAGCACTTCCATGCCCTCGGACACCGGGTAGACACATGCTGCCACCAGATTTCTCGCTCCTTTTACTTCTACCACACACATACGGCATGCGCCGATCTCGTTGATCTCTTTTAAATAGCACAGCGTGGGGATGCGGATCCCCGCCGCCTGCGCCGCCTCAAGGATCGTAGAACCTGCGGGTGCAGTTACATTCAGGCCGTTTATCTTTAAATTTACATTTTCCATTCTCACTGCCCTCCCTTATTCTTTATAGATCGCGCCGAACCGGCATTTCTCTATGCAGGCGCCGCATTTTAAGCATTTCTCGGAGTCAATCATATGTACTTCCCTTACCGAGCCGATGATCGCATCCGCCGGACAGGTTCTCGCGCAGAGCGTACAGCCCTTACATTTATCCGGATCGATCTTGTACTGCAGCAGGTCTTTACAGACTCCCGCCGGACACTTCTTGTCAACGATATGGGCAATATATTCATCCCTGAAATAACGCAGTGTGGAGAGCACCGGATTTGGCGCTGTCTGCCCGAGGGCGCACAGCGAACTGGACTGGAGATGATAACAGAGCTCTTCCAGCTTATCCAGATCTTCCATAGTCGCCTGGCCTTTTGTGATCTTCTCAAGGATCTCCAGCATACGTCTCGTACCGATACGGCATGGAGTACATTTACCGCAGGACTCATCCACGGTGAACTCCAGGAAAAACTTTGCAATATCCACCATACAGGTATCTTCATCCATAATGATCAGTCCGCCTGATCCCATCATAGAGCCGATTTTTTTCAGATTATCATAATCGATGGGCACGTCAAGATGCTCCGCGGGGATACATCCGCCGGACGGTCCTCCGGTCTGGGCAGCCTTGAACTTCTTACCGTTCGGAATGCCTCCGCCGATCTCCTCCACGATCTCGCGGAGCGTCGTTCCCATGGGGACTTCCACAAGACCTGTGTTGTGGATCTTTCCTCCGAGGGCAAATACCTTCGTTCCTTTTGAATTTTCCGTTCCCATAGAAGCAAACCATTCCGGACCGTTCACGATTATCTGCGGAATATTTGCAAATGTTTCCACGTTGTTTAAGATAGTGGGTTTCTGGAAAAGACCTTTAAGGGCCGGGAACGGCGGACGGGGGCGCGGTTCTCCTCTGTTTCCTTCGATGGATGTCATGAGCGCTGTTTCTTCTCCACAGACAAACGCTCCCGCGCCAAGTCTTAATTCAATATCAAAATCAAATCCGCTGT
The DNA here is from genome assembly GCA_019119675.1 of Candidatus Mediterraneibacter faecipullorum. Lineage (GTDB taxonomy): Bacteria > Bacillota > Clostridia > Lachnospirales > Lachnospiraceae > Mediterraneibacter > Mediterraneibacter faecipullorum. The sequence goes on along the minus strand of DWWO01000022.1, from coordinate 14,810 downwards.
CAAATATATTCTTCCCGAGCAGTCCGTATTCTCTTGCCTGATTTATGGCAATCTCGAGACGTTTCACTGCGATAGGGTACTCGGCGCGCACATAGATATATCCCTGCGACGCTCCGATCGCATAGCCTGCGATCGCCATTGCCTCCAGCACTGCATGGGGGTCACCCTCAAGGATCGAACGGTCCATAAATGCTCCCGGATCTCCTTCATCCGCGTTGCAGCAGACATATTTCTGATCCGCTTCATTTGCCGCGGCAAACTTCCACTTTAATCCGGTGGGGAATCCGGCGCCTCCGCGTCCTCTCAAGCCGCTGTCCAGAAGGATCTGGATCACATCCTCCGGCGTCTTCTCTGTGAGCACGATGCCCAGCGCTTCATATCCGCCGGTGCCGATGTATTCTTCGATATTTTCCGGGTTGATCACACCGCAGTTTCTCAGCGCCACCCGGTGCTGTTTCTTATAGAAATTCGTCTCATTGAGCGGAATGATCCTGTCAGTCTTCGTCGTCTCATCATAGAGCAGACGCGTGACAACTCTTCCCTTCAATAAATGTTCGGAAACGATCTCAGGGATGTCGTCCTCCTGGACCATAGAGTAAAAAGTCCCTTCCGGATATACGATCATGATCGGGCCTAGGGCGCACAGTCCGAAGCATCCGGTCTTGACTACACCGACTTCTTCGGACAGCCCGTTGGCTGCGATCTCTTTTTCCAGTCTGTCCCGGATCCGCTGGCTGCCGGAAGAAGTACACCCGGTGCCGCCGCAGACAAGTACGTGTGAACGATACATAGTTTCAAGCCTCCTTTTCTCCGTGTTCTTCCTGTCTTTTACAGGGTGTTCTGCGCTGCGCCCAGTGTGTACTTGGTCACTACCTGTCCGCCCAGCAGATGAAGACGCAGTACCTCCAGCGCTTTCTCGGGAGTCATCTTCACATAAGTCACTTTTTCTTTACCCGGCTCCATCACTTCCACGATGGGTTCATACTGGCACAGGCCGATGCATCCGGTCTGCGTCACACAGATCTTTTCGCTTAAATTCTGTTCCTGAACCGCATCGGAGAGCGCGGTCAGGACTGGTCTCGCCCCGCTTGCGATCCCGCAGGTAGCCATTCCCACGACCACACGGATCTGGTTTTCATTCTCCGCGCGTACTCCAACCTTTCCCTGCATTTTCGCGCGGATCGCGCGTAATTCTTCAAGAGATTTCATATGATTCCTCCGTTTCTGCCGCAGACAGCTGAACTGTCACATTGTCTCATTGTCTCAAATATCAGCTCCGCCGTCTGTCTCATGTTTGTTCTGATCCAGATATTCCCAGATAAACAGGGATACCTCGGGCTCCATAAATGAGATCTCATCGCCCAGCATCTCCCGCATTTCCCGGGTATCCAGTGTAAAACTCTTATCGTCATACTCATAGGTATACTTAAAATCAATCTGCTCGTTAAACACGACCAGCGTATGTATGGTAGAGCTGATATCACCCAGCGGCATCCTGTCAATATGCGATAAGATAAATACTGCTTTTACTATTGTTCCGATCCCTTTTTCCGAATTAATGCTGAATGTCCCTCCCGTGCTCTCCGCCGCCTGCTTAAAAAACGGGAGCCCGAGCCCTACGATCCTTGTCGTCCTTGTTGTAAAGAACGGATCCTGCGCGCGTTTCACCTGATCTGCCGTCATCCCGCATCCGTCGTCTTTGATCACGACAGTCAGAGTGTCTTCTTTTGTATTTACGGACACTGTGATCTCGATCAGCGACGCTTTCGCCCGCACAGAATTTTCGGCAACATCCAGAATATTCAGAGATATCTCCGGCATCATGGCTTATTCGTACTGCGCCAGGATGCCGTCTATGTCGTCCACAGTAAGACGTCCGTAGACTTCATCATTGATCATCATGACCGGTGCGAGTCCGCAGGCTCCCACGCATCGGCACGCATCCAGTGAGAACTTCCCGTCCGGCGTGCACTCTCCGCCCTCGATTCCCAGCTTCTCCATCAGGGCATTATAGATATCTCCGGAACCTTTCACGTAGCACGCCGTCCCGAGACAGACAGAGATCCTGTATCTGCCCTTCGGGTTCAGGGTAAACTGTGAATAAAATGTAGTGACGCCGTAGATCTTCTCCAGAGGGATGCCGGTCTGGTCCGAGATCATCTTCTGCACTTCATAAGGAAGATATCCGTATATTTCCTGTGCTTTCTGCAGGATCGGCATAAGAGCGCCTTTCTCGTCCCGGAGCTCATCGATCACTTTCGCGAGAGCCTCCTCCTGCTCTTTCGTTCCGGCAAACGGAACGGTTCCTTTCTTAGCTGTCATTCTTCAACCTCCAATTCTGCTTTGGCAAAAGTCCAGTCCTGAGGACAGTGCGTCCCGGACTTCCACCCATTGTATGCTCATTAAAACAATGATATCACACGATATGCCGATACGCCACTTAAAAGTATGAAAATTTCGTCTATTTTACTATCATATATTTTTTTACTGAATTTTCCGGTAACAGTATCATTGTACTATTTCTGTTTATACAATTATTGTCTTTTCCATATCCAGATGTTATACTGACTGAAACAGCATCGGCGCCGCCTGTTTCCGGCAGCCGGGCCGATGCAGTCAATGTTCGGTTTTGATTCTTTTGGGAGGGCTTATGACGATCAGAGATATGCAGAAAGTGCTTGACGCACAGTTTCTGTACGGCGAGGAACTTGCCGACTTAGATGCACAGTTTGTTTTTTCAGCGGATATGATGAGCGACGTCCTTGCATACTGCGGGAAATGTTCCGTACTTATCACCGGTCTCTGCAATCCGCAGGTCGTACGCACGGCTGAGATGCTCGATATCTGCTGCATTATCTTCGTCCGCGGCAAGATGCCGGATGAAAATATGCTGGCGCTGGCGAGAGGCAAGTCTATCGCCGTTCTTGCCACAAAGCATTATATGTTCACCACCTGCGGCATCCTGTATGAAAACGGACTCAGAGGAGGTGCCTGAATGGGGGATCAGCTTATCTTTACTTATGTCATCGACGGAAATGATTTTACCCGTGCGGGCGAGGCCAGCAGCTCTGTCAAAAACAAACTGAAGATGCTGGGCGTCAGCAGCGACGTCATCCGCAAAACAGCGATCGCCATGTATGAGGGAGAGATCAATATGGTCATCCACGCAGACGGCGGCACCATCACGGTCACAATATCGGATAAGGACATTACCATGGTCCTTGCGGATACAGGTCCCGGCATCCCCGACATCGAGCAGGCCATGCAGGAAGGTTTCTCCACGGCAAGGGAAGAAGTACGTTCACTCGGGTTCGGCGCGGGAATGGGCCTGCCGAATATGAAACGGTATTCCGATGAGATGCATATCGACACTGTAGTAGGACAGGGGACAACGATCACAATGAAAGTCAATCTGTAAAGGAGGAACTGTCTGTGGGCACAAACAAATTCATACGTTCCGTAAGGCTTAGGGAATCCGCCTGCCAGGGCTGCATCAACTGCATCAAGTACTGCCCCACCCAGGCAATCCGCGTACATAACGGCAAGGCGCATATCATAGATAAGTTCTGCATCGACTGCGGCCGTTGCATCCGCTACTGCCCGCATCACGCCAAGATCCCGGTCTATGATCCGCTCTCCGTTATAAATAATTTCAAATATACGGTTGCTCTTCCGGCGCCGTCGCTCTATGCGCAGTATAATAATCTGACAAATACAGATATTGTGTTAAATGCGCTGCTGAAGCTGGGCTTTGACGATGTATATGAGGTGAGCGCGGCTGCGGAGCTGGTGTCTGAGGCTTCCAGATCATATATCAAGCAGCATATGGACGAAGCGCCCTTTATCAGCTCCGCCTGTCCGTCCGTGATCCGGCTGATCCGGGTGAAATTTCCCGCACTTATCTCCCGTCTCCTGCCCATCAAAGCGCCGGTGGAGGCGGCGGCGGAGATCGCGCGGGCGCAGGCGATGAAGAAGACCGGGCTGAAGCCGGAGGAGATCGGCATTATCTTTATCTCGCCCTGTCCCTCCAAAGTATCCTACGCAAAAGCTCCTCTCGGGATCGAAAAAAGCAATATCGACAATGTAGTAGCGATCAAAGACGTATACCCGCTCCTGCTGCCCCATATGAAACATGACGAGAGCCAGTTAAAGCCGCTCTCCCATTCCGGACGCATCGGCATCGGCTGGAGCAATGCAGGCGGAGAGGCGGGCGGTCTTCTCACGGACAGCTACCTTGCGGCGGACGGCATCGTAAATATCTTAAGAGTGCTGGAGGAACTCGAAGACGAGAAACTCCACGGGCTCACATTCGTAGAGCTGAACGCCTGTAGCGGCGGCTGTGTCGGCGGCACGCTCACCGTGGAGAACGCCTACATCGCCATGGCAAAGACAAAACGCCTGACGAAATATCAGCCCGTGTCGAAAAATCATCTCGATGACACTCCAGAACTCCGGAATATATTCTGGGCGGACGATATCGAATACGAGCCCGTCTTCCGCCTTGGAAATACATTCAAGGAAAGCCTGAAAATGATGAGCGACGTAGAGAAACTGACCGCCCGGTTCCCGGGACTTGACTGCGGCTCCTGCGGAGCTCCGACCTGCCAGACGCTTGCCGAGGATATCGTGCGCGGGGAAGCGACCCCTAACGACTGTATCTATGTCCTGCGTTCCAATATCGCCGACCTGTCCCAGAAGATCGAGTCGCTGACACAGGGCGAGAAAACCGGAAAGCCGTTGTCCGAGGAGGAAGATGAAATGCTCCGCAGATATATCAAAGAACTGACCACAGAGCTGGCCTCATTCGGAGTGCCGGGAAACTACCGGCGCTCCGGACAGAACTGATCATCAGGTTTCTGTCTGCCGGCCATGAAAAAGAAAGAGAGGTCATGACATATGAAATTACAGACTGTACTGGAACTTCCGGAATGCAAAGTTCTGGTAAAAGGAGATCCAGCGCGTGAGATATCAAAAGTATTCTGCTGCGATCTTTTGAGCATCGCTATGGGAAAGGCGCCCGCCGACAGCGTCTGGGTCACTGTCATGGGAAACAAAAACACCCTCGCCGTAGCCACCCTTGCGGACGTGGCCTGTATCGTACTAGCAGAGGGCATCGGGATGGATGAGGGGACTCTGGAAAAGGCAGAAGAGGAAGGGATCGCCATACTCGCAACAGAGCTTCCGGTATTTGATATCGGCCTTGAGATCTACGAAGCAGGTGCATCATGATCCCGCTCTATTATGACCTGCATATCCACTCCTGCCTCTCCCCCTGCGGGGACGATGACATGACCCCCGCCAATATCGTGGGGATGGCCGCGGTCAAAGGGCTGGACGTGATCGTCCTTACAGACCATAATTCCTGCAGGAACTGTCCTGCCGCTATGTACCACGGTGAAAAATACGGCGTGATCGTGATTCCCGGCATGGAACTGACAACCCAGGAAGAAGTTCATATGATCTGCCTGTTTCCCACGCTGGAAGACGCCCTTGCATTTGATGCTCTGGTATACGAAAAACTGCTGCCTGTTCCCAACCGGGAGGATATCTTCGGGAAGCAGCAGATCATGGATGAGAGAGACGAAGTCACCGGAACTGTGAAAAATCTCCTCATCAATGCTACTTCTATCTCTTTCGACGATGTGTTCCCGTTGGTTGGATCCTTCCAGGGCATCGCATATCCCGCCCATGTGGATAAGGCTTCCACGAGCCTACTCTCCAATCTTGGCTTCGTACCTCCCGGCAGTACGTTTACCTGCGCGGAGTTCCATGACTTTAAAAATCTCCACCGGATCAGGCGTGAGCACCCGTATTTTGAGAATTGCAATGTGATCTGCTGCTCCGACGCTCATTATCTTCAGGATATCCAGGAACCGGAATATCAGCTTTATGCAGAGTCCAGAGAAATACCAGATATACTGGAAGCACTGACAAAGAGACTATCGGTCCATAATGATCTTTGATCCCTGACAAACAGACCATGAGGGTTATCCGGAAACTCCCCTTTTATCGGGGAATGACACGCAGGCGGAGCGCTCCGATCTGCAGCCCGTCTGCACCGTAGAAGAACCGGATCGCGTTTTTCCCCTGCCGGATCATCCCGAGATTCTTCTCCCGTGTGATCCATCTGCCCTCCGTTCCATTGATCTGGATCACGCCCCGGTATTCCTCATTGCAGAATACAGATACCGGTATCTGGGCGAACGGGGTCAGGTCTGCGCACATCTCCATAGAGATGATAAGCTCTCCGCCGGTCTTTGCTATAATCCCGAACTGATCTGACCGTCCCTGCTGCGGATCCAGTTTTGCAGCGTCATACTCCAGACCGGCGTCTTTCATTTCATAATACTCTATCTCATCATCGATCCTGTCCGCAGCCTTTAGTTCCGCTGCCGCCGCTTTTTCGTCCGGACTTACAGCGTCCATCTGCCGGACCATGGCCGGGGTCTCAAGAATATATGATAAGATGTTGACGGCTGTCCGCTGCAGATATCCCCGGCTCAGTTTCCCCGCCGCAAGCATCTCCTCCACATCGTCGTGCTCCGGGTTTTCGGCCGGACATGGAACGCACATATAGAGGTCATTCTGCGCAAGGAGCATAGGCGTCTTTGCTTCTGTGGAAGCATCTTTTCCCGGATAATTGGCTTTCGCCCACCAGTCTGTCATCACGATCCCCCGGAATCCCCATTCATCTCTGAGAATGCCCGTGCATAATTCTTCATTTCCCGACGTCCACAGACCGTTCACAGCGCCGTAGCTTGTCATGACCGAGCGGGCGTCGCCCTCTTTCACTGCAATCTCAAATCCTTTCAGATATATTTCCCGCAGCGCGCGTTCCGAGACGACCGAGTCGGAAGTGCTGCGTCCTGCTTCCTGGTTATTGCAGCAGAAATGTTTGATCGTATTCCCGATCTTCATCTCCCCCATCCCACGGGTCTGAGCCGCGGCGATCTTTCCGGTCAGGAGCGGGTCTTCTGAAATATATTCAAAGTTCCGGCCGTTCAGCGGGTTCCGGTGTATATTCATTCCCGGCCCCAGCAGGGAATCCACTTGATTCAGGCGCAGTTCAAGGCCGGTCATCTCATACAGGCTCTGGATCAGCTCCGGATCAAACGTACATCCCTGCAGTGTCCCGCAGGGGAGCAGGAATGCTTTCGTGCCGCAGTCCATCCGTATGCCGGACGGGCCGTCTGCACAGCACACGGCAGGGATCCCGAACTCTTCAAGCCCTTCGCTTACTCCGCCGAACGCCGAGGCCGTACCGGGCGTGACGCGCCCGCTGCACATGCCCTCCCCGCGGAACATCGTGATCAGTTCCTCATCGGGCAATTGCGCGATGAACTGCTGCATCGTGACCTTTCCTTCAAAAACGTCTTTCAGCTTATATCCCCTGTCTCCGGTATATGGTATCTCTCCGGGAACATCCCGGCGGATCTCTGCACTTTTAAGAGGTGTCTCTTCATAGCAGAGGCTTACCTTTCCGTCTCTGATCTGCGGCCGCATCCGGTTAAACGCCCGCACCGGAGCGCAGCGCTCCTCCAGACGCTCAAGCACCTGATGATCCTCATAGAATTCTCCTGCATATGCCGCGTCCCTTACATTGCCGCCGGCATAGATCCTGTAAACGCCCGCTTCAAGCACATAGCAGGATTTATCTCCCGTCTTTCCCGAATCATCATATGAGGCGAATGTATATTTGGGGATCTCCAATCTGACTGTCTCTGCGCTTCCCGGCGCCAGTTCCTTCGTCTTGGCAAATCCGATCAGCTTTCTCAGCGGATTTCCCAGCATTCCCTGCGGAACTTCTGCATAGACCTGTAGGACCTCCCTGCCAGGCGCTGTTCCCGTATTTTTCACCACAGACTGTATGGTCACTGACTCTTTATTTCTGCCGGCGATCTCTGGCTGTATGTCAAAGGAAGTGTAGGACAGTCCGTATCCGAACGGATATAACACGCGTTCTTTTTCGAATGTCTCGAAATACCGGTATCCCACATAGACGTCTTCTCTGTAATAATTTCTGGTTACATCGCCAAAATTTTCCGTGGACGGATACGCGCCGATCCCGTCGGCAATGGTATCTGAGAGTCTGCCGCAGGGATTTACTCTTCCGGTCAGTACGTCGGCAACAGCGTTTCCGCCCTCCTGTCCGCCCTGCCAGACATACATCACTGCCTGCGGCGCATATTTTTTCACCCAGCTCATATCGATGATATTCCCGGTGTTCAGAAGCACCGCCGTACACCGGCTGTTCTCTGTAACCTGTCTGATCAGACTTTCTTCCTCTTCGGTCAGCAGCCAGCTCCCCGGCTGATCCGTATTATCTTCATCTTCGCCTGCGGTCCTTCCGATGATCACCAGCGAGATGTCGCAGCTTCGGGCAATCTCAAGCATTTCTTCTGTGACGGGCATCTCTTTTTGAAACCATGGCACCTTTCCCCATCCGTTTCCCCGGTCATAAGGGTGGTCTGCGATCCATTCTTTATAGATCTCCTCCAGCCGCGCGTCTACCAAGATCGTGTCTTCCTTTTTCAGCGCGTCCAGAATACTGACCGTGTATCTTGTATTGACCAGTCCTCCCGATCCCAGACCGCTTTTATAATAGTTAAAGGCCGCTCTCCCGAAAACAGCCGTCTTCGCACCCTTTTTCAAAGGAAGCGCGCCCTCCCTGTTTTCCAGCAGCACGCATCCTTCCGCTGCGGTCCTGCGCGCCAGCGCCGCGTATTTTTTTAAATCCAGTGAATACTTCATCCTATCGTTATCTCCTGACTCCCATATGGGCTTTTAATTTTTTCTATTTAAACCGGTATCCCACGCCTACTTCCGTAATGATATGCTGCGGCCGGGACGGATTCTTCTCGATCTTCCTGCGGAGAGTCGCCATGAACACCCGCAGGGTTCCTGCCTCTACGCCCTCTGCATATCCCCACACTTCTTTTAAGATATAATGATGGGTAAGCACTTTCCCCCGGTTGGCGATCAGAAGGAGCAGGATCTTATACTCGATGGGCGTGAGATGGACTTCATGCCCGTCCACTTCCACACGCCGTCTTTCGTAGTCCACAAGAAGATCCCCGTCTGTAAAGCGCAAGTCCTGATCCGCCGGACGGTTTTCCCTTTTTCTTAAGGCGGCGCGGATCCTCGCCAGAAGCTCTCCCATATAGAACGGCTTTGTCACATAATCGTCCGCTCCGGCATCCAGAAGCCTTATCTTCTCCGGTTCCTCCTGCCGTGCCGACACAACGATGATCGGGGTGGAAGCGATCTCCCGGATGCTTCTGACCACGTCCAGTCCGTCTCCGTCCGGCAGTCCCAGATCGAGGATCACCAGATCCGGCCGGTTGGCATAGAAAAGGCTTAACGCCTCTTTTACTGACTTTGCCGTCCAGAACGTATAGTTCTCTTCTTTCAGGCTCATCGATATAAAATGGATAATGTATTTGTCGTCCTCAACGATCAATATGGTCTGCTTCTCTTCCATCCCGTTCTGTTCCCCCGTATTCTTCTTCCATTTCTTCCATTTGTACTGCCGGCTGCGCATTCAGCCAGAAGACAAATCTGGCTCCGCCCTCCGGCCGGTTCTCCGCACGGATCTCGCCTCCATGGGCCTTTACGACTTCCCTGCATATGGCAAGCCCAAGCCCCATCCCGTGCTTCTGGTCAGGTCCTCTGCCTGCAAGAGAGACAAATTCTCCGAAGATCGTCTCCTCCTGTCCCGGCTCGATGCCCGGTCCGTTATCCTCCACGACAAAGTACGCCCTGCCGTCCTGATACGATACATTCAACCGGATCAGTCCGTTCTCTTTCGTATGCTTTACTGCGTTATCCAACAGGTTTACCAGCACCTGCACGATCAGCCTTGCGTCCACATCCGCGATCAGCACTTCTTCGGGCATGGAATCCTGAAATCTCCTGTGTTCCCTGAGACCGCTCACATGGCTCTCCGCCTCATACACAAGGTCTTCCACCACTTCTTCTCTCCTGCTGATAAAATCCGCGCCGCTCTCGATCTTCGTCATACTCAGGATATTCTCCATCGTGCGGGTCAGCCACATGCTCTGTTCCCGGATATCCATTAAAAGCTCATCCTGCTCTTCAGGCCTGGTCACATGGCGCTGCAGGATCAGGTCGCAGTCGCCGATGATCCCCGTCAGCGGTGTCCGGAAGTCATGGGATATGCTGCGCAGCATACTGCTCTTCAGATGCTCCCGCTCTACCTGAAGCTTCGTCTTCTCCTGCTTCTCATAGATCCTCTCCCGGTCAAGGGCGATCCCCATCTGCCCCGCCACAGCGCGTATGAAGATTTCCTGCTCCGCACCAAGCCCCCGGTCTTTCGTAAAGACGATGATCTCTCCCGTCTTACGGGCAATGCCTCCGATCGGGAACAGGACTGCACCTGCCGTGTCCGGCTGTTCGTCCGCACTGCGTTCGTCCAGCCTGACGGCAGCGTCATATCCGGTATTTTCTTTGATATAGGAAAGGCCAAGATCCGTGATCCGTTCCGTTCCCGTGACATTGATAAAGCGCTCCGAGAGTTCCGACATATGCCGGGCTGTCCTCTCATTTTCTTCCGCGATCGCTACCTGCCTGCGGAAACGCGCCGTCATAGCCGACGAGATGAACGATACGATCAGGAAAAAGATCATCAGCACCACATCGTCCGGATTCATGATTGCAAATGTATGGACCGGCACGGTGAAGAAATAGTTGAAGATCAGCACACTTGCCACTGCCCCGACCACGCCGTACTCATATCCCGCCGTAAAGGCACCTGTCAGGATCACGCCGATCAGCAGTACCATAAGGATGTTTTCTTTCATGACTCCGGCGCGGCTCAGGTAAAGACCGATAAGAGCTGCCGCCAACACGATCGCCGCCGTCCGTCCCAGATAGATCAGCCGTTCTCTATGCATGATTTTCTTTATCCGTCCGCTTATCTTCTCCATCTGCTTCATTCTCCCTGCATGATGCTTCTTTTTCTCTCTGATATTATCACTTTGCCTCTAGTTTGACAATGTGGTTCTTGAGCCGTACAATGAACACCTGAACAATTTGACATTCTCTGCACACTTTGCTAATATAACTATAGAAACAGGCACTACCGATAAGCGGTTAGTTCCAAAATATATTAGTTACGAAAAGTAACCGCAATCCTTTGGCGTGGGGCGGTTACTTTTTCATGTGATCGATGTATGCAATTAAGATTGTAACAACAATACCGAGTATCATCAGTACAATGGAGAGCATTTCAAAATCACTCATAAGTTCGCCCTCCTTTCCAAGATTTCCCTTTGCAGAGATTTCTATGTAATCAGAGGGTTCACTCCCTCTGTTGAGGGACCAACTGCCTACCGTTCTCTAGCAGTGCCTGATTTAATTTTACCAGAACATAAGTTCGATTTCAACCATATTTTTAAAAACAGCCCCTCGGAGTAAATTTCCCGAGAGGCTGTTTTTCATCTTGGATCATATATAATTGTACCCGCTTAAGCGGCTTTCTTTTCCTGAACTCCCTTTATCCGCCCGATATATGCATACACGTTTCTCACTGTTCCGCCTTTTTCTTCACGTCTGCGCTTCATAAAGCCGTCCACTCCGCGCATGATCCATAATCCGTATGCTCCGCCTGCCATCATGAGCAGGAATAATAACAAATCTTTCAACATATCGATCACCCTCTTTTCTTATCTTTATCATAGCCTTTCTTTCATTAAGAGAGTGATAATATTTGCCGGGCAGGCGTTTAGATTTTGTTTAGACGGTTCTTCATTCAGCAGTTTCCCGTATATACATATTTCAGATACTTCCCTGCCGCATCCCGGAGCCGGTATACTTCTCCTACATCCGTGGCCTTCCGGTCCGTCATCCGGTATCTCGGGAAAAATCTTGTCACATGGAGCACGATTTCAGGATCCACAGAAGCGATCCATTCCGCCTCCCTCTCCATCTCCTCCGCAGAGTCATTCTCTCCCGGCACGATCAGGGTCGTCAGTTCCACATGGCACTCTTTCGCGGCACGCCGGATAAACTCTTTCACCGTCTCAAGACTGCCTCCCAGTTTCCGGTAATACTCCTCTGTAAATCCCTTCAGGTCGATATTCATGGCGTCTATATACGGCAGCAGTTCCTCCAGTACCGGAAGCTTAGCCGTCCCGTTGGTGACCAGGACATTTTTCATCCCGTGCTCATGGACCAGACGGGCAGTATCCCGGACGAACTCGTATCCTGCCAGCGGCTCATTGTAGGTAAATGCCACGCCGATATTTCCCCTGCCGCGGCAGTCTTCCGCCAGATCCGCGATTTCTTCCGGCCGCATCATACGCCAACCGGTATGCTCTGGATCTTCAGCTGCTCCATGTCCTGCACATTCTGCACGCCCTGTTGTATAGGCATTTCCCGGTCTGATCATGGAAATCTCATGATTCTGACAGAACGGGCAGGACAGATTACAGCCGTAACTCCCCACGGACAGGATCATGCTCCCCGGGAAGAAATGCCTTAACGGCTTTTTCTCTATCGGATCCAGCGCCAGAGCTGTCACCTTTCCGTAATTGTCACAGATAATTTTCCCGTTCTCGTTCTTTCTCGCTCCACATCTGCCGTACTGGCCGTCCATTAATCTGCAGTGATGGGGACAGACCTGACAGACGGCTGCCGTTCCCACGATTTTCCTACCATGACTGCTGATCTCTGTTTTGCTGATCTCTGTCTTCAATAATGTCTCACCACCTCAAAGCGCTCCAGAGTGATATCCTCCGCATCTTCTGGAATTCCTGCTTTCTGTCTGGCGATCTCGATCTGGTCTTCCGCTGTATCCACGCCTTCAAGATCCGGCAGGAGCAGTCCCCGTCTGTACCCTCTGCTCACAATGACGCCGTAACGCTTCACATCCAGTTCTTCCGGAGAACTGATCTTCTCTGCATCCCCCAGTACATCCACACTGTACACAAGCCGTTCAAGCTCTTCCGGCTCAACAGCATGGAATCTGGGATCTTTTGCAGCTGCGCTGATAGCATTTTCAATGATCTCTTCCGCTATACTGCCTCGGACCGGCGCGATCGTACCGATGCAGCCCCTGAGCCTTCCGTCCTCTTTCAGTGATACGAACACTCCCGCCCGACGGGAATACATCTCCTCCGGCAGCCTTTCCGGCACGCTGATCTTCTCACCTGTTCGCACATATGTCTCTATCGTCTTTCTTGCCAGCCGTACAAACGGATCTTCGGCGTTTTTCCTCTTTCTTGCTTTTTCTTCTTCTCTCTGACGGTATTCTTCCAAGAAATATCTGTCCGCATCTCTGCCCGATACTTCGTAGATACACACGCCGTACCCCACGCCGAACGTACCTTCATGGGACAGTTTCTCCGTCTTCACCGCAAGACCGTCAAAGGCTCCTGCCATGATCGTAAACGACCGGTGACCGCACTCTGCCGCTTTCTCACAGAAATTCTCTGAGAAGTCAAACAATTCTCCGAACGCAGCCCTTCCCATCACATCCATGATCCGGTCGTCATACTCCGGTCCTTCCTTCTGAAATCCGTAAGGTCCGTCCTCCTTTAACTTATGCGACAGATCACCGCTTCCTATGACCACTGTATTCCGCTCCAGAAGTTCCGCAGCCTTTTTGATGCACTGTCCCAGCTCATAATGCTTTGTCAAAGGCAGGCCCGACAGACCGATGCGCACCAGCTTATAGTCTGTATCATACTGATCCAGAAAATAGAGCGGGACCATCGTCCCGTGATCCAGACTTTTATCCCGCTCTCCCAGTGTTCCCGCAGGGATGTCTCTGGCTTCCGCCTCCTGACAGAGCATCTGCACGAATTCTGTGTCATAGTCCGCCTGGAATTTTACCTGAGGCGCACGAAACCGGGCAAAGCTTCCTTTCGCCCCGTTTCCCGGCGAAATGTGAAAATAGTCTGCATACATCACGGAATGAGGTGATATCACAACAACTGTATCCGGCTTCCACTTTGCGATCTTCTGTGCGGCACGATGATAGGAATCTATCGTAGCCTGTATCTTACGTTCCTCCCCGTGTCCGATCTCCGGCACGATCAGAGGCGGATGGGGAACCATCACTGCACCTGTAACTGACACAAGAATCTCTCCTTTCTCTTCCGGTGCGCAGACGGCGCCGGCTAAACCAATTTGCTGTCTCCTCGGTAAATGGGAAGTTACTCTTGAAATAAATCCATATCCTCAATCTCCTAAATCCTGATTTTGCACTTTATACTTATCATCCTACCACAATTCCGAAAGTATGGAAACAGCCTACAATTTAAATCGATTTTCTTCCTCTGCATAGCAGGGGTATTTTTACTGTGGATCGAGTAGGGGAGATTTTCTCTCCCCTCTCAGTCGAGTAAGTAAGAGGACTTTCACCTCAAACTTCTCACGGAACCGTACGTGAAGGTCTCCCTTCATACGGCTCTTATCATTTAACAATACGAGTACATCCTGCTCCAATGAGCAAACAGCTTCGGCTCTCGTTTCCTGATAGACGAGAGCCATTTCTCAGCCCTCCGTCTGCGTCCACGAAAACTTTTATACTTGCACATTGCCCATTTTATCAGTCTGCGTTCAATACACTGTAACGTGTTTTTCATTGCTGACGGATTAAATTTTCCAAAGTAATTCATCCACCCTCTAATCATTGGATTCAGCAGTTCTGCAATCATGTCTATCTTGCACCCGGTTCTCTTGTGTATCTCCAGTGCTTTGATCTTATCCCTGAAACCTTTCGCTGCCGTTTTACTGACCGATGCGATAAAGTTATTTCGCATCACACCATCCTTACATTTAATGTA
>DWWO01000131.1 GCA_019119675.1 Candidatus Mediterraneibacter faecipullorum | reverse complement strand
GTGCTTATTGCGGCTGCCGCCGCTGTTTTACTCATTGACAGGCATCAGATGGATGAACTGTTGCCACCGGACAAATTATAATACAGAGAAGTAAAATTGTCGATACTTCCGTACAAAGATTCCGGACTTTCAAACTCCAGTAGTACTTCACAAGCCGCATCCATCCTTTTTGCTGATAGATGTTCATAAGGTCCGGATACTTTCCGCGATCTTGCAGCTGGGCAGGAGACGGTGATTTTTATTATGGAGACACGCGTCTTATTGACAAACACCTTTCTTTTTTTCTAAAATGTAGTATGTAATGTGAAGAGTTTACCGGAAAAAGAAAGAAGAGGAAGCAGCATGGGAAAAATGATAAAAGACGGTCATCTGGGATTTGTTGATCTCAAAGAGATCAATCCTCCCACAGCCGCGCGCGTCAGCGGAAGGTACCTTGACCGCTGGATCAGGATATGGGAGGACGCACATAAAAAGGGCGCTCCGCTTGAACTTATGGCACGTGATCTGGGAGAATTCTGGCTCCTTGATCAGTTCTTTACGGTGGGGATCCGGGGATATGTGCAGAGCAAACTCGGGATATGGCTTTCCGACAGTCCGGTAAGCTATCTGGAATCTGCAATCTTTTCAGCAGCACGTGCACGTCATCCCGACCACATCCGCAGTCTGGATATGAAACGGGGGATGCTCTGGCAGCACCTTCGCGGACCTCTGCAGGGTGCAGCAGCGGATATGCTGCATCAAGTGGGGGCACGTGCGGCAGTATATCGCGCAGATCTTGCGGATGTCCTGTTTGATGTAGCCCACGGTATGCTCGCAGGCGATATTCCCGGTGCCGGGACACTGCGCAATATGGATCCGGTACCGCCGAACGGCTGGGAGCGGCAGTTTGGCAGGACAGAAGGACAAAAATGAAACGTGGAAATACAGATAAACCGGAGAAACTGAAACGGAGGAGTACAGGATGGACAGGAAGAAAAAGATCGGACTTGTAGTGGAGGAGGCGGGATGAAATGCGCTTACAATGCCGGGATCCTGGATGCATTTCTGGATCACGGCATTTCCTTTGATTACTGTATCGGCGTATCCGGCGGCGCGGGCAATGTGGCTTCCTATGTGGCCGGACAGCGGGGCAGGAATCTCCGGTTTTTTACAGACCATATCCATTCCCCGAAGTATTTCGGCATCAGGAGCCTTCTTGCGACAGGCAATCTGTTCGGCCTTCAGTATATATACGGAGAACTGACAAATTCCGGAGGAAAAGATCCGCTGGACTTTGCCGCCATTATGAAAAGCCCTGCAGAGTATGAAGTAGTAGCGACAAATGCCCTGACCGGAGAAGCCAGATATTTCGGAAAAGAAGAGATGAAGCAGGATGATTACCGTCCCATCATGGCGTCCAGCGCGATCCCCGCGGCATGCCGCCCGGTCGTGATCGACGGCGTCCCCTATTATGACGGGGGCATCGCCGACGCTATTCCCGTGCGCCATGCCCTGGAAAAAGGATGTGACCGCCTGGTGGTGATCCTTTCCAAACGCCGGGATTATGTGAGGAAACCTCAGGGAATGCGGTTCCTGTATTCTGCGCTCTGCCGGAAGTATCCGAAGATCATAGAGGCCATTGATCAGAGACATATTACATATACAAAAAACCAGAAAGAAGTATTTGATCTGGAGAAAGAAGGAAAAGTGTTCATCTTCGCTCCCAGCGAACCGGTCAAAGTGGGGACCTATTCTATGGATGAGGAGACGGAGAAAAAGCTGTATGATCTGGGGATGAAAGATTTTAAAGATCAGCTCGATGCGTTACATCAATTTATATACAGCAGAACAGTTTGAGACAGCACCCATCTGAATTCACCCGAAAAAGATAAAAACGGTTGATGATTATCAAAAACGGGTATATTATGAACGTAAGACAGAAAGGAGGAATTCTTATGCTCTATGAGAACCTGAATCAGCGGAAGAAAGAACTGGGACTTACTACAGAACAGCTTTCCCAACTGTCCGGAGTGCCGGTGGGAACGATCAATAAGATCTTAAGCGGGGAGACGCGTTCTCCGCGATATGATACGCTTCGTGCTCTTGAAGATGTCCTGTATGGCGCTGCCGGCATCGAGAATCCGGAACCTGATTCCGGCAGAAGCATCTATGATACACCTTATGACCGGACAGACAGTTTATGGGCAAAAGCCGGCGATGAGGCATATCGGAATCTGCCGGATGCTGTCAGAGAAGCGGCTGCTCCGTATGTTACGAAAAGACAAGGAGAATATACGGTAGACGATTACAGGAAGCTGCCGGAAGATATCCGGGCGGAGCTGATCGACGGAGTGCTTATTTTTCTTGAAGCTCCTACATTTACACATCAGGAGCTGATCACGGAGCTGCTGTTTGAGATAAAGCTGTTTATCCGAGAAAAACAAGGACCCTGCCGTGTGCTCCCGTCGCCTCTGGATGTACAGATTGACTGCGACGACAGAACCATCGTGCAGCCGGATATCGCTCTGATCTGCAAAGAGGAAAGAATCACGCGGAAAGGAATCTACGGGGCGCCGGACTTCTGCATTGAGATCGTCTCGGATTCCAGCCGGAAGAGGGACTACGGGATTAAGGTGCAGAAGTATATGAATGCCGGCGTGCGGGAATACTGGATCGTGGACCGAAAGAGGGAAAAGATCGTATGCTATTGGTTCGAGGGTGAGGATGCTCCGGAAATCTCGATGTATACGTTCCGTGATAAAGTGCCTGTGAGGATTTATGACGGACAGCTTGAGATCGACTTCCCGGAAATCATACAGCGCTTGTGGAAAGAAGAGTAAAAAGGGGCCGCAAAGCCCCTTTTTAAAATGATATTATCCGAGTATCTCCTTGAGATCCTGCTCCGGTGTTGTAGTCGGACGGATTCCGTAATTCTTCACAAGAAAATCAAGCACGCCAGGTGACAGGAACGCCGGCAGGGTGGGGCCGAGATAAATATTCCGGATACCCAGGTGCAGGAGTGTCAGCAGGATGCAGACAGCTTTCTGCTCATACCATGAAAGTACAAGTGTCAGTGGCAGGTCGTTGACGCCGCAGTCAAACGCATCCGCCAGAGCAAGAGCGGCCCGGATCGCGCTGTAGGCATCGTTGCACTGTCCCATATCCATGATCCGCGGGAGACCGCCGATGGTACCGAGATCAAGGTCGTTGAACCGGTATTTCCCGCAGGCGAGAGTGAGTACTGTCGTATCGGCCGGTGTCTGCTTTACAAAATCTGTATAATAGCTGCGGCCTTTTCTCGCCCCGTCGCATCCGCCGACAAGGAAGATGTGCTTTAAGGCGCCGTCCTTTACTGCATCTACGATCGTACCTGCAGCGGATAATACGGTATTGCGCGCAAATCCTGTGGTGACTGTCTTTCCGCCGTTGATTCCGGTGAATTCCTGATCTTCCGAATAACCGCCAAGTTCCAGCGCTTTTTCGATGACGGGTGTGAAGTCTTTATCTTCTCCAATGTGGATAACTCCCGGATAAGAGACAACTTCTGTTGTAAACACACGATCCGCATAACTTGCTTTCGGCGGCATCAGACAGTTGGTCGTAAACAGGACCGGAGCCGGAATGTCCGCGAACTCTTTCTGCTGATTGTGCCATGCAGTGCCGAAATTTCCTTTCAGATGAGGGTAAGCTTTCCGTTTCGGATATGCGTGGGCGGGAAGCATTTCACCGTTGGTATAGATATTGATCCCTTTCCCTTCTGTCTGTTCCAGAAGAAGCTGCAGGTCTTTCAGATCGTGCCCGCTGATCACGATGAACGGTCCTTTCTCTACTGTAAGCGGTACGGTGACAGGAACCGGATCCCCGTAGGTCTCTGTGTTTGCCTGATCTAGAAGTGCCATGCATTTCAGGTTGACCTCGCCCACTTTCATTACAATGGGGAGAAGCTGGTCCATGTTCAGATCTTCGCCGATGGCAAACATTCCTTCATAGAAGAAAGTGTTGACTTCTTCATCAGAATAACCCAGTACCATTGCGTGGTACGCATATGCCGCCATTCCCCTGAGACCGAACAGAATCAGGGATTTCAGAGAGCGGATATCCTCGTCTGTATTCCAGAGCAGTTCCATATCATAATTCTCCGTTCTGCCGCATGGCTGGGCACAGCCTCCGCACCCGGGGATGAGGGCGTTTTTCTCTCTTGTCACATTCTCGATCTGCTGGCGGATCGTCTCTTCGTTAAAGTTTACATTGGTGATCGTTGTGAACAGCCCCTCGATCATTGCCTGGTGAGTGGACGGAGAGGGCGTATTTCCGCTGGCTGCCCGTGCAAGGCCGATCAGGGCGCCTGTAAGGTTATCCTGAAGTCCTGCCACATCTGCGCTCTTTCCGCAGACTCCGGCTTTGCCGGTGCATCCGGTACATCCTGCAGTCTGCTCACACTGAAAACAAAACATTTTATCTGACATTTTCATAACCTCCTGTCAGCGCCGGCCGTGTTTTTGTTTATCTACCGGCACTGTGATTGATTTCTGTATTGCATCGCTTGACGATGTATCATGAGTATAGTACGATGTTTAAAACATAACAGTTGTAAATACAACAGAATGGGAATTATGAAAAAATATTTATCACTATTAAAAAATTCAAAGCTGTTTCAGGGAATCAGTGAAGATGAATTTACCTCCATGCTGGAATGCCTGTCAGCTGTTACACGGGACTACCATAAAGGAGAATATGTATTCAGCAGGGGAGAGCGCATTGACAGCGTGGCGTTGCTTCTGGAGGGATGTATCCATATTCAGAAAGAAGATTACTGGGGGAATCTGAGTATCCTCAGCGAGATTTCAGAAGGAGAGATATTCGGTGAAGTGTATGCATGTCTCGGGAGTGATGAATTACTGAATAATGCAGTCGCCGTAAAGCCGAGCAAAGTGCTCTTCCTGGATGTGAAGCGGATCCTTACCATGTGCCCGTCGGCATGTCAGTTCCACGGACGATTGATCCGCAACCTGCTCACCGTGCTCGCTCAGAAGAATAAAATGCTTACTCAGAAGCTGGAACACATGTCAAAGAGAACGACGAGAGAGAAATTGTTATCTTATTTATCGGAACAGTCCCAGAGAGCAGGGAGTCCGGTATTTGATATCCCCTTTAACCGGCAGCAGCTCGCGGACTTTCTCTCCGTGGACCGGAGCGCCATGTCCGCAGAGCTGTGCAGGATGCGGGAAGAGGGGATACTGTCCTTTGACAGAAATCACTTTGTACTGAAATGACAGAACTGAAGAGCAGACAGAACAGTCAGATCGGACTGCCTGGTCAGAAGGATATCTGTTCTGCATATATTTTCACAAGTTCCAGTGCAACCGCACACGCTGCGTCCATACCTTCGACTGTGATATGCTCATATGGCCCGTGATATCCGTGACCGCCGGTTCCCAGGTTGGGACAGGGCAGTCCTTTGAAGCTTAACTGGGCGCCGTCTGTGCCGCCCCGGATTGGGAGGATCAGCGGTGTGACGCCTGCATTCCGGCAGGCTTTTTTTGCATTCTCGATCAAGTGCATACAGCCGGAGATGATTTCGGCCATGTTGCGGTACTGGTCTGTTATGGTGAGGGCAGCAGTGCCGCGTCCCCATTTCTGATTGATCTTTTTTTCTATATTCCGAAGTGTCTCTTTGCGCTCTTCAAATTTCGCTGCATCATGATCCCGGATGATATACCGGAGTACTGCATTTCCCACATCACCTTTCATGTCAATGAGATGATAGAAGCCCTCGTATCCGTCTGTATCACGCGGTGTTTCTCCCTCGGGCAGCATGGAGTTGATCTCCATGGCCACGAGAGAAGCATTTACCATAACATCTTTGGAAGAGCCCGGATGGACATTTACGCCGCTGATCTGGAATTCCGCTTTGGAGGCATTGAAGTTCTCATACTGGATCTCACCTTCCGTGTCCCCGTCCAGTGTGTAGGCGAAGTCCGCACCGAATTCCTCCACATCGAAATGAGCGGCTCCCATGCCGATCTCCTCGTCCGGAGTAAAGGCGATGGAAATAGGGCCGTGAGGGATATTTTCATCCAGGATCCGTTCTGCCATGGTCATGATTTCGGCGATTCCCGCTTTATCGTCTGCGCCGAGGATCGTAGTTCCGTCGCTTGTGATCAGGGTGCGTCCTTTCAGATCCTTTAAGTGTGGGAACATATCCGGCGACAGGACGCGGCCGTTTGTGCCGAGGGGAAGTTCCCGCCCGTTGTAATCCTCGTGGATCTCGGGGGTGATCCGGTGATCACAGAAGTCGGATACTGTGTCCAGATGTGCAATGAATCCAAGATTCGGCCGGTCTTCATAGCCCGGCGTGGCAGGAATGTGGGCGTACAGGTAACACTGGGTATCCACTTTCACGTCCGTGATCCCCATTGTAAAAAGCTCCCGGTACAGATGCTGTGCCAGTTCGAACTGGCAGGCGGAGGAGGGCACGGTATCGCTCTCCTCGTCGCTGGGAGTTCTGATCACTGCATATTTTAATAATCTCTCGAATGCTTTCATTGATAAAATCCTTTCATGACATTTTTTTCCAGTTCTTTTTCCATCCAGATATGCGGGCAGTCTTCATCAAAATCCGGTTCTCCGAAAATGGTATAGCCCTGCTTTTCATAAAAAGGTCTTGCCTGCTGCTGGGCGTGCAGGCGGACGGTGTTGCCGCCAGAGTTTCTGATCTCGGATTCAGCAGCGGAAAGGATCCGGGAACCGAGATGATTTCCGCGAAATTCTTTTTCAACGGCGATTCGCCCGACGATATATTCGCCCTGTGTCTGTCCGGGAAAAAATCGGCACGTGGCGGCGGGGACTTGGTCTATGTACAGGACAAGATGGATGGCAGTCTCGTCTGTTTCGTCAAATTCATCGTGAAATCCCTGTTCTTCCATAAACACTTCTTTTCTGATCTTAACGGCATCCTTGTGTAATGTATGATAAACTTTAATGTCCATTTTGCAGCTCCTTAATTATGGTGAATGCAGGCAGATGTCCTTGAAGATGTCTGCGGCAGTTTATTCCTGCAATAAACGCATTGTAGCATTTCGGGTAATTTCCGGTCAAGGTTTGCGCGAAATATGTTACAATAAGCAGAGTGGAGATGATATTTTACAGCATGAAAGGAAAAGAGAAATGATATACACTGTATTAAAAATAGAAGAAGACCTTGACTACGGATGTGAAGAAAGATCAGAAGACCAGCCGGTAACCGTACTTGTTACCCTTCAGTCGCCCGCTGGAGAGGAGCGCACCTGCAGAATGCCGGATCAGCTTCTCTATGATCGTGATATCAACGAAGGGGATAAGGTTATCTTCGACGAGAATAATCTGCTTCGGAAGCCGCTGGGAGAGGACTGGACGGAGCGTCTTTATAGTAATTGAAAATAGTATAAAAATATCCGGGAGCTGATTTCCTCCCGGATATTTTTATGTCTGTCAGAAGTTAAGATTCCCTGTGGAAGCCCTGAACTTCAGCGTTGTCCGGACGTGTGTGATCCGGTAGGGCATATCTGGGTCGTTGATGCGGGAGAGCAGCATATCTGCCGCAATATAACCCATCTTAGAACTTGGAATGTCAACGGTCGTAAGATGTGGCTCGATAATTCTTGACTCGGTGGAATTATCAAAACCTGTGACCCGCACATCGCCGGGTACGTTCAGCCCACATTTTTTTAGAGCGCGGATCAGGTCGACTGCAACAAAATCATTGGCGCATACAAATACTTCGGGAAGCTGAAGCGTCCGCCTGATAGTCTCCGTCAGTGTCTGCGCATCTGAGAAGACTGTTCTTCCGGTAAACTGCGAAGTGCATGGCTCGAGCTTGTTCACGCTGAGTGCGTGCATAAAGCCCTGATATCTTTCGGAGAAGGAACGGCAGTGTTCCGGATTTCCTGCAAATGCAAAGCGCCGGCAGCCGTTTTGTATCAATGCGTCTGTAAGATTAAAAATGCTCAGATGATTTTCCATGAGCAGAAAGTCTGCATTGATCCGTGTCATGTCGGTATCGGCGGCTGTATCGAGAAAGAGAAGCGGGATATCAAGAGTGTTCAGCATCTCGATATATTCCGGATCAAACAGCTCAAGACATATGATCCCGGCAGTCTTTTCCTTATTAAAGCCCATTGGAAGACTTAACGAAGCAATCTCTGTATCTCTTACCGGAAACATGGACAGCCGGTAGTTATTCTTGCTCATCCGCTCCTGAAACGTGTTCAGCGCATAGGTTCCGAAATGGGAGCCGTAAGGCATATTCTGGGTGATAAGAGCCAGCTCTTTTACCTCACCTTTTTCCGCCGGGGAAGGATCCGATATATATATGACCCGGCGGTAGCCCATTTCCGCCGCTTTCTCAAGTATCTTCTGCCGGGTATCCTCGGCAAGGACTCCCGTATTATTCAGTGCTTTTGATACCGTATTTCTGGAAAGACCTAAAGCGTCTGCAATGTCCTGGATCGTGATTTTCTTTTCCACTTATAGTACCTCCCGAATAATAGTGATGATGCATTATAACAGTTCAGCACGCGCCATTCGTAAAACCGCACTTCGTGCTTATTGCGGCTGCCGCCGCTGTTT